>NZ_JARJBD010000012.1:0-165492 GCF_029269925.1 Rhodococcus sp. T2V
TCTACGACGTGCGCCGGTTGCTCGAGGTGGAGGCCGCCCGGCTCGGCGCCCAGCGGATCAGCGCCGAGGACTGCGACCGGATGCAGGCCGAGTTCACGCTGATGCGCGCCGCCGTCGACGAGGGACGCGTGGTCGCCCTCCTCGACCACGACGAGGCCCTGTTGTCGATCCTGTACGAGGCCGCCGCGAATCCTGTTCTTCTGCAGACGATCCGCAACCTGTGGAACCATTGCCGGGCCTACAAGATCGTGGGCGCGCAGGGAAGCCTGGACTCCGGGGGAGACGACCCGCTGTGGCGATTCCAGGAGCGCCTCGTTGCTGCTGCCCGGGACCGCTCGGGTGAATCCGCGGCAGCGGTCAACGAGGAATCGCTCCTCGACGCGACCGACCGCATCAAAGCGCTCCTGGCGACCGAGCAGGCCGCGTCGGCAGACGCCGGCTAGCGCGAAACACACCTCTACGCCGTCGGCGCGAATCGCCGTCGAGCAGTGCACCCTCGGGCCGGTATGACCCCCGAGTAACCACGGCCGGACGGTCGCGCCACCGAAGACGGTCGGCCCGCGTCCGGGTGAGCTGTCGTGCCCTCTGCTGTGCCATCGGTGTGGAAGCACGCCCAGGGGGTTGTGTGATCTGTGATTACATATTATTGTTCTGTGACGAGGCGCACATCACGCCAGCTGGTGCGGGAAGCGGTGAACGAAGCCAACTTGCATCGCCGGGTCGCCGACACGGCCTCGGGTGAGAATCACGTGTTCTCGAATCGCCGTGTGTCTCAGCAGGAATTGAATCAAATCCGACCACCTCGATATCGCCACCGAGGAATACCGCATCAGGTCCGGGTCGGCACCGTATGTCAACAAGGAGTCCGAGATGACGACCAATCCGTTGGACGACGCACCACTGTCCACATTTCACAAGAAACTAGCGGTGTTCTCCTCGGGAGGGCCGTTCCTCGACGGTTACGCCCTCTCGATCATCGGTGTCGCGATGGTGCAGATCTCGGGCCAGTGGAACCTGTCGTCGGCCGAACAGGGCCTGATCGCGGCGTCCACGCTGATCGGCATCCTGCTCGGTGCCTTCGCCGGGGGTTGGCTGACCGACCGCTTCGGCAGGGAGGTCCTGTTCACCCTCGACCTGATCGCGATCATCGCCTGCTCCGTGGCGCAGTTCTTCGTGGAGGGCGTCGTCTGGTTGATCGTGCTGAGGCTGCTCCTGGGTATGGCCGTGGGCGCGGACTACCCGATCGCCACGTCACTGATGACGGAGTTTGCGCCGCGCAAATACCGTGGTCCGTTGCTGGGTGCCTTCGTCACCATGTGGTTCGTCGGCGCGGCGGCAGCGTACGTCGTCGGCGAGGTCCTGGCGCGAACCGCCGGAGACGACGCGTGGCGTTGGATGCTCGCCAGTGCCGCACTCCCCGCAGTATTGATCTGCGTGGCCCGGGTCGGCACGCCGGAGTCGCCCAGGTGGCTGGTCAGCAAGGGGAAGATCGACAAGGCCAACGAAGTGCTGCTCAAGGTCTACGGTCCCGGTGTCACCGTCGCCGACCTTCCTGCGGACGAAGACACCAACGTCGGTGTCAAGGAACTCCTGCGCTCCGGCTACGGCAAGCGGATGGCCTTCATCACCCTCTTCTGGACCTGCTCGGTGGTTCCGCTGTTCGCCGTCTATGCCTTCGCCCCGGCCATCCTCGGTGCCCTCAAACTCGAGGGCGACGCCGCACACATCGGATCCGCCGCCATCACCATCCTGTTCATGGTCGGTTGTATCGTCGCGCTGTTGCTGGTCAACCGGATGGGCCGGCGCCCGCTGCTGATCCACAGCTTCGTGTGGTCGGGTCTCGCCCTGCTGCTGCTGGGAATCTTCCCCGGAGCGCCGAGCGCGATCATCATGGTTCTCTTCGCCGCCTACGCGGTCCTCATCGGCGGCTCCCAGATCCTGCAGTGGGTGTACCCGAACGAGCTGTTCCCCACCGAAGTCCGCGGTTCCGCAGTCGGATTGGCGTCCTCGCTCAGTCGCATCGGCGCGGCGATCGGCACGTTCCTGGTTCCGCTGTCCCTCAGTAGCCTCGGCATCGGCGTCACCATGCTGATCGCCGCCGGCGTCACCCTCTTCGGTGCCGTGATCTCCCAGATGTGGGCACCCGAGACCCGGGGGCTGTCCCTCTCCGAGAGCGCCGGGCTCGGCCAGACCGGCAAGTCGCCCGCCCCCGCGGAGACGATCTCCGTGTAGCAGAACCCAGGCGTCATACGAGAACCGTGTCCTTCGCTCGGAAGGACACGGTTCTCGTATGTTTCATGGCCGGTTCGGCGCGCCACCACCCCGGCGGTCAGTGGGTGTCGATCGCGCCGGCTTCGTGATTGCGCCGGCGAAGTCCGAGTGCGGTCGGGCCGCGCGAGGAGTTCCGTCGACTTCGCAGGCGCACTGATGGTCGATCCTGCGGTGTGTCTGTGATGGTGACCTCGGGTGTGGACGCTGCCGGAGGAGTAACTTCGTCGGCCTTCTTGGGTTCGCGCGTTGCGACCCAGCACACCGTTGCTCCGACGCACACGATGGCGGTGCCGACCCAGAAGGTGACTCCGAGCGCGGTAGCCAGCATCAACGAAGAGAACGCAGCCGACAGCACCGGCGTGAAATAGGAAGCGGCAGCGAGCAAGGTCATGTTTCCGTGAAGAATGCCCACATTCCACAGGGCGTAGCCGAAGCCGATGGCACAAGCCGCTACCAGTGTCGCTACCACCCCGGTCAGCGTCAGGTGGAGGGGTTCGGTGTCACTGATCAGGTACAGGACCCAGAACGATGCCGCGGTGAGCATGAAGAACGGAGTAATCCCGTTGTTGCCCTTGGCGAACAGCTTTGTCACGGTGCAATACGCGGACCAGATGACGGCACCCAGGAGTGCGAGAGCGTAACTCAGGGGATTCGTGCGAATGTTCTCGATGGTCCCGGGCAGGTCGAGTCCGGTGTCACCGCCGAGGACCAGGGCGATCCCGGCAATGGACAATCCGATGCCGGGAATGAACAAGATCGAGGATCTCTGACCGGTGAACAGGATGGCGAACAGGACTGTCAGGCACGGCCACAGGTAGTTCACGATGCCGACCTCGATCGCCTGTCGCGCGTCGGTTGCCAGTCCGATCGCGAGAGCGAAGCACACTTCGTATCCGGCGAACATCAGCGCACCGGTCAGCAGATAGACGCGGTTGAACTCGCGAAGTGTGGGCCACCCGACGGTGAGGAACAACAAGACGGAGCAGCACGTGTAGATCATGGCCGCGCCGCCGAGGGCGCCGAGACTCTCCGTGACCAGTCGGATCATGCCGACCATGGTGCTCCACAACACAATTGCTGCCAGGCCGGCCAGGGTTGCGTTCCGGCCGGTCATCGCCACTCTTGCCAAGATGATCCTCCTTCGTGCTGAGCTCAGGGATTGTCGAACCCGAACACGGTGACGTGCAGGCGAGGAGGGAGTTCGTCCCGCGGCACACCTGAGAGGTCTGTGGATCGAGTTGTCGTGGGCACCACGAATCGGCGTACATCGGCGCGAGGGAACCTGACCGTTACGCGATTCTTACCTGAATGTAATCTGTGATCACAAAGTTAGCAAGGTGACGTGCGCCGCAGTGGTCGGTAGGCGTGCAACCCGCAGGAATGATCAGCGGTGGCCATCACGGGAACGCCGTGTGGCCCGCTCGGGAGCGGGCCACACGGAACTCTCGGTCGGACTCAGAAGTCGGGGTAGTAGCTCGGACGCGGTGCCGTGGTCCGGATGTCGGGAAGCTCCATGTTCCGCTTGTCCTCCTCGTCGTCCACCCAGCAGTCGGCGATCTCGTCAGTGGTGGCGAACCAGACGCCGTCGTGGGACACCATGTGCTCGATCAGTTTCTGGTACCACATCATGTGATGGGCCTGGCCGACGATCTGCGGATGCACACAGGAGACGAACGCGGCACCCTCGACGTTCTGGTAGCCGTAGTCGAAGATGTCGCGCCAGCGTTCGAAGACGGTACGACTGTCCTGCTGGCCGGCCTGCACTCCGGTGATGCAGGCGAGTGGCGGGAAGTCGTCGAGGTACCAGCTGACCGGCAGTTCGAGGACGTGGCTCGCCTTGCCGGGCTTGTTGCCGTTCTCCCAGTCGATGGCCCACCGTTGCGGACGGTATGCCTCGAGGTCGCGGCCCATCAGGGAGGAGTCGTACTTGAACCCCATCTTCTCGACGATGTCCAGGGTGTTGTCGGAGTAGTCCCAGTACGGCGAGCGGTACCCCGTCGGACGAACACCGAGTTGCTTGTCGAAGGTGGCGAAGGCCCGCTCGACCAGCTCCTCCTCGGTCCCGGCGTCGATCAGGGTGGGGTTCTCGTGGAAATACCCGTGGTGGCCGAACTCGTGACCCTTCTCGGCGATTTGTTCGCATTCCTTCGTGAACGTGTCGACGGTGTGCCCGGGCGTGAACCAGGTGGTCTTGATGTCGTAGCGGGCGTAGAGATCGAGTAGGCGCGGGACGCCGACCTTGGCGCCGAACTCGCCGCGCGACATAAAGGACGGGCTGGGTTTGTTGAATCCACCCAGCCAGAGTGACTGTGCGTCGAAGTCGGTTCCGAGATTGACTGCAATCTTCTTGCCCGCGGGCAATTCGAGATGACCCATTGTCGCTTCTCCTGATATCGGTGTCGTGCTCGTGGTGGGGTAAGGCTCGTCGAGATCGGTCGAGTGCCCTAGCCGAGCTGGCGTGCGGTGGTGTGTGAGGGCCAGCGGCGGTAGGACTCCACGCGCCGGCGGCGATCCTGGAACGTGGTCGCGGCACCGTCGAGACGGTTCCGGCGCAGGACATCGAGATCGACGATGCCCGTGATGACATTCTCGGTGTTCGCTTCAGGCGCTTGCGCCACGACCCCGGAGGGGGTCCACGGGAGGTCGCAGGGCGAGAGGATCGAACTCTGGGTCCACCCACTCGGGATGGGGCCGCCGGGCGCGCCGCCGGTGGCGCAGTGTGCGAAATACACCTGGTTCTCGATGGCGCGGGCCTGCGCGCAGTGCCGCACCCGCCAGTACCCGTACTCGGTGAAGGTGTACGACGGGCAGAGAATTATCTCTGCGCCCTGTTCGGCGAGCGACGACGCACATTCGGGAATTTCGGTCTCGTAGCAGACGTTGAAACCGACCGTGGCGAATGGAAGTTCGAAGACGTCCATGTCGTCGCCCTCCCTCGTCGACCAATCCGCCTCCGCAGGAAAGATATGCGTCTTGCGGTGCTCGTACTGTTCTCCGTCGGGACCGAAAATGTATGCGATGTTGTAGTATCCGTCTTCGCGATATTCCAGGTGCGATCCCGCCGCGATGAATTGATTGCGCTCGCGCGCTTCCGAACGGAACAAAGAACGGTACTCCCGGGTGTAATCACCGATACGTGTCAATTCGGTGACCGGATCGTCTTGCCACGAATCGGCGATGGTGAACAACTCCAGCGTGAACAACTCCGGGAAGAGAACCAGGTCGCTGCCGGTCGCCTGGTCGAGGAGTCCTCGTGAATGGTCGGCGAACTCGTCGAAACTACTCACCGGACGGATTGCGAAGCTCGCGGCGGAAATTGTGATCGAATCTGACATTGAACCCTGCCTCGGTTGTGACGACCATTACGGATGCATTCACGCTAACGACGAGTGCGCCGTAAGGCGGCTAGACCTGGGCTAGCCATATGGCTAGCGACGCAAATCTCCGTAGTATTCGATGACATGGTCGGTCTCCCGGAAGATTCGCCTCGGTGGAAGCTCTCGATGCTCGCGGAGGAGCTCGCCGAGCCGCTGCGGCTTCTCCGTGTCTCGATGAAGGCGCGCGAGGCCGTCATTATCTACGCACCGAGTGGCGGGCCCCTGCGGGTGATTGCATCGGAGCCGTTGGGAGGCTCGGTGTTCACGCCGGAGGAACCCGTGCGCAGCAACATCCAGTGGTCACCCGTCGCGGCCACGGCCCGGCACGTGCGGCTCACGTCGTTGATGCGCCCGGTCTCACTCGATTTCGACCGTGCACTGATCCTCCCGTTCGCGGACGGCCACGGGCATGGTGAGGTGATCCTGGGGTCGGCGGCCGCGCTGGACGCGGAGACGCTCGCGACAGTCCGGCGATTTGCCCGGGATATCGACGCGCTCCGTGCCCGTGTCCACGAGACCAGGCATCGCGACCTCGACCGTGCCTACCGGGTTGTCGCGCGCGCGGCAACGTCCGACGTCTCACTGGACCGCGTCTTCGACATCACTCTCGCCGCCGCACGCAATCTGCTCGAAGGAGATGTCGCGTACCTGTCGTTGCCGGTCGATGACAATTACTTCGTCTTCACTCGAACGCTGGGGATCAACACCGACCCGTTTCGTGATCTCCGGGTCGGGTCGGGCGAGGGGCTCGGCGGGGCGGCGCGTGAGACCGGGCACCCCATTCGTTCATTGAACTACGAGGAAGATCGCAACCTTCGCGCCGCCATGCGCGAGGAGACGCGTGGCGAGGGAATCAACTCGGCACTGGCGGTTCCCGTCCGTGACGGCGGCAACGTCGAGGCGGTGCTCTACGTCGCGAGCCGGCGGCCGCGCGCGTACAGCGAAGACGACGAACGGGTACTGGCGGACTTCGCGAACGCCGCACTGCTGGGTCTGGACCGGTCCAATCTGGACGAGAGCCGGCGGGAGGTCGTTCGAGACCAGGAACGTGCCCGGCTCGCGCAATCACTCCACGACGATCTGGTGCGCCGGTTGACCCAGATCGGTTTCGCGGCAGAGGAACTCGAGCACCAGTCGACCGGTGACAGCCGATCCCGTGCAGCGTCCATCAGCGCGAGTGTCGACGAGTGCATGTCGCTGGTGCGTGACGAACTGCGTCACCTCCTGCAGAGCGATCGGGCGAGTGAGTGCACGCTCGGAGACGTCGCGGAGCGTGTGTTCGCTGTGCCGAGTGTGTCGGGCATGAGCCGAACTGCCGACTTCTCGTCGGGCGGTGTCAGCGGAGCGGGCATGCACGTGCGGGTGCCTGCAGACATCGGTGAGGCGATGTGCAGGGTAGGGCAGGAAGCCGTCTTCAACGCCGAGAATCATTCGAAGGGAGACCGATGTTCGATGTCCTTCGAGGTCCACCCCGGGGTGTGCGTCATGTCGGTGAGCGATGACGGTCGATCCTTCGACGCACACGAACCCTTCGAGGGCCACTACGGAATCGAGTTCATGCAGCGTGAAGCGCGCAAGGTCGGCGGCGAGGTGAGGTTCGATCGCACCCCGTCGGGAGGACTGTCCGTCACGGCCAGCTTCCCGATCGGCTCCGATCAGGCGGTATCGAGTTGAGCGACGTGCCGGAACCGCGCCGGATCGGTGTCTTCTCGATCGACGACCACGAGATAGTCCATGCCGGCCTCGAGCGGTTGGCCGAGCGGGAACCCGATTTCGTCTTCCTCGGAGCAGCGGCAAGTGTCGCCAGCGCGGAGAAGGACGCCCTGCGCTGCTCGCCGGACATCGTCATGCTGGATCTCTTCATCGGCGAAGAGCAGGGGTGGTCGTTGTGCCGCGACCTACTCGCCGCCTCGCCCGCCACCAAAGTGGTGTTCTACACCGGATACGGCAACGCCCAACTCGTGGACCGGGCAATGCTGTTGGGCGCATCGGGATACATCCTCAAAGCGGCGAGCATGTCGGCGCTCCCGGACATGCTGAGAACAGTCGTCCGCTCCGGCCAGTACATCGATCCCGCACTCCTGAAGGAGTGGGTGGACGCGCGCCGGGCAACCACCGAGAAACCGGCGTTCAACGAGCGTGAACTTTCGATCGTGTCCATGATCGCCGCCGGGCTCGACAACTACGCCATCGCGGAGCGCATGAACCTCACGTTCCACACGGTGAAATTCCACATCGGGAAGATGCTCAAGAAGACCGGAGAATCCAACCGCGCCGGGCTGGTTCGCTACGCCAAGGAGCGGTTCCTCATCGAGTAGGGCTGCAGGTAGGGGGCCGGGCAGTGTCGACGAGCTCACGGTCATATGCTTCGAGTGCACTGTTCCGACGATCGAGGAATCTGGAAGAGCTGGAGTCGATGACCGAAATTGCACCGTTCGCACGGCGCCGCGATCCCGACCGTAAGGAGAAGATCCTTGCGGCGGCGGCGGAACTGGTTGCGGAGCGTGGGTTCCACGCGGTGTCGATGGCAGACATCGGCGCCCAGGTCGGAATCAGTGGAGCCGCGGTCTATCGGCACTTCGACAACAAGGCCACACTCCTGTTGGCGCTGTTCGATCGGTCTCTCGATGGTCTGCTTCGCGAGGAGAGTGAAATCGTCGACCGTCGGGAAGCCATCCCCGATGCTCTGCGGGCTCTCATCGACCGGCAGGTCGACTTCGTCGTTGACGAGCGAGAGTTCGCACGCGTCTACTACCGGGAAGTCGAGCACCTCTCTCCCGACGACCAGGTTCGTCTGCGGCGTAAGCAGCGGCAATACGTGGAGGAGTGGGTGCACGTGGTGCGTGAACTAGACCCCGCGCTCGACGAGTCCGCTGCTCGTGTTCTCGTCCATGCCACGATCGGCGCGATCCAATCGGCGCTCGTCCACAACGTCGGTATGCCGGACGATCGCCTGAAGGCGATGCTCCGCCGAGCGGCGTGCGCCGTCGTCGGTCTCCCCATGGAGCCGTGACCCCCGACGGGATTTGTTAACGCTAATTTACTTGTAGGCGTGACTGCGACCGAACTGCCCGATCGACGGTCACTACCCGCCCGTCTGCGCACGCCTCGTACCACTCGTCGACGTCAGAAATCGCCTCGCGTGCGAGGCGCTCCGAAGTGACCCCTTTTGGTCCGATAGTTAATCATGTATAACTTTTCCTACGCGGCAGATGCGAGCCGCGTCAGAGCCGAAGGGGCTTGATCAATGACTGTCAGCGCAGATCCGCGATTCGAGGACCAGGTGCGCGCCTACTACGAGGCCGGCTACTGGGATCACTCGACGCTTGTCACAGCGATCGACCACTGGGCCGAGGTCGATCCCGGCCACCCGTATATTTCCGACGGCACCAGTACCTACAGCTACGGCGAATTCCGCAAGGGAGCATGGAATCTCGCCGCGGGACTGATCCGGCTCGGGGTGCGGCCGGGGGATCGGGTCGTCGTCCAGCTACCGAACTGGAACGAGTTCTTTTTCGTCTATGCGGCGCTCGCGAGAATCGGCGCTGTCATGGTCCCCGTGGTGTCGGTCTACCGCGAGCACGAGGTGCAGTTCATCGTCCAGAACTCCGAGGCCGTCGGCCTTGTCACCGCCGGCGAGTTCCGGGGGTTCGACCATGCGGCGATGGGGGAGAAGATCGCCGCCGCGGTCCCCGGTGTGTCTTTCCACGTGACGGCCCGTGCAGGAGATGGCGACGGCCGAGTCGACCTCGGCACGCTGCTCGCCGCCGAGCACGATACGAACACCCTCCCGCCGGTATCGGCTGCGGACGATGCACACATCATCCTCTACAGCTCCGGTACGGAGTCGCGTCCCAAAGGGTGCTTGCACACCTGGAACACCGCGTCTTTTCTGCCCAAGCAGGCCGTGCCCGTTCTCGGAATGACACGGTCCGATGTGATGTTCGTGCCCTCACCGGTGGCCCACACTCTGGGGCTGACCCTCGGTGTCATGGCCCCCACCATCGCCGGAGCGCAGGCGCATCTACTCGACATCTTCAGCCCGGCCGCCGCTCTCGAACGCATCGACGCGTACAAGTGCACGGGAACGGCCAGTCCCGCACCGTTCATTCGAATGTTGCTCGACGCCTACGACCCGGCGGTGCACGACGTGTCCCGGCTGCGGTTCTGGCTCACCGCGGGTGCCGCGATCCCCGCCTCGTTGGTGGAGGAGGCCCAAGAACGGCTGTCGGGGTGCCGGGTGGTGAGTGCGTACGGGTCCAGCGAGGTCATGATGGCCACGGTCTGCCGGCCCGAGGACTCCATCGAACGGATTGCGTCCTCGGACGGCGCACCGGTACCCGGAGTCGAACTGCGAATCGTCGATTTCGACGAGCAGCAGGCCGATCCCGGGGTCGATGGCGAAATCCGATACCGCGGGCCGGGCAGGATGCTCGAGTACTGGCGACGCCCGGAGCTCACGGCCGAGGGGCAGGACTCCGCAGGCTGGTGGCGGACAGGTGATCTCGGGCGGATCGATGAGCACGGCTACCTGCGGGTGACGGGCAGGATCAAGGACATCATCATCCGAGGCGGTTTCAATATCAGTGCCCGTGAGGTCGAGGAGGCCCTACTGCTGCACCCGTCGATCGCGGACGTCGCCGTGGTCGGGTTGCCCGACGATGCGGTGGGAGAACGCGCGTGCGCCGTGGTCGTGGCGCGGGACGACACCCGTCTCACGATCGAGGACCTGCGCCACCATCTCGCCGACGAGCACAAGATCGCCATGTGGAAGGTCCCCGAACGCATCGAGTACGTCGGGGAATTTCCCCGCACAGCAACCGGGAAGATCCAGAAGTTTGCACTGCGCGCGAAGTACAGCGACCGCGCCTGAAGAGGAGTCACCATGCCTTACCAATCTGTTTATGCACCAGGTCTGTTCGACGGGCAGACGATCGTCGTCACCGGTGGAGGTAGCGGAATCGGGCGCTGCACGGCGCACGAACTCGCCTCGCTCGGTGCGCACGTGGCCATTGTCGGGCGCAACCAGGACAAGCTCGACCATGTGAGCCGTGAGATCACCGAGGACGGGGGATCGGTGTCGAGGCATGTCACCGATATTCGGGATGAGGACGGCGTCGGCGCGGTCATCGACACCATCGTCGGCGATCGTGGCCGAATCGACGGTCTCGTCAACAACGCCGGCGGCCAGTACCGGTCACCGCTCGAGGACATCTCCACCAAGGGCTTCGAAGCAGTCGTCCGCAACAACCTGACCGGCGGCTTCATCGTCATGCGAGAGGTGTTCACTCGTTCGATGTCCCAGCACGGCGGGTCGGTCGTGAACATGATCGCCGACATCTGGCACGGCTGGCCCCACTTCTCGCACTCCGCGGCAGCGCGCGGTGGCATGTTCACCCTGAGCGAGAGTGCCGCCACCGAGTGGGCCGCCGCCGGCGTCCGGGTCAACACCGTCGCGCCAGGGTCGATCGCCTCGAGCGGCCTGGACACCTATGACGAGAAGGACCGCGAGTTCATTCAGAACGAGGTCACTCCCGGTATCCCGTTGCAGCGCTTCGGCACCGAAGCCGAAGTATCCGCCGCGATCGTCTACCTGCTCTCCCCGGCGTCCCGATTCGTCACCGGATCCTGCCTGCGCATCGACGGCGGCGCCCCGAATGCCCGCCGCGGCTGGTGGCAACTGCAGCCCGCTGTCCACAACGAACCCTTCGACGGATTCCACCGCTCGACGGCCCCCGAGATCCTCACCGCGGTCTCGTCCTGAATTCCTGCAAGGAGAACAATCATGTCCAAGGTCGTCTACGACAAGCGCGGTCCCGTCGCCCACATCCGGCTGAACCGCCCCGAGGTCAAGAACGCTATCGACGTCGAAACCCACGAACTGCTGCGCGCCATCTGGGCGGACTTCGCCGCCGACGACAACCTCCGAGTTGCCGTCCTCACCGGAACCGGCGACGCCTTCTGCGCCGGCGCCGACCTCAAGACGCACGTGCCGACGTGGAGCGACGGCGGCCCGATGCTCGCCCGCAACAAGCTTCCCGACGGTTTCGCCGGGGGTATCACCCGCGGACAGCACCGCATCTACAAGCCGATCGTCGCCGCGCTCAATGGCTGGGTGCTGGGCGGAGGCCTCGAACTCGCCCTGGCCTGCGACATCCGGATCGCCTCGGACAAGGCCCAATTCGGATCGTTCGAACTCCGCCGCGGGATGCACCCGGCAGACGGTGGGATCGTGCGGCTGGTCAACACCGCCGGTGTCGGGATCGCCCTCGAGATGGAGTTGACCGGTGAGCCGATCGACGCCCAGCGGGCCCTGCACGCCAATCTGGTCTCCCGCGTCGTTCCCCACGACGATCTCGAGTCCGCGACCAACGACCTCGTGGCCACGATCCTCCGCAACGACCAGAAAGCCATCGAATCGGCCAAGGAAACGATCTTCGAGGTCATCGGCCGACCACTCGACGACCAGCTGAAGCTCGAGGCTCTGCTCGGATACGCGCTCTGCGGCGACAACCCGACCATCAGTGAGCGCTCCGCACAGTTCTTCGACAAGTCCGATCCAGGCCGAGCGGGTACACACCAGGTCGCACTGGAGTCGCATACGGTATGACCCAGAGTGTGCGGGCCGACACCTCGTAGTCGGACCACCTGCGATCGCTCTCTCAGGAACACGCGATGACCAGTGCAGCCGGCTTCAACCAGAAGCCGGCTGCACGACAACAACACTCGAACGGGTCGAGAGCCGGTCACATCGCAACCCACTGCAATATTCCGAACGACGAGTCGCCCGCTGTTCGAACCCAACATCGAATACGAGATCGCCAGAAAGTGGAACTATGCCGACACTGTTCCCCAACTATCACAGCGCGTGGGAGACCGAGGATCACATCGCGCTGCGTAAGCACGCCGCAGAATTCTTCGCGAAAGAGGTAACCCCGCACCAGGAGCGGTGGGCGGCCGAAAATCAGGTCGGCAGAACTTTGTGGCGAAAGGCGGGTGACGCCGGCCTACTCGGCCTCGAAATCAGCGAGGATTACGGCGGGGGCGGTGGTCATTTCGGTCATGAAGCCGTCATTCTGCAGGAGCTCGCCCACGCGCACGACACAGCCTTCGGCTTCAACATCCACTCGACAATTTGCGCGCCATACCTTTCGACCTTCGGTACAGACGAGCAGAAGAAGCGCTGGCTCCCACAGGTCACGACGGGTGAGGCCGTACTGGCGGTCGCCATGACCGAGCCAGGCACCGGATCGGACCTGCAGAACATCCGCACGACGGCCATCCGCGACGGCGACAGCTATGTCATCAACGGATCCAAGACCTTCATCTCCAACGGCTCCCACTGCGACCTGCTGATCATCGTCGCCAAGACCGACCCGAGCCTCGGCGCGAAGGGCGTCTCACTGCTTGTCGCCGAAACCGCCGACCTACCCGGCTTCGAACGCGGCAGAATCCTGCACAAGATCGGACAGCACGGCCAAGACACCCGGGAATTGTCCTTCACCGATATGCGGGTTCCGGCAGCAAACCTCCTCGGTGGTGAGGAAGGGCAAGGATTCACCCAACTGATGCGACTACTGCCCCGCGAACGCCTGAGCATCGCCATCAGCGGCGTCGCGATGGCAGAGGCCGCCGTCCTCACTACCCTTGACTACGTAAAGGACCGCAAGGTCTTCGGATCGCGAGTCCTCGACTTCCAGAACACTCAGTTCGTACTGGCAGAGTGCACATCAGAGATACTCGCGGGCAAAACCCTGGTCGACTACTGCATCGAGCAGTACCTGGCAGGAGCACTCGATGCGGCTACCGCCTCGATGGCCAAGCTGTGGGGCTCGGACAAGCAGTGCGACATCATCGACCGCTGCCTGCAGCTGTTCGGAGGATACGGCTACATCATGGAGTACCCGATCGCGCGTATGTATGCCGCTGCCCGTGTGCAGAAGATCTACGGCGGCACCAACGAGATCATGAAGACACTGATCGCCCGTACGCTCTGATCACCGGACCACGGAGATGCGACACAGATGACGAACGGTATGGCCCGAGGACCCTTCAACCCCGGTCCTCAGCGGCCTCACCTGGCAGAAGGTAGCAACCGGCCCAATCGACGCCCCTGCGCCCTTGATAAACCGGTGCAGATGTCAGGTGGCGACCCACTGGGTGGAGCAACCGTGTCAGCGGTAGGCGGAGGCGTTCGGCCTGGCGTTGCTGATGGTGAATTCGTCCAGGTCGTATGCAGGCCGGACGGCCTGCATACGACGCTGCGGGCAACGTTCATGACCTTCGCCCACCGTTCGCCGTCGACGTCCTCATCCTTCCACTCTCCAGAAAGGGCGGGTATGGCGAAGCGTGTTCTCAGTTGTTCGAGAGTTGCTCCGGCACAGACCTGTTGTCGGGGCGTGCAGCCGTGAGCGCCCCGGACGCAATTTCCTGCTGCACACGGAATTTCTGGATCTTCCCGGACGGTGTCATGGGGAGTGTGTCGGTGAAGTACCACAGCGACGGCGTCTTGTGGGCGGCGATTCGGTCGCGGCACCAGGCTTTCAATTCGGCCGGGTCCGGCGGATTGGCGGGGTCCGCCGGTCGCACGACGGCGCCGATCTGCTCGCCCCATCGGGTGTCCGGAACTCCGACGATCGCAACCTCGGCCACGTCGTCGTGCCGGAACAGCAGTTCTTCGATCTCGCGGGGATAGATGTTCAGGCCGCCTCGAATGATCATGTCCTTGAGGCGGCCGGTGATGCGGAGGAAGCCTCGTTCGTCCATCGTTGCGAGATCACCCATGTGCAGCCATCCGTCGGCGTCGATGGTGGCGGCGGTTTCGTCCGGCATCTCGGAATAGCCGAGCATCGTCTGGTAGCCGCGACAGCATATTTCACCCTGTTCACCGATCGGGACAGTTTCCTGGGAGACGGGGTCGATGATCTTCACTTCCAGTTCCGGCAGCGGCTGCCCGACGGTGGTCGCCTGATCGGCCGGATCGTCGGTGACTCGGGTCTGGCTGATGACGCCGTGCATCTCGCTCTGCCCGAACAGGATCGTGACTTGGCAGTCGAGTTCGTCGAGCACCCGTTCGACGAGTGCCTGGGGAACTGCTGCCGCACCGGACAGCACGGTGTGGAGGCTCGACACGTCGCGTCTTCCGCGGTCCGGGTGCTCGAGAAGTGCGATGAGCATCGTCGGAACCATCAGCGAGTGCGTTCCGCGGTAGGCCTCGAGCATCTCGAGCATGAGCGCGGCGTCGAAGCCGGGTAGCACCACAAAGGTCCCGTGCGCGGCGAACGTCCCGAGTTCGGTGACGGCACCGCCCCCGATGTGGTACATCGGCATTGCGTTGACGCAGACGACGTGGTCCACCAGCCCGGCCCGCTCGAACACGAACGTGGCTTCGTTGACGATTCCTTTGTGATGCAGCAGTGCACCTTTGGGGAAACCGGTGGTTCCGGAGGTGTATTGAATCTGCACCGGGGCGGTGGGTGCGACAGCGGGAAACTCCATTTCCGGATCGCCGGTCGCGATGAAGGACCGCCACTCGCTGGGTGCGATCACCATGCGGAGTTCGGGGAGCGACGGCCGTACTTCCGCCAGAAGTGCCGTGAGGTCCGCGCCGCGATAGGTATCCCGGTAGAAGAGTCCGACCGAGCGGGACTGGCGGAGGATGTACTCGAGTTCGTGGGCGCGGTAGGCGGGGTTCACGCCCACCACCACCATCCCGGCCATCGCGATCGCTTGCTGGAGGATTACCCACTCTGCACTGTTGGGCGCCCAGATTGCGATCCGGTCTCCGGGCGCGAAGTGGGCCAGCAGTGCTCTGGCTACCATCTCGGTGTCGGCGAGGAGTTGACGGTAGGTCCACTCTCGCCGATCGGCTGGATCGGGAGTTCCGTCGACCAGGGCGAGGCGGTCGGGTTCCGCCGACGCGGCCTCTCGCAGCAGGTCGCCGACGGTGATGTCGCGGACGCCTGAGCTCGGTGTCGCCGGCCAGAGAGACTTTTCGAGGGGCATGATGCAATCCTGCCTTCGGACTGTGCGGGGTGGGGGGGAGTTGGTGGAGCGAGAGGTGCTCGTGACGAGGAAGCCGGAGTCGGCTGGGAAGTGGTGTCTCAGTCACCACGCAATGTAATACATATCTGGAGCTGATCGCTATGAATCCGTCAAAATAGTGGACGAGCTGAGCGCGGCACTCGATACCTCACCCCGCCGAGATGCCACCATTCGGACTGACCGCTTGACCGGTGATCCGACGGGCCTGAGGGCTGCACAGGAACAACACGAGGTCGGCCACGTCGACCGGCTCGGCGACCCCCAGTGACGCCAGTCCGGCGGCCTTCGCGAAGAGCTTGGCACTGAACGGCTCGGCCATGACACGGTCGTAGGCGCCGGTGTCCCGGATGAGCGACGGCGTCACCGCGTTGACGCGGATTCCGTCGCGCTTGGCCTCCATCGCAAGGGTTTTGGAGAACATCACGATCGCCGCCATGGCCGCGCCGATGACGGACTCGCCGGGGGTGGGGTGCTTGGCGGCGTCGGAGGCAATGTTCACGATCACGCCGCCGCGCTTCGCCCGCATGTGCGGAAGCACCGCGTGGCACATGTTGAGAGGCCCGAGCGCCTGCTGCAGCAGGATGGCGGGAACGTCTTCGGCGGGCGTCTCGTGGAAGAGGTTCGGCGTGAACGCGCTCACCGTGCTGTTGATCAAGATGTCGGCAGGTCCCAGCGAAGCACTCAGTTCGTCGGTCACCCTGCTCGCCTCCGCCGGGACGTTCACGTCACCTGCGGCGAAGAAGGCCCACACACCCGACGCGAGTGATCGGACCTCCGCCGCCGCCTTCTCGCCGCGCTCGGTGTTGCGGCCGACCAGACCGATGCGCTGGGTGCCCGCCCGGACCAACTGACGGGCCACCTGCAGGCCGACCCCACTCGTCCCGCCCACGATGTAGACGGTGGCCTCGGACAGGTCCGGTACCCAGACTTCGGGTGTGTCTGTTGTCATCGGATGTTCCTCTGCAGTTCGAGGGGCACCGGTTCGCCGGTGCCCGAATGGGAATGGCCGGGCCTGCCGTCGCAGTCCTGGCAGTGCGGGGTTCCGGCCGACAGGCTCACCCGGAGCTGTTCCTTCGTCGCGGCGTCGGATCGTGCGGGTGAGACGGGTCCGCCGGCGTAGTCGTCACGTGCCAGCAGTCCGGCACCGTACGCGCCCGCGATCTGGGGCTGATCGAGTACGTGCACCGAGTGGCCCAGTGCACGTGAGACGTGCAGACGCGCGGCCGGGTTCTTCGCCACTCCGCCCGTCATCACCGTCGGTGTCGCCTTGCCGACCTGTGCCACCAGTCCGAGTGTGCGCGCCGCGACCGCTTTGTGCACGGACGCGGCGATGTCCTCCTTCTCGCGGCCCTGCGCCAGTAGTGAGATCACCTCGGTTTCCGCGAACGTGGCGCACATACTGCTGACCTCGAGGCCCTCGGAACCGGCGAGCGCGAGTTCGCCGACCGCGCCGATGTCGACTTCCAGCGCCCGCGCGAGCACGTCGAAGAAGCGGCCGGTCCCGCTCGCGCACCGGTCGTTCATGGCGAACCGTTCCACGAGGCCGTCGTCGTCGACGATGATGGCCTTGCTGTCCTGTCCGCCGATGTCGATCACCAGCCGCACACCCGGGTGCAGGGCTGCGGCGCCGCGGGCGTGGCAGGTGATCTCGGTGAACGTGCGGTCCGTGCCGGGGACCAGCTTGCGTCCGTAGCCGGTGCTGATGGTGCGCCGGACGTCGTCCTGCGAGACGCCCGCGGCGGCCATCGCACCGTCCATCGCACGGCCGACCGCCTCCCGGCTCACTGCTCCCATCTGGATGACACTCGATCCGACCAGTGCGCCACTTTCGTCGACCACGGCGGCCTTCGCCGTCGTCGAACCGAGGTCGACGCCCATGACGAACCAACTTCCGGTAGTCATGCGCTAGACCGCTGACTTCATCCGTTGCACGTCGATGGCCTCGAGCATCGCCTCCAGTCGACTGTCGAACAGTTCGTCGTTGTAGAACGACGCGTCGGCGACGTCGCCCTCGAAGAAGAACGACTTGACGCCGCGCTCCGTCTCGGCAGCGCGGGCGAGCATCGTCTGCGGGTTGGTCATCGCCCGACACGTCCGCGTCGAGTGGAACGCGATCCCGTCGATCGCGTATTCGTCCAGCCGGCGGAGCAGGAGTTCCTGCAGGTTCTTCAATCCGTGGTTCAGTGGGCAGAGCAGGTAGTGCTGCGCCATGCCCAGGAGTGGGTTGTCCACGTCGATGAGCTGCGGCTCCTGCCAGAAAGATTCGTGGGTGTAGCGGCCGGCGACGACGGCGACGTCGTATTCCGCGAACTTCCGGGTGAGGAAGCCGAGCTTGTTCCAGTTCATGATGCCGTCGAAGTACACGCGGTAGCGTTCGTCCGCGACCGCGCTGACCCCGTCGGTGACCCGCTGCTGAATTTCGGCCTTCACGCCGGCGAAGTAGTCGACCAGCGCCTGATTGCCGGGCAGGAAGTTGATCGGGGCGATGCTCGCGACCCAGTCCCAGTAGGTCGCAGGCGTGGGTGCCTGCGTGCAGAGCGCCATTCCTTCGAGGCGCAGCTCGGAGGCCCGTTTGATGTAGGACATGCTCTCGCTGAGTCCATCCCAGTCGAACGGTCTCCCGGTCTGGTATTCGAGGAAGGTGATGAGCTCGCGCAGCTGCCCTTCGACGTACTTGCTCACCTCGGTCCACTCCTCGCCCCGCATGTACCCGGCGTCGGGTTTGTTGCCCCACAGCATGGGGATCGAGACGTTGAACAGCGGGAGCTTGCGATCGAACACCCGGTACGTCATCGCGTCCCATTGCTGACCGGTGCTACATCCGGCGTAGCCGTTGACGAAGAAATCCGGGGCGGGCAGTTTGCTCGCCAGTTCCTGCTGGTCGACCATGCCGACCACGCCGGTCTCCCGGTCGGCCGCGGTTTGGTGCGTCAGCACGGCGCAGCCGAGATGTGTTCGCGCATAGGAGCAGAGCTCACCGATGTAGCCGTACTCGGCGCCGGCAGCCTGGGCGGGCCCTTCGAGGTGCTGGGCGGCCAGTCGGGCGGCGAACGCCTCGCCGTGGCACCACTCCAGGCCCGCGGCCTGGAAAAGCGGGTTCAGTGCGGCGCCGTTGTACCAGACGACGTGCTTCCCGCGTTCCTTGGCGGTGAAGATGTTCTCCCAATAGTCGGCCACCAACTTGCCGCCGACCCGCGTACTCGACAAGCGGCGGGTCTTTTCCTTGCTGATCTCTTCGATCGCCATGGCGAACTCCTTTGAGTGAAAGTCGAATTCAGGACGGGACGGGTGCGAGCTGGCGGCGAATGCGCTCCACGAAGGTCTCGATCTTGGTGCGGAGCGTCTCGACGGGGTTGCCTTCGTGTTCGGTCTCGAGGAGCAGCAGCGGTATCCCGCGCGCGTCGAGCGCCTTGCGTAACTCCGGGTAGTAGAGCATGTGGGGTTCGCAGAACTTCGCCATCAGAACGACGACACCGTTCGAGCGGCTCTTCTCGAGTGAGTCGACCAGATAGGTATCCCAGTCGACTCCGACGGTGACCCGTGTCGGGCACGGGGCGTTGTCGTTACGGTCGAGGTACCACGCCGACAGCGCCTCCAGCGGGTCGCCGTGCTCGGGTACGTCGGTCGAGATGTACCGGAAGCCGGTGTACAGGTCGTCGTCGACGACGATCACTCCGGATTCCTCGATCACATCGAGGACCTCGGGGCGCGGGGCGTGGCAGAAGTGACCGGAGAGATGCAACCGCACCAGGTCGCCGGGTGCGTCGGCGCTCGGATCGAGTCGGACGAGAAGACCGTTCAGGGCGGCGTTGTGTTCATCGATGTCCATCACCATGCTCGACTTCACCAGTACCTGCATGTCGCTCGCGGTGATGCGCGCACGGCCGGTGCGCCGCAGGTCGTAGAGTTCCCGGAGCAGGCGACGATTCGTGTTGAACAGCCGAATGCTCTCGGCGAGCGACTCGTCCGTGATCGTCGTCCCGACGACCCCCTCGATCTCGTGCTTGAGTTCGTGCACACGGCCCGCGACCCGCGGCTTGGTCCACGGATCGTCCATCGCGCTGGTGAACTGCGCGAAGTGCACCGGTTTCTCCGGTCGCGCCCAGCGGATCACGTCGACGGCGCCGAGGAGTTGCACGCAGTGATCGGCGGCGACGAAGCCGTCGAAGACGTCGAGTTCACCGACGGCGGCCTGATCGGCGACGCTACGCGTGTAGCCGCAGTAGAACTCGGCAAGCAGGTTGCGGCCCTCCGTGATCGGGGTGCGGCTTTCCTGGACGATCACCGGCAACGCACCGGCGGCGTGCACGATCTCGGAGGGAAAGTTCATCGGAAAGGAACCGATCACGCGGTTTCCGTTCTTCGTTTTCCATGCCTGCGCGTAAGTGACCGGGTCATCGGCCGCCGCTCGCAGCGACGACATGACGGTCGGATCCAGTTCGTTCACATCCAGCCCTTCGACTTGGTGGACGGATACACCGCGACGACTGACGAACTGCGCCGCGGCGACCTGACTTGAGATATTACGTTATTGGATAGATAGTTGCTAGAGATGTCAAACATCAAAGTCGACTCTTCGGAGGATTCGGATGAAACAAGTGCTGGCTGGACTGCGGGTCGTCGAACTCGCCGGGATCGGCCCGTCGCCCCACGCCGCGATGCAGCTCGCGGACCTCGGCGCCGAGGTCGTGCGAATCGAGCGTCCAGGGGGCGTGTCGCAGCTACTGCCCGTCGACAAGGACGCGGGACTGCGGAATCGACGCTCGGTGAGTGCCGACCTGAAGGATCCCACCGACCTGGCAAGGATCCTGAAGCTCGTCGACGAGGCCGACGTCCTCATCGAGGGCTACCGGCCGGGTGCGGCGGAGCGACTGGGCATCGGTCCCGACGTGTGCCGTCGGCGGAACCCTCGGCTCGTGTACGCCAGGATCACCGGTTGGGGCCAGGACGGCCCGCTCGCGCCCTATGCCGGGCACGACATCAACTACCTTGCGCTCACCGGTGCGCTGAACGCCATCGGACGGGACGGTGAGAGGCCACTCGCACCGCTCAACCTGGTCGCCGACCTGGGCGGCGGTTCGATGCCGGCGGTGACCGGCATTCTCGGTGCCCTCTACGCGAGGGAACAGACCGGTGTCGGAGACGTGGTCGATGTCGCGATGGTCGACGGGGTGAGTGCGCTCATGACGATGTTCTGGACACTCACCGAGAACGGGCTCTGGTCCGATCGGCGCGGGACCAACGTCATCGACGGCGGGGCGCCCTTCTACGACACGTACGAGTGCGCCGACAGTCGGTACATCGCGGTCGGCGCAGTGGAGCCCGTCTTCTATGCGCAGCTACTGACGGGACTCGAACTCGACCCCGCGGGTCTGCCGGACCAGTACGACGAGTCGGCATGGCCGGCGCTCCGGAAGACCTTCGCCGACGTCTTCGTCACGCGGAGCCGAGAGGAGTGGGTGCAGGCGTTCGCGCACCTCGACGCGTGCGTGACGCCCGTGCTGGCCCTCGCCGAGGTGCCGGATCACCCGCACATCGCCGCGCGCAACACGGTCGTGACCGCGTTCGGTCAGCGTCAGCCGGCGGCGGCGCCACGCTTCGCCGAGGCGCCACCCGCAACCTATGCGTCGCCCCGCCCACCCGGCGCCGACACCGAGGCGGTATTCCGGGACTGGGGTGTCGAATGACGATCGCTGACCGGGGCCTCGAGGGGTGTTGTGGCAACGGGCTGACGTGATGCGCGACGATGACACCTATGTCTGACTCGAAGCCGTCCGACTCGAAACCGGAGTCCACCCCCGACAAGGAAGTGGCGTCGACCGGAAGCGCGCGGTCGGTCCTCGTCACCGTGCTCGGCGAACTCGTCGAACCGTACGGACAGCCGGTGCGGACGGCCGCGCTTCTCTACGTCCTCAAAGGACTCGGGTACGGGGAGCATGCCGCCCGGCAGGCGATCGCGCGCACTGGTTCCGCAGGTCTGATCGCCGCCGACCGGAACGGACGCGAAACGCAGTGGACGTTGACGGACAAGGCGCATCGGCTCTTCACCGAAGGTGAACTTCGTGTCTTCTCCACCGACGTGGACACCACGCAGTGGGACGGCAGGTGGCTCGTCGTGAACGTGCCGATTCCGGAGTCTCACCGCTCGACCCGCAAGAAGCTCTATGCCGCGTTGCGGTGGGCCGGGTTCGGGAATCCGACACCCGGCGTCTGGGTCACTCCCCACGTCGACCGTGCCGCGGAAGCGGAACGAACCATCGAGTCTCTCGGATTGACCGCCAACACGGTCTCGTTCGTCGGGACGCTCGCCGTGCCCGGGATTCCCGAGAGCGAACTCGTCCGCCGTTCATGGGATCTGGACGCCGCCGAGAAGGAGTACGACGAACTGCTCGACCGCTTCGATGCGCGAACCTTCCAGCCGGGCGACGAGTTGCTGTTCGCGCACCTCCAACTCGCGGACGCGCTACGGCGCATGCCCTACAGGGATCCGCGGCTCCCCGAGGTGCTGCTGCCGGACTGGCGCGGGCTGAAAGCCGCCCGGCGGCTGCGGGACCTCCGCGCCGAGTGGACCCCCACCGCCCACGCGCACTGGCGTCGGATCGCCGGTCTCGACGTACCCACCGCTCGGGTGCCGTAGGCGGTTTCGGGGACCTTCCCATGTTCGGTCCAATAATTTACAGTGTGGTCTGTGGCACAGAGGGCAAACCAGGCAGGGAACGGGTCGTCCGCATTACGGCCGGGCGGCGAGCCGGAGGCGGCCGCCGATTCTCGAGAGGAAACGCCGGCCTCGTTGTCCTGGAAACTGAGACTGGAAACCACGCTTGCCGACCGCGCGGCAGCGGTCGGGACGCTGTCCGGCCTGATCAGCGCTCTGTCCGACATGCTAGAGGCAACGGTATTCCTGATAGGTCCCGCCGGGCAGGTGATCAGCCGGGCCGTCCCTCCGGGTGCGTCGTCTACCGCGATCCCCACGCTGGAGCGGCTCGAGTCGCCGGGCGGACCGGTAGCGGCCGGCGCGCCTGCCGGCGTTGTGCGAGTGGATGGTGGGCGGACGGGTGGCCGCGACTACATGCTCGGTTCGGTTGTCGACGGCGACCACCTCTTCGGATGGGTAGTCACCCCGATCGAAGGATCCGTGTCCGTTGCACATGTGCAGTGGGCCGTGGACCGGGCAGTGGTCCACCTGACGGCCGAGTTCGTCTCCCAGCGGCGGATCGCCCGCGTGGCCTGGAATGCACGTGCGAACCTGGCGCGGCAGATGGTTCGGTCGACTACCTACGATGCAGATCTTCGGGCTTGCGCGGAGTACCTCGGCGTCGATCTGGCCGCGGACCGGGTCATTGCGTTCGTCCTGGAACGGGGCCGGTCGTCGGGTTCGGCAGTCGATGCGGGCCGCCTCGGTGATCTGATCTCCGAAGATCTCGACGTCGACATCCTCACGATTCGTGGCACCGAGGGCGTCATCCTCTCGATCGAGGCGCCGGCAGGGGGCGGGAATGCGACGGTGATCGCGCGCTGCAAGGCGGCAGTCAACAAGGGCCTCGACCGGATGGGTGACCGGTTTGCCGTCGCGGGCATCTCATCGGTGACCCGGCCCGGTCAGCTCCGACGGGCGTACCGGGAGGCATTCGAGGCTGCCCGGTGCCTTGACCGATACCCCTCGGAATCGAACCGCGCCATCGCCTGTGACGAACTCGGGCCTGCACGATTACTGGTAGCGAACAGCAACGAACAGTCCGTTCGGATGTACGTGTACGACGTTCTCGGGGATTTACTTGCGGGAGGAGTGTCGAACAACGACCTTCTCCGTACCCTGCAGGAGTTCTTCGATAGTGGACGGAGTGTGCGCGACACCGCAGTGCGGCTGGATGTGCACGAAAATACTGTGCGACACCGACTGGGGCGGGTGCACGACATCACCGGTCTCGACGTGGCCGCAAACTCGAACGATCAGCTCAGCGCCCAGACTGCGTTGTTGATCCTCCGACTCCAGGGTCACCACGCGGTGCCGGGTTTCGACCGTGTAGTGCGTTGAACGTGGGGCAGATTCGAGGGAGCTGAACCCCTCCTTGTCGACTTCTCCAATGCGGCGACGTGAGTCCGGGCCGAAGTTCTTGACCTTCGAATCGACGACGGCTTTAACTGGCGCCCAGCGTGTTCCAACTCACATGCTTCGGAGTACGAATAGCAAGGAGTTCCTATGCGATCCGTCAACTGGACGCGAAAGCGACGACTAGCGGGTGCAGCCGCGATGGTTGCTGCGCTTCTGGCACTCACCGGATGTGGCGGCCCGGCCGGTGACAACTCTGGTGCCGTCCGGATTGGGCTCCTCGCCAATCTCACGGGTGACGCGGCGATGTCGTTCGGCAAGCCCTTCGAGCGAGGATTCGAACTCGCTCTGCACGAGGCCGAACCGATACTGGACGAGTCCGGTGTATCGATAGAGGTCCTCACCGAGGATGCCAAATCGGCCGTACCGTCGGCGGTGACCGGGTACAACAAACTCCGTCAACAGAGTGTGCCACTCGTTGTCCAGGACTCGCAGAGCCCACTCGGTCAAGCGGTGGCGCCCCTGGCGAACGAAGACCGGATCACCCTGGTCAGCGGCGCCGGTAGCGCATTGGAGAACTCGGGCGGGTACTCGTTCCGATTCACCGATCTGAGCACGCCCACGATGTCGGTCGGCAGTCGCCTGGCCGAGGAGGGCCACACCCGTATCGGTCTGGTTGTGGCCGGCGACAATCCATCCTTCACCACTCTGGCGGAGGCAACCGAGAAGGGGCTACCGGCCGGATTTGCATCTCGGCAGGAGGTTTCGTCCCAGGACACCGACTTCTCCGCTGTGCTGGCGAATCTCAGGCGGGATCAGCTCGATGCCGTGGTTCTCTCGGTCCTCCCGGCCCAGGCCGGAAATCTCATCCTCCAGATGAAGAACGCCGGTGAATTCGAGCACGTGAAACTGGTCGGAACGGTTGCGATCAGCGGTGAAACCTACACGGTGGCCCGGGACTCGGCCCGAGGCTTCGAGTTTCCGCAGGTATGGGCGCCAGGCGGAACCAATCCCACAGCCTTCGAACGACGGTACACGGAGAAGTACGGTGAGGTCCCCACTGCCTACGGTGCCCTGGGTTATCAGGTCGGCTGGACGACAGTGGCTGCCGTGATCCAGGCAGAGAAGAGTGGAACCGTTGACGGTAGCGCTCTGCGTGATCTCCTTCCCGCTGCCTCGACCTCGGACCTGGTGCGAGAACACGGGATTCTCGGGCTCGAAATGACCGCGGACGGTCTCGCGATCTCGAGCGGGGTCATGGCCACGTTCGCAGACGGAGGAGCCATGGTCCTCGCCGGATCGGACGGGTGAATCCATGGACTTCCTGCTTCAGCAAACCGTCAACGGGATCGTTCTCGGCAGCGTATATGCGCTCTATGCATCGGGTTTCGGTCTGGTGATGGCAAACCTCCGGATCTTCCACGTCGCGCATGCAGCGGTCTTCACCTGGGGAGCAATCTTCGCCTGGGAGCTCACCTCACGACTCGGCTGGTCCCTCCTGGCCGCCTTGCCGGTCGTCGCGGTGCTGGCGGGATTACTCAACGTGCTGGCCTACTTCCTGCTGATCCGCCGTGTCCTTCATCGCCGGGGCGGCGAGATGGCGGCCTTCATCTCCTCGATGGGCGGCCTCATCGTGCTCGTCGAGCTGGCACACCACCACCTCGACGGTGCCGTCGTGCGAATGAACGCCGACGCGTTCACCAGTGCACCGCTGTCGATCGGCCCCGTTCGGATCACCACCCTGCACCTGATCATGGTGTGCCTGGTGCTCGTCATCGTCGCCGTGACGAGTTGGCTACTCGCCCGAACGGAGCTCGGCCGGGAGATCCGCACCGTCGCTTTCGACAAGGACACCGCCGCGATTCTCGGCGTCAACGTGGATCGCGTCAGCGCCGGAGTGTTCTTCGCGTCAGGCGCCATGGCAGGTGTCGCCGCGTCGTTCGTCGCCATCGCGTTCAACGTCATCGATGCCGGACTCGGCTCGACCTACCTGGTGATCGCGCTCGGAGCCATGGTTGTCGGCGGCTTCGGCAGTGTCGGCGGCATGCTCGTCGGCGGTCTCGTCATCGGGATCGCGTCCACCTGTGCGACGGGGTACCTGTCGAGCACCTACCGCGATCTCGTCGTCTTCGTCTTGATGCTCCTCTTCCTCGCTCTGAGGCCCGAAGGTCTGTTCCGGACCCGCGCAGAACTGACAAGGGTGTGACACGACCATGACAGAATTCTTTTCGATCTTCGGTGCGTACGACTTCGTGATCAGGGACGGAATCGTCCTCTCACTCGTTGCCCTGTCGCTCTACGTTGTGCTCAGCGCCGGAATCTTCGCTGTACCCCAAGTCGGTTTGATGGCTGTCGGGGCGTACGTCTCGGCTGTACTTTCCGTCGATGCAGGGGCCCCGTTCGTGGTCTCTCTCATCGGGGGGACGCTCGCATCCGGATTCGTCGCCCTGCTGCTGGCCGGTCTGTTGCACCGGCTCAACGGCATCTACCTGGCCATCGCGAGCATCGCGTTCGCGGAAATCGTGCGCGTGGCGGTGCTGAATCTGCCACTGACCGGGGGCGCACAGGGCAAGGTGGGCATCCCGCGGACCACGACCGATCTCGTGATCTGCATCGTGGTCGTCGTCGCCGTTGCGGGTCTCATCGCACTGAAGCGTTCGCGATTCGGGCTCGCGATCAGTGCCATGCGGGAGGACTCCCTCATGGCGAGCCACCAGGGAGTCGACGTCGTCCGCTACCGGACCGCGTTGTTTGCGCTCTCGGGGATCCTTGCGGGAGCCGCCGGCGCCCTCCACGTCCATATGTCGGGCTTCGTGGAACCGGGCCAGTTCAGCTTCGAACTACTCACCCAGCTACTTGCAATAGTGGTCATCGGAGGGACGGTGTTCGTCACCGGCTCGCTCGTCGGCGCGCTCGTCATCATCGGCCTGCCCGTCGCCTTGACCGGTCTTGCCTCGTATGAGGCACTGGTCAACGGCGTGCTGATCGTGCTGATCGTCGCCTTTGCGCCGAGCGGAATCCTCGGGAGTCTCCGCTCGTGGTGGCCGGTCCGCAGCAGTCCCTCCTCACCGGACAGCGCGGACGAGACATCCGCGGAGCGGGTGCTCCCACTCCTGCGGGACGACGGGCCCGCAGGCGACACCGTCCTCGAGGTGCGAGATGTGGTCATGTCATTCGGGGGCCTGCGCGCGCTGGACGCTGTCGATATCGAAGCACGATCCGGGGAGGTGCTCGGCATCATCGGCCCGAACGGGTCGGGAAAGACGACTCTCCTGAACGTGTTGTCCGGCGTCTATCGTCCGGAGAGCGGAACCGGCACCTTGCTCGAGCACGACTTCTCCGAACTCTGGGGTCACCCACACGTCACGGCTCAGTCCGGGCTCGCCAGGACTTTCCAGAACATCCGACTGATGGACGAGGAGACTGTGTCGACCAACGTCCGGCTGGGCATCGCGCGGCGTCCGGGCATCGATGTGCACGAGCGGACCCGAAATCTGCTCACCGAAAATCGTCTCGACTGGGCCGCCGACATCCCGGTGGGCAGCCTGCCGTACGGGGTGCGACGACGGGTGGAGATCGCGCGTGCCCTTGCGCGAGAGCCCCGCGTACTACTGCTCGACGAGCCAACCGCAGGTATGAATCCCACTGAGCGGCAAGACGTGTTCGACACGATCTCGGACATCAGATCGCGTGGTGTCGCTGTGATCGTGGTGGAGCACGACGTGGCGATGATGCGTTCCTTCTGCGATCGGCTCGTCGTATTGGACTTCGGCAGGAAAATCGCCGAAGGCAAACCCGACAACGTACTCGATTCCAAGGAGGTCATCCGTGCCTACATCGGATCCGGTTCTCTCGCTTGAGGATGTCAGCATCTCCTACGGGCACGTATCTGCGGTCACGGATGTGACGCTGACACTGTACGCGGGGGAGACCCTCGCTCTCATAGGTCCGAACGGGGCAGGCAAGTCGACGTTGCTCCGCGGAATCACCAATCAGGCCCGTAAGAACAATGGCAAGATTCGCTTCGGCGGACGGGACATCACATCCACTCCGACGCACCGGATCACCCGCGCCGGGATCGTCCATGTCCCCGAGGGCCGCCAGGTCGTGGCGCCACTGACCGTCCGGGAGAACCTGCAGCTCGCGGCACATGCAGCGGGACGCTGCCCCCGACGGGAAATCGAAGCCTCGATAGACCGTGTCCACGAACTCTTCCCGCCCCTCGCGCGCCTGCGCAATTCTCCCTCCGGCCTACTCAGCGGCGGAGAACAGCAGATGGTTGCGATCGGACGCGCGCTGATGGCGCGACCCGCGGTGCTGCTGCTCGACGAGCCCAGCATGGGGCTGGCCCCGGTCATGGTCGAGGTGATCTACGAATTCCTCGGCGAACACCGGGACGCACTCGGTGGGGCAGCCGTCCTTCTCGCCGAGCAGAGCCAGATCGCGCTCCGAGTCGCCGACCGTGCAGCGGTCCTGTCCCGTGGCCGGCTGGGCTTCGTCGGTCCGAGCTCCCAGATGGACGAATCCTTGATCGCCGAAGCGTATCTCGGCACCGGCCGGACGGCCGGTGTGCCGGAAACTGCCTAGTTCCAACGCTATCCATTCCATATCCGCACCTATAGAGGAGAACCACGATGATCACAGATGCAGACTCCGAGTTTCATCCCAGGGACCCGGACGATCGGACCTGGACCGAGACGATGTTCCTGCCATTCGCCATCCCCGACGAGGGCATCTTCGGCAATGTGTACGTTCTCGCCCGCCCGAATGTCGGAATTGCCACGTCGTCGATCCTCATCGGCAAGGGATTCTGCACACAGCCGTACGAGATCGCATTCACCGATCCGCAGGTGCACCTGCCCTGTCCCGAATCCTTCGCCAAATTCACGCTGGGGAATGGGCTCAGCGTGAACGCTCCGACACCCAAGGAGTACGACGTCAGCTACGAGAACGCACTGGGTGCGTGCTCACTGGACCTGTCGTTTCGGGCCCTGCACGAGCCGTTCGATCCGGGCGATCCCGAGCAGAATCCGCTCCTCGTGGCGGACCGGAGTGCGGCGGACAGTCGACACGGTGACGAATGGGAGAACGGCCATTTCGAGGTGAAGGGGCACATCACCGGAAACCTCGAGCTGCGTGGCAAGAAATACAAGGTTGATTGCTATGACGGGATGGATCACAGCTGGGGCCCCCGTACGGAGACAGGTACCCGCTCGGTGGCGTGGGTATCGGTGAACTTCGGGCCCGAATTGGCCGTTCACCTCGCCGTCCTGATCGACCTGCGGGACGGTCAGGTCAGATACGAGAAGCTCCGATTCGGTTTCGTCGTGGAGAACGGTGAGGTCCATCCCGTGGTGGACGCCGACATCCGGGCCGAACACACGCAACTCCTGGCAATCAACAATCACATCCGGATCACCGATGCGCGAGGAAAGGAGTACGAGTTCTTCGGCACGGCGATCTCGAGCCACCCCTGGTACAGCTTCAACCCCTCCCACGTCAGCTATCAGGGGGTCTTCCGCTACCACTGGGGTGACAAGGTGGGATACGGGGAGATGGCCGACATCTACGGGTTGGACTATCTGGCAGAGCGGATGTCCAGCCACGGCCGTGCACGGGGGCTGAACGCATGAACGATCACGACCTGACGTGGGGTCTCGACTTCGACGACCGCGACGACCCGTCGCCGGATTTCATCGACGCAGTCCGTCGGGAGTACCCGACGGAGCGTGAGGTCGACACGATGCTGACACGCAAGATGAGCCGCCGCAAGGGCCCGTCGTATCGCCGCCCGGATCTCGCCGAGATGGCCAAGATCCTCGACGAATTTCTCGGCCACGAACTCGGTTCGTCCAACTTCGAGATACGAGATCTGCACTGGTTCACCGGGGGAGTGTCCAAGATCCAGATCGGTTTCACACTCGACCGTGACGATCCCGCGGGTCGCCGTCGGCCGGAACATCTCGTGCTTCGGATGGACCCCAGTGAGGGATCGAATGCGACGAGCCGCGCTCGTGAGCACGAACTGTTGACTCTCATGAACGGTGTGATCCCGGTGCCGAGACCGCATTTCCTCGACGCCGAGGGGGAATGGTTTCCGGAACCGGCGCTGATCTACGAGTTCGTGGAGGGCGTCACCAAACCTCGGGCCACGGGGACCGGGCGGATCAGTGGTCTCGGTACGGATTTCGGGCCGGACCACCGGAGGGTGCTGGCACCTCAGTATCTCGACCACCTGTCCAAGATCCACAACACCGATGTCTCGGGCCGGTCGTTCACTCATCTGCAGGTTCCCCGCACCGGTTCCACCGAGTCGGCAGAATGGATGGTCCACCATGCACTGCGCTGTTGGGAAGAGGACCGGGGCGAGGATTCCCCGCTCATGGAGATCACGGCGAACTGGCTGCTGAGCAATCTGCCCACCCTGGATGTCGCCGGTGTCGTCCACGGCGACTTCCGCAGCGGGAACTTCCTTTTCGACGAGGAGTCCGGTCGGATCCTGGGGTGGCTGGACTGGGAGCGTGGCCTCATCGGTGATCGGCACCGTGACCTGGCATGGATCACGCTCCCCACGATGGGCCACTACGACGCCGACGGACGTTACTTCGTGTGTGGCCTCATCCCTCTGGACGAGTTCTTCGATCGATACACCGAGGTCTCCGGTCTCACCGTCGATCCGGAGCGGCTGCGGTTCTACCAGATCCTGAACTGCTTCACCATCATCGTGTCGACGATGGCGTCCTCCTACCGCATCGCCCGGCTGGGAAAGTCACACCAGGACATCCTGCTCACCCGTGTGGAGGGACTGGTCCCGGTGATCTCTCGCCAACTCATCACGCTCCTGAAGGGGAAGAACACATGATGGACCACAGTGAGAACACCCTCCGTGCTGCGATCAAGTCGCTGCGTGACACCGTCGCACCGGCGGTCGACCCGCTGGATCCGCAGGCCGTCGAGCAGCTTCGACTGACGATCGATTTCCTCGAATTCCTGCGGACCCGCGTGTACGACATCCATGCCCGGCAACGCTACGAACTGGGCCGCCAGATGGACATCGCACAGGCCCTTCTCGACGACGCCGCGCTGATCTCCCCGGACGTCGGCGACCGACTCACCCGCGCCGTATCCGATGCGCGATCCGTCCACGCCGATGCGGATGCACATACCCAGGATTTGCGTGCGTCCTCGCAGAGGCTCTGGGCGGTCGTGCGCGGTGTCCTCCGAACCGCCCGGCAGGCGCCTGAAGACATCCGCGAACGCATCAGCACACGAGTGATCGGCGGAATCGAGCCTTTGGTCGAGATGGAAAGTGCCTGGTATCTCCCGTTCGGCTTCGAACCCGATCCCGGATCGGTTCCCCAATTGGAGGAACTCCTCGACCGCGCCTCCTCTGACGCCGGATGAGAATCCTCGTCACGAATGACGACGGCATCGAGGCGGCCGGACTTGCGGCGCTCGCTGCCGCGGCTGAGGGCGACGGCCGCGAGGTCGTGGTCGTCGCTCCCAGCGCCGAGTCGAGCGGCAGCGCGTCCAGCCTCGGCGTGATCCGGGACAGGAATCGAGTGACGGTGTCGGTGCCCGGCGTCGAATGTTTCGCGGGAATCGAAGCCTATTCCGTGGACGCGCCACCTGCGCTCGGGGTCCGGGCCGCCTGCAGCAGCGCCTTCGGGTGGAAGCCGGATCTGGTTGTGTCGGGGATCAATCCCGGCTTCAACACTGGCCGGCTCGTCCTGCATTCGGGGACGGTCGGCGCCGCACTCACGGCCGCATCCCTCGATGTCTGTGCCGCGGCATTCAGCACCGAAGCGCACTCGGTGCTCGGTCTCGACACGACCAGTCGGGTAGCCACAAGTGTCATCGGCGGACTGGTCGATGCCGGGCTGCCACCGGTCGCGGTGAACGTGAACGTGCCCGCGCTTCCGTTCCCGGAACTGAGAGGCCTGAGTTTCGCTGATCCGGGACCCGTGAGTTGCGATGACGTCGCCTTCGACTTCGAAGGCAATAGTCTCGCGCTGCGCAGGCGGCGCAACCCGCCGCCTTACGACGACCGATCGGACGCCGGCCTCGTCGCCCGCGGCCTGATTTCGGTGACGGTGCTCGCACTCCCCTGGAGGACGGACGGGAACGCCGGAGGCCGGGTGCAGTCGGCCATCGAGAGGCGTTGGATCCTCGCCAGTGCATCGTGCGAACGCGCGAATACGACCTCCGCCTGTCGGGGCGCGCGGGTGTGAGTTTCACGGTGCACAGTTCGTCGAGCCGCCGCCGAAGGGTGCCCGTTTGACCGCGAAGTCGAGCACGGCGAGTTCTTCGTTGGTCACCGGCGTCGTCCGTTCTCTCGTGTGGAAGTGGGTGCGGCCGTGCGTGGTGTCGCACGGCCGCACTCACGGGGTCATCGCACGTCGAGGTAGATGCTCTTGAGCTGCTGGTAGCTCGCGAGGCCCTCGGGTCCGAGTTCGCGGCCGAGGCCGCTGTTCTTGATGCCGCCGAAGGGGGCGGTCGGATCGTTGGAGTAGCCGTTGATTCCGACTGTTCCGCTGGCGATGCCCCGGGCGAATTGGGTGCCGCGTTCAGGGTCGGCGGTCCAGATGGAGCCGCCGAGGCCGTAGTCGGAGTGGTTGGCGATCGTGATGGCTTCGGCCTCGTCGGTGTAGGGGATGACCGACAGGACGGGCCCGAAGATTTCTTCCTGGGCGATCGTGTGGCCGGTCTCGACGTCGGCGAAGACGGTGGGTTCGACGAACCATCCGTGTTCGGCGTCGGCGGGTCTGCGGCCGCCGGTGGTGACGCGTCCGCCGTCCGAGCGGCCCTTCTCGATGTATCCCTCCACCCGGTCGCGTTGCCGGGACGACACGAGCGGTCCCATCTGGGTGGTGTCGGACAGCGGGTCGCCGACCGACAGGCCCTTGGCGAGGTCGGTGATGGTGTCGACGATCTCGTCGTAGCGTGAGCGGGGTGCGAGGACGCGGGTGCCGAGCCAGCAGATCTGCCCGTTGTTGAGCAGGGTGGCGGCGTAGAACGACTCGATGTTCGCGGCGAGGTCGGCGTCGTCGAGGACGACGGCGGCGGACTTTCCGCCGAGTTCGAGGGTGACGGGGCGTAGCAGTTCGCCGCAGGTGCGGCCGATGGCGCGTCCGGCGCCGGTGGAGCCGGTGAAGGAGACCTTGTCGATTCCGGGGTGGGCGACGAGGTAGGCGCCGAGGTCGCGTCCACCGGGGACGATGTTGACCACACCGGCGGGGAGTCCGGCGGCGATGGCGGCCTCGGCCATCAGGAACGCGTCGAGCACGGTTTCGGGGGACGGTTTGAGGACGACGGTGCAGCCGGCGGCGAGGGCGGGGGCGAGTTTGAGGAAGGTGATGGCCTGCGGCACGTTCCACGGGACGATGGCGCCGACCACGCCGATCGGGGAGCGGGTGACGAGGGTGGAGCCGCCGAGCATGCCGGGCCGGATCTCGTCTTCCTGCTTCGCTGCCATGTCGGCGTAGTAGCGCAGTAGAACCGGTGGGAACCCGCCCTCGAACTGCCGGGCGAGGGTGATGGGCATGCCGTTCTGGCTGCTGACCCGGGTGGAAGTGTCCTCGGCGCGGGACTCGAGTTCGTCGGCGAACCGGTTCAGGACCTCGGCGCGCTGGGCCGCGGTCCACGACCCCCACTCGGTGAGCGCGGCGCGGGCGGCGTCGACGGCGTCGTCGATGTCGGTTTCGGTGCCCTCCGGCACGGAGCCGATGCGCTGCTCGGTGGTGGGGGAGATGACCGGGATCGTCGAATCGCCGGCGGGCCGGGTCCATCCGCCGCGGATGTAGAGATCGGGGTAGTCGATCGTCATCGGGGTGTCCTTATCGGAAAGGTTCGGTGGTGGGGTCGTCAGTCGTGCAGGAGCACGGGTTTGAGGACTTCGCCGCGGTGCTGGGCGTCGATCGCGTCGTTGATCTTCGCGAAGGGGAAGGTGGTGACGAGTTTGTCGAGCGGGAACTTCCCGGCCTTGTACAGCTCGACGAGTTCGGGGATGAACTCGTCGGGGACGCTGTCGCCCTCGATGATTCCGGTGATCGTCAGCCCCATGGCGAGGGAGTTGATGATGTTGAGCGGCACCGAGGCTGCGGGGTCGGCGGGCACGCCGATGAGGCCGATCTTGCCGTGGAAGGTCATGGCGCCGACGAGTGATTCGATGACGGCGGGGACGCCGGAGGTGTCGATCGCGTAGTCGACGCCGGCGGGGATGATCGCGCGGACCTGCTCGGCCAGCGGACCGGCACCGGGGTCGATGACATGGGTGGCGCCGAGTTCGAGGGCGAGGTCGCGGCGCGACTGGTGCGGTTCGACGGCGATGATGGTGGTGGCGCCCTGCACGACGGCGCCCATGACGGCTGCCAGCCCGACAGATCCGGCGCCGGCGACGAGGATCGCGGATCCGGGTCGGCAGTCGAGGGAGCGCATGACGGCGCCTGCGCCGGTCTGGATTCCGCAGCCGAGCGGAGCCAGAAGTTCGGCGGGTACGTCGGCGGGAACCTTCACGACGTTGCGTTCGAACGCGAGGCTGTAGGTGGCGAAGGAGGACTGTCCGAAGAACAGGCCGGTCAGTGACTCGCCGTCGGTGGTCGACAGCGGACCGGTGCCGTCTTCGCGGACTCCGTCGTAGGCGAGGTGCATGAACTGGTGGCAGTAGGAGGGCGCCCCGGTGGTGCAGGAGGGGCAGGTTCCGCAACTGTTGAAGGTGATGGCGACGCGGTCGCCGGCGGCGACCTTGGTGACACCGTCGCCGACTGCGCGGACGAAGCCGCAACCTTCGTGGCCGAGGACGGCGGGCAGGGCGGTCGGGAGGGCGCCGTCGCGTGCGGCGAGGTCGGTGTGGCAGATGCCGACCGCTTCGATTTCGACGAGTACCTCGCCGGCCTTCGGTCCGTCGATGGTGATCGTTTCGAGCGAGAACTCGGTGTGGGGTTCTCTCGCGACTGCTGCGAGTGCTTCCATCGTCAATGACTCCATGTCTGTGTGGGGGCCGGCCCGAGAAGGACCGGCGTGGATCGAATGCTCAGAGAGCGGCTTCCCGCAACGGCGTCGCGGGATCGGCGAGGGCGGTGCGGTCGACCTTGGTGCGATTTCCGATGAACTTCTTTCCGGCCATGAATTCGCCTGCGGCATTCACGGTCTCGACGGCCACCGGTATCCCGTCGCTGTCGAGATGGAACAGTGCGAACGAGGTGGCGGAGGCGTCGCCGCGCAGGATCGGTTGCGTGTCCGGCCCGACCATGCCCGCCATCTTCATCTTCAGATCGAACTGATCCGACCAGAACCACGGCACCTCGTGCGGTGGGAGCGGGGCGCCCATGATGACCGCCGCCGCCTGCTTCGCCTGCTCGACCGCACTCGGAATGCTTTCCAGCCGCACCATCTTCCCGAGCGTGTCGTGCAGTCGATAGGTCACGTCCCCGATCGCGAGAACGTGCGGATCGCTGGTGTGGGCCGACCCGTCGACGACGACTCCGGCGAGGCATTCGAGGCCGGACTCGCGTGCCAGCGCGTCGTTCGGGATGGCACCGACCCCGACCAGGACGACGTCGCAGGCGATCTCGGTTCCGTCGCCGAGTTCGATCCCGGCGACGCGGCCGCCGGAGCCCGTGATTCCCCGGACCTCGGCCCCGGTGAGAATGCGGGTCCCGCGGTTCCGGTGGAAGTCGGTGAGTGCCGTCGACAGTTCCCGGCTCGCCACCCGGGCCAGCACCCGGTCCTCCCGTTCGATCACCGTGACGTCGCATCCGCGGGCGCGGGCCGACGCCGCGACCTCGAGTCCCACGTACCCACCGCCGATGATCGCGAGCGCCGATCCGGAGTGCACCGCCTCGCGGAGCATCGTGGCGTCGGCGAGGGTGCGGAGACTGAGCACGCCCTCGAGATCGCTTCCCGGGAGCAAGAGCGTCCGCGGCGCGGCGCCCGTCGCGAGGACGAGTGTCGTGTACTCCAGCACCGTTCCGGACACGGTCGTCGCGGTTCGCGCGTCCCGGTCGATGCGGCTGACCGGATCGCCGAGCAGCGTGTCGATCTCGTTGTCGGCGTAGAACGATTCCGGCTTGAGCCACTGCACGAACTCGTCGTCGGCGTATTTCTTCGACAGCGGCGGGCGGTGATACGGCGGATGGGTTTCGTCCCCGCACAGGACGATGCGACCGTCGAACTTCTGCTGCCGCAGCATGCCGGCGAGCGTGCCGCCGGCATGCCCGGCCCCGACGATCACCACGGTGGGTGACGCATGTGACGTGACCATGGTGTTACCGGGTGAACTCGATCTGGACGGGCATGTTCTTGAGCCCGCCGACGAAATTGGTCTGGATCATCTTCGTGTCGTCGGCGAGTTCGAGGGACTCGATGTGGGGGAGCAGTTCCTCGAACATGATCCGCAGTTCGAGCTTCGCCAGGTGCTGGCCGATGCACATGTGCGGGCCGTAACCGAAGGCGATGTGCTTGTTGGGCCTGCGGGTGATGTCGAAGGTGTCGGGGTCCGGGATGACGTCCGCGTCGCGGTTGCCCGACTGGTACAGCAGCATGAAGCGGTCGCCCTTCTTGATGTCGCGGCCGCGCAGCGTGTAGTCCTGCGTCGCCTGACGCATGAAGTGCTTGACCGGCGAGGCCCAGCGCAGCGATTCGTTGACGATGTGCGGGGCGAGCGCCGGATCGGCCTTGGCCTTCGCGAGGAGTTCCGGGTTGCGGCCGAGTTCGAGCATGCCGCCGGCGAGGGTACTCGAGGTGGTGTCGTGACCCGCGGTGGCGATGGCGATGAAGTAGCCGTAGGCCACCTCGTTCGGGTAGTACTCGCCACTCTCGTTGCGTGCCACCGAGATGATGGTCGCGAGATCGTCGCGGGGGTTGGCGCGCCGGTCCTGCAGCAGCCTTTCGAAGTAGGCGTAGAAATCCTGAATCGTGGCCACCCACTGCTTCGCGGCGGCGTCCGGGGTGAGCGGTTCGACGTCCTCCCGCGCGGCATCGGGATCGGCCGTGCCGAAGAACTCCTGCGTGAGGGCCATCATGCGGGGCTCGTCCGATTCCGGCACCCCGAACAGGCTCATGATGACGTGCAGGGGGTAGTGGAGGGCGAAGTCCTTGACGAAGTCGATCCGGCCGTCCGTCTTCAGAAGCCGGGCGACGGCAGCCTTCGCGAGATCGCGGATGGTCGCTTCCCACTGGGCGAGGTTGGTGGGCCGGAACCAGTCCAGCGCGATGTCCTTGATCGCGGTGTGCTCCGGCGGGTCGAGGTAGGTGAGGGTCTCGAGGATCCGGAGGCTGCCGTTGTTGATGCTCTTGGTGAACTGATCGCCGGCCTGGTTCGCCAGGATTGGGTTGACGGAGCCCTTGTCCTCGCCGCCCGCACTGGTGAAGATGTCGGGCTGCCGCTCGATCTCCATGATGTCGGCGTGCTTGCTCACCAGCCAGATGGGGTCGTACCCCTCCACCACGGCACGGCCGAGGGGATTGTTCTCGCGCAGCCAGCGGTAGGCCTCGAACAGTGCGTCGTTGTCCCGGTGTCCTTCGGGTAGAACGATCTGACGGGCGACGGTGTCCGGAACAAGTTCCGTGACCTGCTCTGTAGTGCTCATCGATTCCCCTTCGTGGTGCAGTGTGGTGCGGCGCCGAACGTCGCGGCGCCCTCGCCGACTGGAGTGACTTCAGCCTGTCAGCCACGAGAGTGAGGGGCATCACACCATTGATTGAAAGTTGTCCACCTAACGGGGGATGTGTGCCCGGTCACCCCGGCGCACATCGGGGTCGGCGGGGCAAGGATCACCCCACGGGAGGGGGGTAATCAGTCGAAGTGGTGATGTGCCCGGCCAGTGACCGGCGCCACAATTTTCGGTACCGAGAACGCGGCCGGACCTTCGCTACGGCATGACGGCCGCGCAGATGTTCACCGGTCAACCTGAAGGAGATCGCCATGCCCACCGTCGTGTACCAGCTTCCGGACGGCTCGACGTCGTCCGTCGACGTTCCCGCCGGCCAGAGCGTGATGGACGGGTCGGTCCGCAACAACCTTCCCGGCATCGTCGCCGAATGCGGCGGTAGCTGCTCATGCGCCACCTGCCACGTGTACCTGGACGACGATTCCAGTGCGGCGTTCGGCGAACCGACGTTGGAGGAACAGGACCTCCTCGAATTCCTCGACGGTGTCCAGCCGTGCTCGCGTCTCGCCTGCCAGCTCGTGCTCACGCCGGACGTGGACACCGTCACCGTGACCGTGCCGTCCTCGGAAGCCTGAGGGGCCTTCCACCGTCAGCGTCACCGGGTGCCGGACTGATACTTCGCGATCAGTTCGGCACGGTTGGTGGCACCGAGTTTCCGGAGGATGCGTTTCACGTGCGACTTGACCGTGTCGACGGTGATGACCAGTTCCTCGGCGATCGCCGAGTTCGATGCCCCGGTGAGAATCAATCGGACGACGTCGGATTCGCGGTCGGTCAGGGGGTCGAGCAGGCGCCGCTCGGCGGCGTCGCGGTCGGCCTGGGCCGGGGCGAGTTCGGATGCGCCGCGGGGAGGCGCCGTGTCGACGTCGGTGTCGCCGGCCCATCGCCGGGCGCTGTCGTGCAGGAGCGCGCTCTGGCGCTCACGGCGCGATTCCAGGCCGACTCGCTCGAAGCACCCGCCGAGCACTTCGGCGAACACCCCCAGTGCGCGGCGGCGGGAGTCGTCCACGGGTGTGTCGATGTGCACGAGCGCGGCGGCGCCGCCACCGACCAAAACCGGAGCGGTTGTGAAACCGTTGGTGCCCAGCAGTTCTTGCAGTGCGGCGGGGGCGCCGGTGCCGACTCTGACCGTGTTCGTCGCGAGCGCCTGTTCCTCTGGCGAACCGTCCACGACGTCGAATTCGGCCGGTGGTGCCGGCATCGTGCCGGGGTCGGCGCTGAACCAGGCCACGGGAACGATCCGGTCCCCGTCGAGGCGGGACAGGACAACTCCAGTCGCAGAGCACAATTCCGCGACACGTTCGCACGCACGGCTCATCAGTTCCGCGCTCGAGGCGGCGTCGTCCAGTGCTCGGACGGCGCGATCGATGCCCGCCGCGATCGCACCGATCTCGGCGGTCCGGTTCGCGTCGGCGGCGTTTCTGCGGTCGAGGAGGTCGACGAGGCGTCTCCCGAGTTCGGTCGACTGCGCCGGGTCGGCCACCCGCATCTCGGTCAGCACGTCCGCGATGGCGCGTTCGAGTTCGGTGTCCGCGGTGTTCTCGTCGGGGTGGGGCGCGTCAGCCACCGGACACCGTCTTGGCGTTGGCGCACAGAGCCGCCACCTCGGCCCGCGTCGAGACGCCGAGTTTCTTGAAGATCCGCTGGACATGGGATTTGACGGTGCCGTCGGAAATGCACAGGCGACGGGAGATGGCCGCATTGGTCGCTCCCGTCGCCATCAGTGTGAGCACCTCGCGCTCGCGAGTGGTCAAGGTGTGCGCGCGGGGCACGACCGGCGCCTGCGACGTGTCCTCCCCGCTCTGCGCGCCGGAGCGGGGGAGGTCGCACGTGGCGAGTTCCGGCATCGTCAGGGGCTGCTCGAGGTGTCGCAGTGCCTGCGTGAGCCGCTGGATCTCGGCGTCGACGTGCTCGTTGCGGGTACGGATCTGGCGACGCAGGTCGGCGCGTTCCTTCGACGAGGCGCACGCGCCCGCCAGTACTCCGACGATGTGGACGTCGGTGTCGGACAGGCTGTCGCTCTGGCGGTCGACGTGGATCATCGCCACCGCGCGGGCGTCGACGACGATGGGAACCGCGAGGTATCCGGCGGGCCGCGACAAGTCGATGAGGGGTCGGTACGTATGCCGGTAGGTGTCGGCGGCGTCCACCGCGTAGGGCCGGCGGCGCCGGACGAGTTCGGCCTCGCGGGGGGCCTCGCGCAGCGAGATCTCGCGTCCGTCGATCGCCGTGATGAGTTCGTGGAAGTCCCCTGTCAGTTCGGGGTTGACGGCTAGTGCGACGGGAGACCAGGTGGAACCGCGGACCACGGAGAACATCGCCTTGCCGTATCCCAGGCTCGTGCACAGTTCCTGTGTCACGACTTCGGCGATGCGGTCCGAGCCGGTGTCGAGCGCACGCACGACCCGCTGTAATGCCTCGAACTGGGCAGTGTGCACGCGCAGTCGGCGCGCGATGTCGTCGCGGCTCGCGGCGTCGAGTCGCGTCACCAGTTCCGCGAGGCGCAGCGTGTGCTCGGGGGACGCGACACCTTCACGTAGCTTCCGGGCCGCGAATGCACGGATCACCGTGAGATCGGGCTCGCCGTCCGCCAGCCGGATCAGGTTCGGCTCGCTGCCGAGAAGCTCCTGCAACTCTGCGACTGCCTGCTCGGCAAGCTCGAACGAACTCGTCGAAATGACCACTCACCACTCCTTGCGCCGCGGCCGCCGCACGGATGACGACGACACCGTCGCCCATTCCTGTGACGTACCGCACAGTATAGGAGGTGTCACCTGGGACGTTTCCGCGCCGTCCGCGACCTCACTCCAATGTATATGGTCAGTCCAAATACGTCACGTATTCCGCGAAAGTGATGCGGACAGGTTCTTGTCGCGGATACCGTCGTCGTACTAGGGTCGAATGGTAAGACCAAAATTGAAAGGATCGGCCCTATGGCGCACCCCGTGCGATACGACGTCGACGAGCACATTGCCGTCCTCACTCTCGATCGCCCCGAAACCCGCAACGCGCTGTCCGACGACGTGCTCGACGAGCTGCTCGCCGCACTCGAACGTGCGCGCGAGGACGACGACGTGCGGGTTGTCGTGTTCGCGTCCTCGCACGAGAAGATCTTCTCGGCGGGCGGCGACCTCAAGGCGTTCGCGAGCGAGACGCCCACGATCGTCAAATACGCCGGTCTGGATCGCTTCCCACGGCTGTATCAGCTCATCGGCGGTCTCGGGAAACCGGTGATCTGCGCGGCGGGCGGCGACGTGCTGGCCGGTGCGTTCGGTCTGGCGCTGGCGTGCGATTTCGTGCTCGCCAAGGAGTCGGTCCGGTTCGGGTGCCCGGAAATCAACGTCGGCGTCTTCCCGTTCATGATTTCCGCCCTGATCTACCGGAACGTCGGGCGACTCAAGGCGAACGAGTTGATGATGTACGGCGAGCTCATCACGGCCACGGACGCGCTCGAACTGGGGCTCGTGAACCGCGTGATCCCGGACGGCGACTTCGAGGCGGAGGTCCGCGCGTGGGCGCGGCGGCTCGCGGGCAAATCGCCGCTGCTCATGCGGCTGGGCAAGGAGGCGATCGACAACACCCGGGACATGTCGCTGCCGGATGCACTCGCGGCGCTGCAGTCCCAGCTCGCTCTCGCGTTCACGACCGAGGACATCGTCGAGGGCGTCACCGCGTTTCGCGAAAAGCGTTCTCCCGTATGGAGCATGCGATGATCGCCGGGCGGGGAGCTCGTTGCAGTTTCGGTCTAACCATTATATTGTGAGGGCCAACACAGATTGTTCTATTCCCTCTTCACATCTGCGCACAGAGGAAGGCTTCCCATGGCGTTCGCATCGGTCACCGATCGCTATTCGGACGAACAGATCCGAGAGTTCTATGCCACCGGGCAGTGGCACCGCGACACCTTCTTCGACATGCTCGAGGCTCAGGTCGCCGAGCGGGGCGACCGTGTCTTCCTGACCGACGACACCAGCGGCGGCATCACCTTCCGGGAGTTGCGCGACAAGGCGCTGAGTCTTGCGGTCGGCCTTCGGCGCCACGGCATCGCTGCCGGCGACCGCGTGTCCGTGCAGGTTCCGAACTGGATCGAATTCGCGATCATTGCCGTCGCGTTGTCGCGACTGGGCGCCGTCCTGGTGCCGATCATGCCGATCTACCGCCGCGACGACGTCGAGTACATCCTCGGTAATGCCGGTGTGCGGCTGGCGATTACGCCGCAGAGTTTCAAGAAGTTCGACTACGCCGGTATGTACACCGACATCGTGGGTGCCGTCGAGTCGCTCGAGGATGTCGTCGTCGTCCGCGGGAGCGGCGAACTCCCGAATCGTGCGGTGTCGTTCGAGTCGCTGTTCGCGGACATCGGCGCCGACGAGGCGATCGACGAACTCGGGCCCGGTGTCGGTCCGGACGAGCCGTTCGTCATCGTCTACAGCAGCGGCACCACGTCCCGTCCCAAGGGCTGCATCCACACGTTCAACACGTTCGCCTGCGGATCCCGTCTGCTGGCCAAGGGGTTCGCGTACACGCCCGAGGACGTGCAGTTCGGCCCCTCGCCGATCACCCACACCACAGGCCTGGTCACCAGCATCGTCCTCCCGCTCATGCACGGGGCGGCGTCGCATCTCATCGAGGTGTGGGAGCCGGTCCGGGGCATGGAACAGATCAAGGAACGCGGCTGCACGGTCGCGGTGAGTGCCACGACGTTCCTGCAGATGGTCATGGACGTCTACGACCCCGCCGTGCACGACATCAGTAGCATGCGGCTGTGGGTGGCGGCCGGCGCCCCGATCCCCGCGAGCTTCGTCACGAAGGCGGCCGATTTGTTCCCCGGCCTGCAGGTGCTCAGCCTGTACGGCCGTTCCGAGAATGTCACGACCACCATGTGCACGGTCGACGACGAGCCCGAGCGGTCGCTCACCTCGGACGGTCGTCCGCTGCCGTTGCAATCGGTCAAGATCGTCGACGAACTCGGGAACGAGGTTCCGCGCGGCGAGGAGGGCGACGTCGCCTACAAGGGCGCCATGCACATGCTCGGGTATCTCCACAATCCCGAGGAGACGGCCAAGCTGTTCACCCCCGACGGCTACTCCCTCTCCGGGGATCTCGGCCGGATGGACGAGGACGGCTACGTGCGGGTCACCGGCCGGACCAAGGACATCGTGATCCGCGGCGGCATGAACATCAGTGTGCGTCAGGTCGAAGACCTCCTGGCCGCGCATCCCGCCGTCCGCGGTGTCGCGGCGGTCGCGATGCCGGACGAGCGCCTCGGGGAGGCGGTGTGCCTCTACCTCGTCCCCGCGCCCGGATACGGCGACATCACGCTCGAGAAGATCAAGACCTACCTGCTCGAGCAGGGGGTGGCGATCCAGAAGGTTCCGGAGCGGCTGGAGATCGTCGAGGCGCTGCCGACGACGGCCACGGGCAAGATCCAGAAGAACGTGTTGCGCGCCCAGATCGCGGCGAAGATCGAGGCCGACCGGGAACGGGCACAGGCCGTCAGCTGATCGAATGAAGAAGGGGGCGAAGCCGATCGGTTTCGCCCCCTTTCGCATTGTTCGAGAAGGGTGATCAGGTCGAGGCCACCACGACCGTCGCCGATCCGGTGACCACCGGGCCCTTGTCTCCGGAGGCGACGAGATCGAGCGTTGCGAGCGACTCTCCCTCGGTCTCGTCGATCGACGCCACCGTGCCACCCAGGGTCAGTGTGTCGCCGAGGAAGACCGGAGCGATGAACCGGACTCCGAAGGAGCGCACGTGCTCGACACCGAACGTGTCGGACAGCCATCCGGCCAGGATCCCGGCCTGCATCTGACCCATCGCGATGACGCCCGGAAATCCCGACGTGGCCACGAAGCCGGGATCGTGGTGCAAGGGGTTGAAATCGCCTCCCGCCCCGGCGAACCGGACGATGTCGGTCTGAGTCACCGGACCGACCACCCGGACGTCCGGAGTATCGCCGACGCGTACCTTGGCCGGTGTTCTCATCGCTGCTCTCCTCGTTCGATCAGGACTTCCTCGAGCCGGACCACGGGCTCGCCGTCGGTGTCGACGTATTCGGTCTCGAGGGTCACGACGCGCATCGTCCCGCCGCGCTTGCCCTCTCGCTGCTCGTCGCCCACGACGCGGCGGGTGCCGACCACGTGGTCGCCGGCGGTGAGCGGTCGCAGGTACGTCCACGTGACCGAACCGACCACCACCCGGGCGAGGGCCAGGCCCAGCGAGTCGACGAACGCGCGCTGGTCGCGCTGGTGTCCGGCGACGACCGTGTGCGTGAGAGTGGCCGGCACGTCGGGGAACCCGGCGTCGCGCGCGACGGCCGGATCCGTGTGGACGGGATCGGTGGTGAACGTGGCGCGCGTGAATTCGCGGATCTTGCCGCGTTCGACGTCGTATTCGACGCGGTCGACGACGCCGGCGGGGAGTGGGTCGGACATCCGGGCCTCCTTTATGGACTGACCTATAGTATCATTGAGCCTAAATTCGTGAGGAGGGTGCAATGGAGCTCGCTGATTCCCCAGACGAGGCCACATTCCGTGCAGAAGTCCGGGAGTGGGCCGAAAAAGCGGTCCCGACGCTGCCGTGGCCGGAACCGGTCGATCTGGTCGACAAGGTGCCGTTCTGGCAGCAATGGCAGCGGCTGCTCTTCGACGCCGGCTACGGCGGGATGTCGTGGCCGAAGGAGTACGGCGGCCAGGCCGCCGACCCGATCCGCAAGGCCATCTTCACCGAGGAGATGGACCGGGTGGGCGCACCCGAGCGCCTCAACACCATCGGTGAGGACTTCGCCGGCCCGACCATCATCGACTTCGGTACACCGGCGCAGAAGGAACGGTTCCTTCGGCCGATCCTGACCGGCGAAGAGATCTGGTGCCAGCTGTTCTCCGAGCCGGAGGCCGGGTCCGACCTCGCGTCCCTCCGCACCAAGGCCACCAAGGTGGACGGGGGCTGGAAGGTCAACGGGCAGAAGATCTGGACCAGCCGCGCACACATCGCCGCCCACGCGATCCTGCTCGCCCGCACCGGCGGCGGTCCGCGGCACAAGGGCATCACGTACTTCCTCGTCCCGATGGACAGTGCGGGAATCACCGTGCGACCGCTCGCGCACATGCTCGGCGAGGCGGAGTTCAACGAGGTGTTCCTCGACGACGTGTTCATCCCCGACGACCTCGTCGTCGGCGAGGTCGACGGCGGCTGGAAGGTCGCGATGGGCACGCTCGCCTACGAGCGGGTGGCGATCGCGACGGGCCGCGTCAACACCAAGCGTGCCGTCGACGACATCGTCTCCGACATCGCGGGAAAGACCGACGACGCGGGTCGTCCGCTCGGCGAGGACCCGGTGATCCGGCAGAAGGTGGCCGATCTCTACGGCCGGGCCCTCGTGCACTACCTCATCGGGCAGCGCGTCATCACCCTCGCGGCCAACGACGGCCCACCGGGGCCGGTCACGTCCATCGGCAAGCTGTTCTTCTGCCCCCTCGTCGAGGAACTCGCCGATTTCCGGCTGTCCCTCGAGCCGGTGGGCGGGCAATTCGCCCTCGACGACGAGCCGCAGAAGACGGCGAGGTGGCAACGGCTCGCATATCAGGCCCGCGGCACCGCCATCGCCGGCGGTTCCACCTTCATCCAGCGCAACATCGTCGCCGAGCGCATGCTCGAAATGCCGAGGAGCTGACCGTGTCCGACTACACCTGGCGCCCCACCGACGAGTACGTCGAGAACGCCAACGTCACCCGGCTCGCCCGCGCCCACGGTCTCTCGGGCCTGGGTGAACTCCGCGCCCGCTCCGTCGCCGACGTGCGGTGGTACTGGGACGCCGTGGTCCGCGACCTCGGGCTGCCGTTCCGATCGCCGTACCGCGAGGTGCTCGACACCTCACGCGGAATCGAGTACCCGGAGTGGTTCGTCGGGGGCACGTCCAACGTCGTCGACGCGTGTCTGGAGCGGTGGCTCGCCGATCCCGCGGTCGCCGACCGGACTGCCGTCGCGCACGAGGCCGAGGACGGCACGGTCCGCAGCCTCTCGTATCGCGAACTCGCGGCGGACGTCGAGCGGGCCGCGGCCGGACTGCGGGAACTCGGCGTCGGCAAGGGCGACGCCGTCGCCCTCTACCTGCCGATGATCCCCGAGGCGGTCGTGTCGGTGTATGCCGTCGCGCGGCTCGGTGCGGTGCTGGTTCCGCTGTTCTCGGGGTTCGCTCCGAGCGCGATCGCGTCCCGCATCCAGGACGCGGATGCCAAGGTGGTGATCGTCGCGGACGGAACGGTCCGCCGACGCAAGTCCGTCACGATGAAACCGGCCCTCGACGACGCGCTGGCCGCGTGCCCGACGGTGCAGTCGGTCGTCGTGGTCGAGAACATCGGCGTCCCAGTCGATTCCACCGATCGGGACATCTCCTGGGGAAAGCTCCTCGGCAATGCCGGTGACCCGGGCCCGGTGGAGGCGATGGACGCGGGCGAGCCGTTCGCGCTGGCGTACACGTCGGGTACGACCGGCAAGCCGAAGGGCGCGGTCCACACCCATGCCGGGTTCCTCGTGAAGACGGCCAGCGAGGTCGCGTACTCGTTCGACCTGTCGCGCGGCGGCGTGTTCTGCTGGATCACCGACATGGGCTGGATCATGGGCCCGCTGTCGATCATCGGCACCCACGCCAACGGCGGAACCCTCGTGCTGTACGAAGGTTCGCCGGACGTGCCGGACACCGACCGGTTGTGGCAGCTCGCACAGCGTCACCGGGTGACGATGCTCGGTGTCTCACCGACGCTGATCCGAACCCTGCGCGGGCGGGACACGGACGTCGCGGCACGGTACGACCTGTCCTCGGTGCACACGATCGGGTCCACCGGCGAGCCGTGGGACCCGGACTCGTACGAGTGGCTCGCGCGGGACGTGTTCGGCGGCCGGGTGCCGATCATCAACTTCTCCGGCGGCACCGAGGTCGGCGGCTCGTTCCTGGCGCCGTATCCGGTGGAGCCGATCCGCAGCTGCTCGCTGGGCGGTCCGTCGCTGGGGATGGACGTGGATGTCGTCGACGACGCGGGCCGCTCCTTGCGCGGGGAACAGGGCGAACTCGTGTGCAGGCAACCGTGGCCGTCGATGACGCGCGGGGTGTGGAAGGACGAGGAACGCTACCTGGAGGCGTACTGGTCCACCTTCCCCGGCATGTGGCGGCACGGCGACTACGCCCTCGTCGACGACGACGGTCAGTGGTACATCCGCGGCCGATCGGACGACGTCATGAACGTGGCGGGAAAGCGTCTCGCCCCGGCGGAGGTCGAGGCCGTCCTGACGGCGCACCCGGCGGTGTCGGAGGCGGCGGCGGTCGGTGTCCCCGACCCGAAGAAGGGCGAGGCGGTCTGGGCGTTCTGGGTTCCCCGCGCGGACACCGACACGACGGACATCTCGGCCGAACTCGTCGCCGGTGTTGCCGCGGAACTCGGGAAACCGTTCGCGCCGAGCGCTGTTCACCGAGTGTCGCGCCTGCCGAAGACCCGGTCGGCGAAGATCCTGCGCCGAGCGGTGCGGGCCGCCGCGCTCGGCATCGATCCCGGGGACCTGTCGGGTGCCGAGAACCCGGAGGCCGTCGACGAGATCCGCGCAGTGGTGGCGGGGGCACGCGACGCGGCATCGTGAGTACGACGAAGGCCCCACACCGCACGGTGTGGGGCCTTCGTCGTCGAAGCAGGAAAACGGAAAAGCTATTCGTCGAGGGGAATGTCGGTGCGCTGCTCGAAGTCCTTGATCGACTCGGCGTACGAGTGGACGTGCCTGCTCATGCGCCGTACCGCGGCCTCGGCGTCCTTCTCGCGAATTGCCCTGGTCACCGAGCGGTGCGCCTTGACGGTGATCTCGCGGACCTTGTCGTCGATGAATCCTTCGTTCTCGGTCGCGGCGTAGATGGCCCGCGAGAGCGAGATCATGAGCCCCGACAGCAGTTCGTTGTGGCTGGCGCTCGCGACGGCGACGTGCCAATCGATGTTCGCCTGCAGGAAATCGTCGAGTTTGTCGCCCGCTCCGGCGATGTCGTCGTTGGCGGCGTCCAGTCGGGCGAGATCCTCGTCGGTGCGATGGCGGGCGGCGAGTTGTGCGCAGAACGGTTCGATCGCCTCGCGGGTCTCGAGCAGTGCGGCGAGGCGGATCTGACGACCGCGGATGAGCAGTGCCACCGTGTCGGCCATGGACTGTTCGCCCGGTCGCTGAACGAAGGCGCCACCGGCCCGGCCCGCCTTGATGCGGACGAGTCCCTGTACTTCGAGGATGCGCAGGGCCTCGCGCACCGTGGTGCGGCTCATCTTCGTCTGGACGACGAGTTCGCGCTCCGGCGGCAGCGGTGTGCCCTCGACGTAGTCCCCGCTGAGAATGCGCTCGCGCAGTTCGTTGGCGAGGACGTCCGACGCCTTCGGTACCTCCATCGGTGTCAACTGAATGGAGGAACGTCCGTTCCGGGTGGTGTTCGGCACGGCTGGTGGCATGGCTCCCCGCCCTCTCTGGTCTAACGGTCAGACCTAATATACCATTGGGTTCTCGCTGCACTTGTCTTGCAGCCTATTCTTCGTCTCATCGAGAGGACCAGTTGTATGCGCTGGGAACTGTCAGAAGAGCAGGAAATGTTCACCGAAGCCCTCGACGGCTGGCTCGGACGGTTTGCCGCTCCGGCGAATGTCCGCAAGTGGGGTGAATCGGGAGATCCTGCCGAATTCGAGCAGAAATTCGTCGAGGAGGGCTGGTTCTCCGCCGGTCTCGACGAGAAAATCGGTGGTCAGGGCGGTGGTCTGCTCGAGCTGGCATTGACTGCCGAGGCGCTGGGCCGATACGCCGCTCCGTCGAGTGCCTGGACCGCGTCGGTTCTCGCGGCACCCCTGCTGCCTGTCGACGTCGCCTCCGACGTGCTGGCCGGCGGTGGGTTCGCCGCGGTTGCCGTCGACGCGACCCGTCCGTTCGGTCTCGCCGGCTCGGTGCGCGTCGACGAGACCGGCGCACTGACCGGTCGCGTCGCGACGGTGCTCGGCGCCGAACGGGCGAAACTGCTGGTGGTCCCCGCGGTGGATCCCGACGGAACCGCCGCTCTGTATCTTGTGCGCGTCGACGACCCCGGCGTCGCGATCGAACCGCGGCACCTCCTCGACTCGTCCCGCGCGGCCGCGGACGTCCGGTTCGACAGCGCCGCCGGACAGCGCATCGACGTCGAAGCCGCCACCGCGCTCGAGGACGCGGGGCTGCGGGCGGCCGTGCTCGTGGCCGCCGACTCGCTCGGGGCGATGGACCGCATGCTGCGGCTCGCGGTGGATTACAGCAAGCAGCGCCAGCAGTTCGGCGTCCCGATCGGGTCGTTCCAGGCTGTGAAGCACGCTGCGGCAGGCATTCTCGTCTCCGTCGAGGCGGGACGTTCCATCGCCTACTACGCCGCGGCCTCGGTCGATCTCGGCCTCGCCGACCGTGCGATCCATGCCGCGGTCGCCAAGGCGCAGGTGCCGCGAAACGCGGTGCAGGCGGCCGACAGTGCTCTCGTGATGCACGGTGCGATCGGCTACACCTGGGAACACGATCTGCACCTCTACTACAAGCGCGCCAAGCTCGACGAGAAGCTGTTCGGCGGACACGGCGTGTGGAACGAGCGTCTGGCGCGGGATCTGCCCCTCCTGCCGGCCGCCGGATGATCGACCGTTGACTTTTTGGTCTGTCCTTTAGTAATTTAAGTCCAAACGGAACCAACGACGACGGGACGTGCTGTGGACTTTGATCTGACCGAGGATCAGGCGACGATCCGAGATGCGGTGCGAGAGCTCGCGGGCAAGTTCGACGAGCAGTACTGGGTGGAGAAGGACAGCGCGCACGAATTCCCCACCGAGTTCTACGACGCGTTCGCCAAGGGCGGCTGGCTGGGCATCACCACACCCGAGGCCTACGGCGGACACGGTATGGGCATCACCGAGGCCTCGATCCTGCTGGAGGAAGTCGCCGCGTCCGGCGCCGGCATGAACGGCGCGAGTTCGATGCACCTGTCGATCTTCGGAATGCACCCGGTGATCGTGCACGGCTCCGAGGAACTCAAGCAGCGCACGCTCCCGCGGATCGTCGACGGCGACCTGCACGTCTGCTTCGGCGTCACCGAACCCGGCGCGGGCCTCGACACCACCAAGATCACCACGTTCGCGCGGCGTGAGGGCGACAAGTACATCGTCAACGGCCGCAAGGTCTGGATCTCGAAGGCGATGGAGTCGGAGAAGATCCTCCTTCTCACCCGGACCACGAAGTTCGAGGACGCGAAGAAGAAAACCGACGGTCTGACACTCTTCCTCACCGACCTGGACCGCTCGAAGGTCGACATCCGCCCGATCAAGAAGATGGGGCGCAACGCGGTCACGTCGAACGAATTGTTCATCGACGGCCTCGAGATCCCCGTCGAGGACCGCGTCGGCGAGGAAGGCAAGGGCTTTCGGTACATCCTCGACGGCCTCAACCCGGAGCGCATGCTCGTCGCCTCGGAGGCCCTCGGCATCGGCCGGGCCGCCCTGCGCCGCGGCGTCCAGTACGCCAACGAACGTGAGGTGTTCGGCCGCCCCATCGGCATGAATCAGGGCCTGCAGTTCCCGCTCGCCGATTCGCTGGCCCGACTCGACGCCGCGGAACTCGTCCTGCGCAAGGCGACGTGGCTCTACGACAACGGGAAGCCCTGCGCCCGCGAGGCCAACATGGCCAAATATCTTTGCGCCGACGCCGGTTTCCAGGCCGCGGACCGCGCCCTGCAGACCCACGGCGGCATGGGCTACTCGGAGGAGTACCACGTGGCCCGGTACTTCCGCGAAGCCCGCCTGACCAAGATCGCCCCGCTCAGCCAGGAGATGGTTCTCAACTATCTCGGCGAGCACGTCCTCGGCCTTCCCAGGAGCTACTGATGTTCGAACTCACCGGAAAATCCGCGCTCGTGACCGGTGCCGGCAGCGGCATCGGTGCCTCGGTCGCGCTGGCATACGCGCGAGCCGGTGCGGCCGTGCTCGTCACCGACGTCGACGGCGAGGCCGCTGCGGCCGTGGCCGCGGAGATCACCGCGGCCGGCGGTTCGGCGAAGTCCGCGGCCCTCGACGTCCGCGACGGGGACGCGGCCGCCGCGGCGGCGGAGCAGGCCGCCGCCCTGAACGGCGGCACGCTCAACATCCTGGTCAACAACGCCGGCGCCATCGCGCCCGCAATGTTCCCGAACCTCGAAGAAGACGACTTCCGCCGCATCGTCGACATTCACCTCGTCGGCAGTTTCGTCTGCAGCAAGGCCGTCCTCCCGTACCTGCCCACCGACGGCAGTGGGCGCATCATCAACGTGACCTCCGCGGCCGGCCTGGTGGGCACCATCGGGCAGGCCAACTACGGTGCCGCGAAGGCGGGCATCATCGGACTCACGAAGTCGCTGGCGCGGGAACTCGCCAAGAAGCAGGTGACGGTCAACGCGATCGCGCCGCTCGCCGCCACCAAGATGACGGAGAACATCCGGAGCAACGACAAGCTCGCCGCCAAGACGCTCGCGCGGATCCCGCTGGGCCGCTGGGCGGAACCGGACGAGATTTCGTCCAGCTTCGTGTTCTTCGCGTCCGACGGCGCGGCGTACATCACGGGCCAGGTGCTGCCCGTCGACGGCGGGACGGTGATCTGATGGCCGAGCAGCGCAACCCCTTCCAGCGTTCCGCCCGCGAGGTGATCATCGCGGAAGCAGCCCGCACCCCCATGGGCAAGTCGCACCCCGACCGCGGCTGGTTCCGCGACACCCATCCCAACGACATGCTCGGCGCGGTGTACACCGACCTGATCCGCCGCAGCGGGCTGGCTCCGGCGACGGTCGAGGACCTCGTGATCGGGTGCACCGCACCGTTCGGCGAACAGTCCCGCAACATCGGCCGCAACGCCTGGCTGCAGGTCGGCTACCCGCCGGAGGTCCCGGCCGTCGTCCTGGACCGCCGCTGCGGATCCGCCCAGACGGCTGTCGAGATGGGCGCCGCCCTGGTCGGCTCCGGCACCCACGACGTCGTCGTGGCCGGCGGTGTCGAACACATGGGCCACGTGCCGATGAACTCACCGGCCAAGATCTCCGAACTGTACGGGGACCCGTGGCCGGAAGCGCTGCGCGACCGGTACGACTTCGTGAACCAGGGCGAGAGTGCCGAACTCATCGCGGACCGGTGGGAGATCTCCCGGCAGGAGATGGACGAGTTCGCCGTCCGCTCCCATCGTCTGGCGACCGAGGCCATCGAGGCGGGCCGTTTCGACGCCGAGATGATCCCCCTCGAACTCGCGGGCGAGACCCGGTCCACCGACCAGACCATCCGCCCCGGCACGAGCCTGGACAGCCTGGCGGGGCTGAAGACAGTGTTCCGGGAGAACGGCCGGATCACGGCGGGCAGTTCGTCGCCGATCTCGGACGGGGCAGCCGGTGTGCTGCTCGCTTCCCGCGAGGCCGTCGACGCGCACGGACTGCGGGCCCGGGCCCGGATTCTCGATCAGACGACCGTCGGGGTGGACCCGATCATCATGCTGACCGGTCCGATCCCGGCCACCCGGAAGTTGCTCGACCGCAACGGAATGAGCATGAACGACATCGACCTCTTCGAGGTCAACGAGGCGTTCAGCTCGGTCGTTCTGGCCTGGGAGCGGGAACTGAAGCCCGACATGGACCGCGTCAACGTCAACGGCGGCGCGATCGCGCTCGGTCACCCCGTCGGCGCGACCGGTGCCCGGCTCATCGCCACCATCGTCGCGGAACTCGAGCGGCGTGACGCCGAAATCGGTCTGGTGACCATGTGCTGCGGCGGCGGCCTGGGAACGGCGACCCTGATCCAGCGGATCGACTGATGATCGACCTGACGCCGCACATCCGGCCCGGCGACGGAATCTGGTGGAGCCAGACGAGCGCGGAACCCACCCCGCTCGTCCACGCCCTGCTCGACCAGGTGTCGTCGATCGGCCCGGTCCGGGCATTCGTGGGACTGACCTGGAATCGGCGGTTGACGAGCGAACTGCCCGACGAACTCTCCGTCGTCTCCTATGGTGGCCTCGGCGAACTCCGCCGCCTCGCCCGCCTCGAGGTCGTGCCCTGCCATTACGGGGCACTGCCGCGGCTGTTCGCCGAACGGCGGCTGCCGTGCGACGTCGGGTTCGTGCAGGTGTCACCGCCGGACTCGGCCGGGAACTGCTCGCTCGGGGTCGGTGTCGACTACATCGCGGACGCCCTCGACCACACACCGGTTCTCATCGCCGAGATCAACCGGCGCATGCCCGTCACGCTGGGCGCACCGCGAATTCCGTTGTCGCGGTTCGCTGCGGTGATGGAAACCGACCGGCCGTTGCTCGAGGCGCCGGACCGTGAGCCCGCCGCGGTGGAACGGGCGATCGCGCGGAACGTCGCCGATCTCGTGGCGGACGGAGACACGATCCAGATCGGCGTCGGGACGCTGCCGTCCGCCGTCCTCACCGCTCTCGAGGGTCACAAGGACCTCGGGATGCATTCCGGCATGATCTCCGACGCGGCGCTCCGCTTGATCGACCGGGGCGTGCTGACCGGGGCGCGCAAGGAGATCGATCCGGGGCTGCACGTGACAGGCGCCGCACTCGGAACGGCGGCACTGTACGACAGGCTGCCGGGCCTTCCGGTGGCCTTCCGCCCGGCGAGCTACACCCATGCGCCGCAGGTTCTCTCGCAGCTGCGATCGTTCGTGTCGATCAACTCGGCGATCGAGGTGGACCTGACCGGGCAGGTGGGCGCGGAACTGCGCAACACGACCTACGCCGGTGCCGTCGGGGGTCAGGTGGATTTCTCCCGGGCCGCGGCGATGACCGGCGGCCGCTCGATCATCGCGATGCGCGCGGATTCGCGCGGGGAGTCGACGATCAAGACCGCTTTGGAATACGGTGCGGTCACCACTGCCCGCGCCGACGTGGACTTCGTGGTCACCGAACACGGTGCCGCGGCACTGCGCGGATGTTCCCTGGGCGAGCGTGCGCGGCGCATGATCGCCGTGGCGGCACCCGAGCACCGTGAAAGGCTGGAATTCGATCTCGAGGAGTACGACCTTGCGTCCGCAACGGAGTGAGGGGAAAGGAGTCAACGCCATGGCACGTCCGCAGCGGGTCCAGATCCGGGAGGTCGGACCGCGTGACGGCTTCCAGAACGAACCGGAGCACATCCCGACCGACGACAAGGTGCGGTTGATCAACGCTCTGGGACGGGCAGGGTTCACCCGGATCGAGGTCGCCAGTTTCGTGCGGCCGGACGTGATCCCTCAACTGTCGGACGGGGTGGAGGTACTCGGTCGCATCGAGGTGCCCGACGACACCAAACTGATGGTGCTCGTCCCCAACAGCAAGGGGCTGGACAATGCACTGAAGGTGCGCGACAAGTTCCACGAGGTCGCAATCTTCGTCAGCGCGTCGGAGACCCACAACAAGAAGAACGTCAACCGCACCGTCGACGAGACGATGGCCGACAACGATGTCATGGCCAAGCGGATCGTCGCCGAGGGTCTCGACTGCGCCGCGGTGATCGCGACGTCGTTCGGCTGCCCGTTCGAGGGCAAGGTCGAGTTGGGACGCGTGCTGGACCTGGCCGAACGGTTCGCCGAGGCCGGCGCCACCGAGATCGGATTCGGCGACACCACAGGCATGTGCAACCCGGCATACGCGTCGGAATTCTTCGCCGCGGCGCTCGACCGGCTGCCCGGGGTCGAGGTGACCGCACACTTCCACAACACGCGTGGCCAGGGCCTCGCCAACGCGTACGCTGCACTCGAAGCGGGTTGCGCGAGCTTCGAATCGAGCTTCGGGGAGCTGGGCGGCTGCCCCGTTCCGGCAGGCTCGACGGGCAATATCGCCACCGAGGATCTGGTGAGCATGTTCCACGAGATGGGCGTCGAGACGGGTCTCGACCTTCCGCGGGTCATCGAGGCCGCGCGCGAAGCTCAGACAGTGCTCGGCCGCAAACTCACCAGTCACTCGATCGTCGCAGGCCCCATCGAATGGGCCGCGAGCCCGCGCTGACCGCTTTCCACCACGAACACCACAAGACGGAGAAGAACATGAGTAATCGAGTCGCATTCGTAACCGGCGGTGCACAGGGCATCGGTAAGGGCATCTCCGACGCCCTCGGGGCAGCGGGCTTCCGCGTCGCGGTGGCGGACCTCAACCTGGAGGTCGCCGAGGAGACCGCCGCCGGAATCCGCGACGCCGGCGGCCAGGCGATCGCCGTGCCCGTCGACGTCACCGACACCGCGTCCGTGCAGGCCGCGGTGAAGCAGGTCGCCGAGCAGCTCGGCCCGGTCGAGATCGTCGTCAACAACGCCGGCTGGGACGACTTCATGCCGTTCCTGAAGACCGACGAGGCGTTCTGGGACCGGATCCTCGACATCAACTTCAAGGGCCAGCTGCGGGTCATCCAGGCGACCGTCCCGGGCATGGTCGAGCGCGGCTTCGGCCGGGTCATCAACATCGGTTCGGACGCCGGTCGCGTCGGCTCGTCGCTCGAGGCCGTCTACTCGGGCGCCAAGGGCGGCATCATCGCCTTCACCAAGACCCTCGCCCGTGAAATCGCGACGAAGGGTGTCACCGCGAACACCGTGTGCCCCGGCCCGACCGACACCCCGGCGCTGCGCAAGTTCGCGGACAGCTCCGGCCAGGACGCCGACAAGGTGATCGGCGGCATGACCCGCGCCGTGCCGATGAAGCGGCTCGGTCAGGCAACCGACATCGGTGCCGCGGTGGCGTACTTCGCCTCCGATGCAGCAGAATTCGTCACCGGGCAGACCCTGTCCGTCAGCGGTGGTCTGACGATGTCCTGACGGGCGGCGATTCCCAAGGTGCGGCCCGGTTTCCGGGCCGCACCTTCGTCGTTTTGCGGGCTCTGTTGATAACGATCGTTCGCACGTGTGCCTATGATCGCCTCATGACGAACAATAGTGATACAACGGATTTCGTGTCCTGGACGGCAGTCGGTGAATTCGAGGACATCCGATACGAGCACAGCGGCGACGGGATCGCGAAGATCACGATCTGCCGGCCGGAGGTGCGCAACGCGTTCCGGCCGCAGACGCTGATGGAAATCTCCGAGGCTCTGGTCGATACCCGTGAGGACTCCTCGGTCGGCGTCATCGTGCTGACCGGTGAGGGTCCCGACGCGTTCTGCTCCGGCGGCGACCAGCGGGTGCGCGGCGACACCGGCTACCTCACCGAGCCGGGCAAGGCGGGCGGTGTCGGCCGGTTCCACGTCACCGATCTGCAGATTCAGATCCGGCGCCTGCCGAAGCCGGTGGTCGCCATGGTCGCCGGTTACGCGATCGGCGGCGGGCACATCCTGCACCTGGTCTGCGACCTGTCCATCGCAGCGGACAATGCCCGGTTCGGCCAGGTCGGCCCGAAGGTCGGGTCGTTCGACGGTGGCTACGGTGCGGGGCTGCTCGCCGAGCTGGTCGGGGTGAAGAAGGCCAAGGAGATCTGGTTCCTGTGCCGGCAGTACGACGCACAGCAGGCGCGCGAGATGGGGCTGGTCAACACCGTCGTCCCGCTCGCCGACCTGGAACGGGAAACCGTGCAGTGGTGCCGCGAGATGCTCCAGTTGTCGCCGTTCGCGCTGCGGCTGATGAAGGCGAGCTTCAATGCCGCCGAGGACGGGATGGCCGGCATCCAGCAGCTCGCCCACGACGCGAATTTGCTGTTCTACTCGACCGAGGAGGCGAAGGAAGGGCGCGAGGCGTACAAGGCGAAGCGGCGCCCGGAGTTCGAGAAGTTCCCGCGTCGGCCCTGATCTTCCATTTCGGTCCAACAATTAGTATGGTTGGTTCAATACCTCACGTGAGTGGCAAAGCGTGCCCGCGCGCACATTGCCGCTCACGTGTGACTGGACCGAGAAGGATGGTGTGCATGTCGGAAACCGCAACGCCCGCAGTCGCGTGGAGCGACGTCGATAACGGCGTCATGACGATCACGCTGCAGCGCAGGCCGGCGAACGCGCTCGGGCTGCCGATCATCGACGGCCTGAACGCGGCGCTCGACGCAGCCGACGCCGATGGATCGGTGAAGGTGATCGTCGTCCGCTCGGACATTCCGGGCTTCTTCGCGGCCGGCGCGGACATCAAGCACATGTCATCCGTGGACGCGGAGTCCTTCACCGCGTACGGCGATCGACTTCGTGGGGCGCTCGACCGGCTGGCGTCGGCCGACCGCATCTCGATCGCCGCGGTGGACGGCCTCGCACTCGGCGGCGGCCTCGAACTGGCAATGGCCTGCACCCTGCGAGTCGGCGGAGCGGACGCGAAGTTCGGGCTGCCCGAGGTGAAGCTCGGCCTCATCCCAGGAGCTGGTGGAACGCAGCGGCTTCCGCGTCTCGTGGGTCGTGGCCGCGCCCTGGACATCATGCTGAGTGCCCGTCAGGTCCTCGCCGCCGAGGCCCATGCGATCGGACTGATCGACCGACTCGTCGACGCCGGCACCGCCACCGACGCAGCGCAGGCGCTCGCGGCCGAGCTGTGCACGATGTCGCTGCCCGCGCAGCGCGCCGTCATCCGCACGGTCGACGCGTCGTTCGACACCCCGCTCGAGGAGGGCTTCCGGTTCGAGGTCGCCCAGGAGCAGGACCTGTTCGAGAACGGAGAGGCGAAGGAGGGCATCACCGCCTTCCTCGAGAAGCGCGCTCCGCGATTCTCCTGAGCGTCATGACGCCGGCACGTGCCGGGCGGGGTGCGATCGCGCTGGCCCTGTTCCTCGTCTATGTGATCTGGGGATCGATCTATCTCGCGATCCGTCTGGTGATCGACGAGGTCCCTCCGCTCGGCTCGATGGGTGCGCGGTTCCTCCTTGCCGCTCTGCTGATGGTCGCCTTCCTGGCCTGTCGCGGTGGCTGGCGGCGGCTGCGCCTCACCTGGCGGGAAGCGGCAGGCGCTTCGTTCCTGGGCGTACTGCTGCTCGCCTGCGGGAACGGCCTGACCTCGGTCGGCCAGCTGCACGGCGTGCCCTCCGGGGTGACGGCGCTCCTCGTGGCCATGGTGCCGCTGTGGATCTGCATCTACCGCACGCTGTCCGGTGACCGTCCACGGGTTCTCGAATTGGCCGGCGTCGGTGTGGGGCTGATCGGTCTCGCAGTGCTGGTGCTGCCGCACGGTGGTGAGCACTCGGGACTCCCGCTCGTCGGCGTGGCGGTCATCGTGTTGTCCAGTGTGTCCTGGTCGTTCGGGTCGTGGATCAAGCCCCGAATCTGGCTGCCTCGTGACGTGTATGTCAGTGCGACGTACCAGCTTCTGGCGGCCGGTGCCGCCATGACGCTCGCGTCGGTAGCGGCAGGGGAACGGCTGCACGGTGACATCGGACTCCGCGCGTGGGGCGCATTCGGCTACCTCGTGGTCTTCGGCTCGATCGTCGGCTTCACCGCGTACGCGTGGCTGCTGCACCACGCACCGTTGCCGCTGGTCGCCACCCATACGTATGTGAATCCGGTGGTGGCGGTGGCACTCGGGTCGGTGGTCCTGTCCGAGCCCGTCACGCCCGTCCTCGTCATCGGGGGAGCGGTCGTACTGCTCTCGGTCGTACTGGTCGTCAGTGCACACGCCGGGCCGCGAATGCGGGGGGATTCCACCGTGAACGATTCCAAGGTATTATTATCAGACCAAAGATCGACAGGAGATGGGTAGATGGTGCGGGACGACTCGAAACGCTCGTTCACCGGGCCGCTGTCGGGCTTGAAGGTGATCGAAATCGGTTCGATCGGTCCGGGTCCGTTCTGCGCCATGCTCCTTGCCGATCTGGGCGCCGACGTGATTCGCGTGGATCGCGCCACGGGTTCGGGACTGGTGGGGCCGAATGCCGACTTCCGCACGGAATTGCTGCACCGCGGTCGTCGCTCGCTCGCCGTCGACCTCAAGCATCCGGACGGCGCCGCGGTCGTGCTCTCTCTCGTAGCGGACGCAGACATCTTGATCGAGGGCTTCCGACCCGGGGTCGCCGAGCGACTCGGCATCGGACCGGACGACTGCGCCGCACGTAATCCCGGGCTGATCTACGGCCGCATGACCGGTTTCGGTCAGGACGGACCGCTCGCTCAGCACGTCGGCCACGACATCAATTACGTCGCGCTCAGTGGTGCCCTGTCGTTGATCGGACGCCACGGCCAACCGCCCACCCCGCCGCTCAGTCTGATCGGCGACTTCGGCGGCGGGGGAATGCTTCTCGCGATGGGCGTCCTGTCGGCGCTGTTCGAGAGGCAGCGGTCGGGACTCGGGCAGGTGGTCGACGCCTCGATGGTCGAGGGGTCCGCACTCCTCGCGACACCCTTCTTCGGGTTCGCGCAGACGGGAACGTGGAACCCTGAACGCGGCACCAACATCGTCGACAGCGGTGCGCCCTACTACGACGCCTACGAGACCGCGGACGGTAAGTGGCTGGCCGTCGGGGCGATGGAACCGCATTTCTACGCCGACCTCGTTGCGCTGCTGGAGTTGCCTGGCGATCTTCCGGACCAGAATGACCGCTCGCAGTGGCCGCAGATGAAGAAGATCTTCGCCGACGCCGTGCGCGGCCGAACACTCACGGAATGGCTTGACGCCGCCGAGGGGCTGACGCCGTGCATCGCGCCCGTCCTCGACGTCGACGAGGCGCCGTCGCATCCCCACCACGTCGCCCGAAAGGCATTCGTCGACGTCGACGGTCTCGTCCAACCGGCGCCGGCGCCGCGCTTCAGCCGCACCGCGGCCGCAGTAGATCGCCGTCCGCCGATGCCGGGCGAACACACCACCGAGATCCTGACCGACTGGGGGATCGACCCCGGGCGTGCCGCCGACTGGCTGCGCTCGGGTGCTGTGCGCGAGGCCGCCGCGGAGACCTGACCTGCCGGACCGTCGGCGTCCGGACCACCACGAAAAAACTTGCGGCGACCACCTGGGATCGCCGAACTGAGAAGGAGTGACCTCGTGACCGAGCCCACGACATGGGAAACGTTCACGCTCGACCGGCCGGAACCCGGTATCGCCGTCGTGACGTTGAACCGCCCCGAACGAATGAACTCGATGACGAACACCATGTTCGTCGAACTGGAGAAGGTTGCGCTGCAACTGGATCACGAACACGACCTCCGCGTCGTGATCCTCACCGGCGCAGGCAAGGCGTTCTGCGGCGGATTCGACCTCGACGACGCCGAAGGTTTGTCGTCGATGACGCCGATGGGCATGCTGGACCAGCAGGAACTGGCCGCGCGGGCTCTCTCGGCGATCCGCAGCATCCGGGTCCCGGTGATCGCCGCAGTCAACGGTGCGGCCGCCGGTGGAGGGCTGTCCCTGTCCCTCGCCGCCGACATCCGGATCGGTTCGCCCGCGGCACGGTTCAACGCGGCGTTCGTGCGGATCGGTCTGTCCGCAGGCGATCTGGGTGCGTCGTGGCACCTGCCCCGCCTCATCGGGCCGGCACGCGCAGCCGAATTCGCGTACACCGGTCGCTTCATCGAGGCCGTGGAGGCCGAAGCCCTCGGACTGCTGAACGCCGTCGTTCCGGCCGAGTCGCTGCTCGACGAGGCACTCGCGATGGCCCGCCTGATCAGCGCGAATTCCCCTGCCGGAGTGCAGCTGTCCAAGCGTGCACTCCACGCGAACATGGAAGTCTCCTCGTATGCGGCGGCGCTCGAACTCGAGAACCGCGGTCAGGCGCTGCTCACTCGTGGCGACGACATGCCCGAGGCGCTGGCCGCGTTCAAAGAGAAGCGCAGCCCGAAGTTCACGGGAAGGTGAGCCAGATGACGCAGACCGAAGTGCGGGAGAATACGGCGGTGCTGAGCAACTACGAGCCGCCCCAGCTGGAGACCCTCACCCTCGACGTGCTCGACGGCAAGATCGTCGTCCTCACGATCAATCGGCCCGAGCGGATGAACTCGATGGTCGTGAAGATGTTCGAGGAGTTCAACACCGTCGCATACGCCCTGCGCGACACGGACGCGCGGGCGCTGATCATCCGCGGTGCGGGCGATCGCGTGTTCTGCGCGGGCTTCGATCTGGACGAGATCAGCGTGATCACGGAAATGGGTGTGCGTGAGTTCCTCAGGTTCCAGGAGACCGCGACCGGTGGCCTGGCGGCGCTGCACCACCTGCCGTTCCCGGTGATCGCCGCGATTCACGGTGCGGCGTCCGGGGGCGGTCTGTCGCTCGCGCTTGCCTGCGACATCCGGCTCGTGGCGCCCACCGCGAAATTCAATGCGGCGTTCGTCAAGGTCGGACTGTCCGTCGGAGAACTCGGCACGTCGTGGCAGCTCACCCGGCTCGTCGGGCCCGGCCGGGCGGCGGAGATCGCCTACACGGCGCGTTTCGTCGGTGCGGAGGAAGCCGCCCGAATCGGGCTGGCGAACCGGGTGGTGCCGAGCGAGGACCTGTTCGGCGAGGCAGTGGCGGTGGCCGAGGCGATCGCATCGAATTCGCCGGGCGGCGTCCGGATGTCGAAGCGGGCACTGCAGCGGAACCAGGAAGTGACGTCGTACGCGGCGGCACTCGAGTTGGAGAACCGGGGACAGGCGCTGCTCACCCGGGGCGCCGACATGCCGGAGGCGCTCGCGGCGTTCAAGGAGAAGCGGGCGCCGCGCTTCACAGGGCAGTAGGAATCAACGAATGACGACACGGATGGAGGCGAGCGCATGACCTGGGAATGGACTCCCGACACGCTCGGTGCGCTGGAGGCGTTCCTGCGCGAGCGCGGGATCACCGAGGGCCCGCTCACGACCGCGGGGATCGGCGACGGACATTCCAACCTGACGTTCCTCGTGTCCGACGGGGTCCGTCAGGTGATCGTCCGCCGCCCGCCGCCTCCGCCGATTCCACCGGGCGCCCACGACATGCTGCGGGAGGCCCGTCTCGTCGGCGGCCTCGCCGGCAGCGGCGTGCCGGTGGCGGACGTCCTCGCCGTCGGCCAGACCGGTGAGGTGCTCGACGTCCCGTTCTACGTGATGGACTACGTCGCCGGACCGGTGGTCACCACCGAGACCCCGTCCGCGCTGAGCGCGCCGGCAGACCGCCGCCGGATCGGGGAAGCGTTGATCGACACGCTCGCCGCACTGCACGCGGTGGACTGGCAGGCCGCCGGCCTGGGCGACCTGGGCCGCCCGGAAGGATTCAACGAACGCCACCTGCGCCGCATGGGCAGGCTGGTCGCGGCCGAGGACGGGACACCGCCGCCGGAGTTCGCGGACATCGACGCATGGCTCGGCGCCAACGTGCCCGCCGAATCGGGTGCGGCGATCATCCACAACGACTACCGCATCGGCAACGTCATCCTCGCTCCCGACTCACCGGGACGTATTGCCGCAGTGCTGGACTGGGAGCTCGCGACGATCGGCGACCCGCTGTTCGATCTCGGCTACTTCCTCGCGTCGTATCCCGTCGAGGGGGAGGAACGCACACCGACCGAGGACCTCGGTACTGCCGTCCTCGAGGACGGATACCCGACCCGGGACGAACTGGCTCAGCGGTACGCGGCCGCCACCGGCGCCGACCTGTCGAACCTGAACTGGTACACGGCACTGGCCCTGTGGAAACTGGCGGTCCTGTACGAATACGGGCGGCGCCGCGCCGTCGCCGGCGTCGGCGACCAGTACTACCGCGACGAGGCACTGGTGCGCTCCTTCCTCGACGCCGCACACCGCGCGGCGGGATTGAAGACCGTCTCCGCCTGAGTCACGGGCAACCGCGGACACCAGCCGACGGGAATCGCCCCCGGCCTTCGACGTCGAACGGAGTAATGATGAACCCGATTGGATTGGCCACGTGGCTGCGTCGGCGCGCCGAGCGCGACGGAGATCGGTCGGCGCTGACGTTCGCCGGTGAGACCCTGTCGTTCGCGACACTACAGCGAGAGATCGAATCCTTCGCGGATGTGTTGTACGGGTGTGAGATCCGCTCCGGTGACCGTGTCGCCTACGTGGGCTTCAACCACAGCCGTTTCCTCGTGGCGCTCTTCGCGACGGCGCGACTGGGCGCGATCTTCGTGCCTCAACTTTCGGTTCACAGGAAGTGAACTTGCACAGAATATTCAGGACAGTGACGCTCGCCTGCTCATCGCTGACGACGCGCACACCGGCCCCATCGACGAGGTGCGCACCGATCTCGGCGTGCGGCGATATCTACGAACCGGCGAAAGTACTGACGGTTGGGATGGCGTCGACGACCTCCTGGCCCTTCGTCACATCCACGTCGAGGAGGCCGCCGTCGATGCGGATTCGGCGGCCCTGATTCTGTACACCTCGGGAACGACGGGGCGACCCAAGGGTGCCGTACTCACCCACCGAAATGTCTGGACCAGCAACGTCAACTGGATGCTGGCGGTGAACTACAACGCCGACCACGTCGCACTCACATCGGCGCCGCTCTTCCATTCCGGCGGAATGTGTGTCATGACTCTTCCGACACTCATGGCAGGGGGCCACGTCGTCGTCCACGAACATTTCGACGCCGGGTCGCTACTCGACGACATAGAGCGTTATCGGGTGACATCGCTGTTCATGGTCCCAGCCATGATGCTGTTCGCGAGCAAGCACGAGCGCTTCGACACGGCGGACTTGTCCAGCGTCCGAATCATCGTCGCGGGCGCGGCGCCCGTCCCGGAACCGATGCTGCGGTTGTATGGGGCACGCGGGATTCCCGTGAGTCAATGTTGGGGTCTGACCGAGGCCGCCACAGGGGCGACCTTCCTGGGGACGGACCGCGCCTTGGAGAAACTCGGCTCATGTGGCACCGCCGGCATGCTCAACGAGGTGCGGTTGATCGACTTCGAGGGAAATGTTCTCACCACGCCTGGTGTTCACGGCGAACTGTGCGTGCGCGGCGACACAGTGTCCCCGGGCTACTGGAACCTGCCCGAGGCGACGGCCGCGGCGCTGGGTACAGATGGTTGGTTCCGTACCGGTGACGTGGCCTATCAGGATGAGGACGGCTACTACTACATCGCGGACCGACTCAAGGACATGATCATCAGCGGTGGCGAGAACGTGTACCCCGCAGAAGTCGAGAGCGTGCTGTACGGCCACCCCGCCATCGCCGAGGTTGCGGTGGTTGGTGCCCGCGACGATCGCTGGGGAGAACGTGTGGTGGCGGTGGCGGTGCTCGTACAGGGAGCGCATCTCGACCTGGAGGAACTCCGGGACTTTGCCGGCGCCGAACTGGCCCGGTACAAGCTTCCTCTCGAATTGCGCATCATCGATGTTCTCCCGCGGAACACGACCGGAAAGGTGCTCAAGCACGAGTTGCGTGCGATGAGCGGCACCGGAGCCTGACCGCCGACAGGCTATGGCGCAGGTGCCGCACGCGAGTTGATCGCGGAGGCGGAGCGCCATGTCGGTAGCGGCATACCTCGACAGAATGGTTGCTTCGCCACCGATCCGACGAAGATCAGCGCGGATGGAGCGGGATCGGCGTGCGACCGTGCGGTGCGCCGGCGACGGCATCCTGCGTTGACCCGCAGGTCGTGCAGTCCGGAGTTGGTCCGGGTCGTGTGGACGCCGGAAGGTTCTCGTCAGTGCAGTTCTGCAGTTGCGGACTGCTCTCGACACTGTCACGCGCGAGCAGGGCGGCACCGTACGCACCGGAGATCTGCGGCGTATCGGGGACCGTGACGGGAGTACCAAGTGAGTCCTCGAGGAAGTGCACGACCGCGGCGTTCCGCGCGACACCGCCGGTCATTACCACCGGGGTGTGCTTGCCGACGTGGGAGACCAGCCCCAGTGTTCGGGCCGACACCGCGCGGTGTACGGAGGCGGCGATGTCCTCGCGCCGCTCGCCACGGGCAAGGAGGGAGATGATCTCGGTTTCGGCGAAGGTGGCGCACATGCTGCTGACCTCGAGGTCCTTGTCGCCGGCGAGTGCGAGATCGGCCAGCTCGGCGATCTCGCACTCGATCGCCCTGGCGAGCACCTCGAAGAAGCGCCCGGTGCCGCTGGCGCAGCGATCGTTCATCGAGAAGTTCTCTACGAGACCCTCGTCGTCGATGACGATCGCCTTGCTGTCCTGACCGCCGATGTCGACGACCAGGCGGGTACCGGGGCACAGTGCGGCGACACCGCGGGCGTGACAAGTGATTTCGGTGAAGGTCCGTCCGACCCCGGGAACCATGCGTCGACCGTATCCGGTGGCGATGGTCGCGGTGATGGCGGATTCGTCCAGGTCGGCTGCCGTCAAGGCACCGGCCATCGATCGGGACAGCCCGGCGCGGCTGACCGCGCCCATTTGGACCACATCCGACGCAAGGATCGATCCGTGCCGGTCGACGATCACCGACTTGGCCGTGGTCGACCCGAGATCGACACCCATGTAGAAAGCGGTCACCTGCGTGACTCCGTTCTGGTTGTGTCCGTGTCAGATTGACGTGTTGCCGGAACGGCTGCGGCGGACATCGATTCCCTCGAGCATTGCAACCAGTCGACTTTCGAGGATTTCGTCCTTGTAGAAGGAAGCGTCGGCGACATCGCCTTCGAAAAAGATCGAGGGGATGCCGAGTTCATGCTGCGCCGCCTTGGCGACCAACTGTTGAGGATTGGTGAACGCCCGGCAGGTGCGGGTGGAGTGGAACACGATGCCGTCCACTCTGTACTGTTCGCAGTCCCGTAATACCAGTTGTTTGATGGTCTTCGTTCCGTGGTTGGTCGGGCACAGCAGGTAGTGCTGCGCCATGCCGAGTAGCGGATTCTCGGGGTCGATCAGATGGGGTTCCTGCCAGAACGCCTGATGGGTGTACCGGCCGGCAATGACCGCCACGTCGTGATCGGCGAACTTGCGGGCAAGGAAGCCCAGCTTGTTCCAGTTCATGAATCCGTCGAAGTAGACGCGGTAGCGTTCATTGCGCACTGCGGGAACGCCTTCGGCGATTCGTAGTTCGATCTCGGCCTTCACCGCCGCGAAGTAGTCCACCAATTCCTGGCTGGCCGGAAGGAAGTTGATGTGTGCGATGCTCGCGATCCAGTCGAAGAACGTCGCCGGGGTGGGCGCTTGTGCGCACAGTGCCATGGCTTCGCGGCGGAGTTCGGATGCGCGCTTGATGTACGCCATGTTCTGCCGGAGGGCGTCCCAGTCGAACGGTTGTCCGGTCATGGACTCGATGAATGACACGAGTTCGAGCAGTTGGTCGGCCACATAGCGCGATGCCTGCTCCCATTCCTCGCCCACCAAGTAACCTGCGCCGGGCTTGCCGGCCGCGAGATAGGGCAGTGATACGTTGAAAATCGGCACCTCCTTGCCGAACACCCGAAAGGAGATGTCGTCCCACTGCTGTCCGGTACTGCAGCCGGCATAGGCGTTGACGAAGAAATCGGGCGCCGGCAATCGGCTGGCCAACTCCTGCTGTGCCGGCAGGCCGACGACACCGGTGCCGCTGGCGTGGCCGCTTTCTCTGGTGAGAACGGCGCATCCGAGATGGGTGCGCGAATACGAGCAGAGTTCTCCGATGTAGCCCGCCTCTTCGGCGGCCAGCTGGGCGGGGCGCTCGAGGTGCTGGGCGGCGAGCCGGGCGGAGAAGGCCTCACCGTGGCACCAGGCGAGACCCGCAGCCTGGAAGAAAGGGTTGACGGCAGAACCGTTGTACCAGACGACTTTCTGGCCACGTTCGCGGGCGGTGAAGATGTTGTCCCAGTAGTTGGCGACCATCTTGCCGCCGGTCTTGGTGATGCTCAATCGGTTGGTGTTGTCGGTGACGGTAGTGCTCATGTGATCACTTCCTGGTGGGTCGAGGGTTCGGATTTCACGACGTGACGAGCTGGGTGCGCCGGATGCGCTCGAGCAGAGCCTCGACACGGGTACGGACCGATTCCACCGGAACCCCGTCGTGTTCGGTTTCGAGGAGTAGGTGAGGGATGCTCTGCTCCGTGAGCCGTTTGCGGAGTTGCGGGTAGTAGAGCATGTGCGGCTCGCAGAACTTGGCCATCAGCACGATGACCCCGTGAGCGCCACTCGTCTCGACGGAGCGGATCAGCGTGTCCTCCCAGTCGGTGTCGTGTTTGACACGGGTGGGGCAGGGGAGGTTGACGTCGCGCTGCAGGTACCAGCGGCCGAGTGCGGCGACCGGGTCGATGTCTTCATCGACGTAGGTCGAGATGTAACGGGCGCCGTGGTAGAGATCATCGTCGACCACGACCGCCCCGCATTCCTCGACGGCGCTCAGCAGTTGGGGATTCGGGGCGTGGCAGAAATGACCCGACAGGTGCAGACGAATGCGATCGTCGCGGGGGACCGTCTCGAGTCCTTCGACGATCTGCCGAAGCAGCGCGGTGTGCTCGGCCTTGTCCATCACCATGCTCGACTTCACCAGTGACTGCATCTCGGTCGAGGTGAACTGCGCGCTGCCGGATCTGCGTGCTGCAAAGATGTGACGGAGAAGCCGGCGGTTGTCGTTGAACAGCGTGATGCTGCGCGAGAGTGACTGTGCGGAAAAGGGTTCGCCGGTGAAGGTCGCCATTTCGTCGATGAAGGCGCGTATCTTCGCGTCGACGACGTCCGGGGCCCAGGCGTCACCGAGCGAGCTGGCGAATTGTTCGAAGTGCAGCGGTGTGTCGGCGTATTCGTCGCGCACTACATCCACCGCTCCCAGGAGCTGAATGCAGTGGTCGGACAGGAAGAAGCTGTCGTAGATGTCCAGCCTGCCCTTGGCGGCCTGGTCCGCGATGTTCCTGGTGTAACCGCAATAGAACTCGGCCAACAGGTTTCGCCCCATGCTGTCGGGTTCACGGTTCTCCTGGATGATCACCGGCAACGCGCCGGCGGCGTGGGCGATCTCGGCCGGAAAGTTCATGGGGAACGCCCCGACGACTTTTCCGCCGGTCCGCTCTTTCCACTGAACGACGTATGTCTCCGGGTCGGCAGCAATGTCGCCGAGTCTGGTCAGTGCGGTCGTCAATGTCTCCGGCACGGCACCTGCCTCCTTCGCGCCCAACCCAGGGATGGCCGGGCCAACCCGGGGTGATGGGGGATGTGAATCGGCCACGTGGCGGACCGGTCCCTTCTTTGTAGACCCAAATTAGACAATAATCAACTCTATGTGGTCAGAAATGTATAACTTTGGGACTGGCGGCGAGTGCCGCGGCGCGCCGCCTGCCGAGCCTGCGACAATTCGTGGTGTGTTCGACGTCAACCTTCCTCCGCCGAGTGCTCGATCCCTCCTCCTCACGGTCGTCGGTGAGCTCATGCATTCGTCGACGGAGGAGGCCTGGACGACGGCGTTGCTCCGAGTGCTCGGCGGCCTCGGGATCGAGGAGCACGCCGGTCGTCAATTGCTGGCGCGTGCCGCTGCGGCCGAGTGGCTCGAGCGCGAACGGCGCGGGCGGGCGGTGCACTGGCGCCTCGCGGGCAGGGGGCGGGGTCTCGTGTCCAACGGTATCCGGCGATCGAACGCCTATCTCGCGGGTCCGCCGTCGTGGGACGGCCGGTGGTTGCTGCTGTTCGTCACGGTGCCCAACCAGCTCCGCACGACGCGAAAGCGGCTTTACGGTGGCCTGTCCTGGCTGGGAATGGGCAATCCGCTGTCGAGTGTGTGGGCGACGCCCCATGCGGACCGGAAGGATGACCTGAGCGAGCTGGTGAAGTCGCTGGGGCTCGAAGCGTCGTCGCTCGCCGTGATCGGTCCGGTGCAGGCCACGGGCATGACCGACCGAGAGATCGTCCGGGACGCCTGGGACCTCACCGGTATCGCCGAATCGTACGAGTTGCTGCTTGCCCAGCTCGAGGACCTGGCGGAGCCGTCGGATGAGGCTGACGTCTTGCTGACGTACCTCCGGCTGCTCAATGTTCAGCAGCGCTTGATGCGGCGGGATCCGTTTCTTCCCGAGCTGTTGTTACCGGAGTGGATCGGTCGCGAAGGCGCGGAAACGATCCGCCGGCGTCGTGAGCAGTGGGCGCCGATCGCCCATGCACGGTGGGCGAAGATCGTGCAGGAGTGCGCGCCGGATTGACCTGTGGCCGCGCCTTGGTCCCCGGGCCGGAATTCGGGACGAAGTGGGTTTGTACAGAATCTGCATCAGGGTGTTGATTTTTGTATAAATTGTCGGCATGATGCCCTTGTGGGACGGGTCACAGCACGTCCTTCGTGAGACGAGAGTCGAAAGACACGCCCGGGCAACTTGTCTCCCAATTTATGGTCATTCCATTAGACCGAAAGCGGTTGGGTGTCCCTCTTCCTGCGGCTTTCGCGTCGGCGACCATCCGATCCTCTCAATCAGGAGCAGACATGGAATCACCCATCGCCGACCCTCCCCGCGTCGAATCGGCGTCGTCGCGAAGAACGTCTCGGCGTGCCGCACTGGCCGCATTTCTCGGCACCGTCATCGAGTTCTACGACCTGGTGATCTACGGGACGGCGGCGGCACTGGTCTTCGGTGACGTCTTCTTCCGCGACGTCAGCCCCCAAGTCGCGTTGATTATGTCGTTCGCGACGTTCGCCACCGGCTATCTGGTGCGACCGATCGGCGGTTTGATCTTCGGCTACATCGGCGACAGCTTCGGTCGCCGATCGGCACTCATGATCACCATCGCCATGATGGGTGGCGCGACAGTGCTGATCGGCGTGTTGCCGACGTACGCAACCGTCGGTGCGCTGGCGCCGATCATGCTTCTCGTCCTGAGGCTGGTCCAGGGCATTGCCATCGGGGGCGAGCAGGGAGGCGCCGTGCTGATCGCCGTCGAGCACGCCCCGCCGAACAAGCGGGGGTTCTACGGAAGCTTTTCGACGGCGGGCGCCCAAGGCGGAACCGTCCTCGCCACCGCCGTATTCGCGCTGGTGACCCTGATGCCTGAAGACGCGCTCATGACCTGGGGCTGGCGAGTGCCGTTCCTGCTCAGTGCGGCCATCGTCGTCGTCGGGCTGATCATTCGGAACGGAATCGAGGAAACCCCCGACTTCAAGCACGTCGCGGACAGTGCGAAGACTCGTAACCCTGTGCGGCAGGCTCTGGTCCGGTACCCCAAGACAATTCTCGGAATCACCCTCGTCATGGGTGGAGTGTTCGCCTGCTGGTACATCCTGACCGTCTACAGCCTGAGCTACGCGGTCAAGACTGTCGGTATCGACCGTACGACGATGCTGTGGCTCATCACTGCCGCCACACTCCTGGTCGTCGTCATGAACCCCGTGTGGGGTGCACTGTCCGACCGCATCGGGCGCGCCAAGCTCGTCGCCGGAGGGTTGGTGATCGAGGGAGTGATGCTGATCGTCTATTTCGGAGCATTGACGACGGGTAACCTCGCGCTCATATTCGTCACCATGATCGCCACGACGGGCTGCGGCCACGCCATGATCAACGGTGTCTTCCCGGCATTTGTCGCCGAAAGCCTTCCGGCGGAAGTCCGTTACACCGCAGGATCCTTCGGGATCCAGCTCGCCGGCGTGCTCGGCGGATTCGCACCCCTGGTCGCGGTCGCACTCCAGGGGTCGAGTTGGGGCGTGTGGTCCATCCCCGGCATCTGCATGGTGATCTGTTTGGTCGGTGCGCTCAGCGCGTACACGCTGGTCCGCGGGGCCCGGTCGGCAACCGCACCGCCGCACGCCGAACCTGCACCCGCATCTCATCTCGTCGACTCGGACGACAAGGCCATCTCATGACCTCAGTCGTCGATCCCGACCGCTCGAGGATCCGCGACGCGGTGAACGCCTTCGCGGCCAAGCGAGTCGCACCCGGGTACCTTGCCCGTGCCAAGTCCTCGACATTTCCCTGGGACCTGCATCGCGAGATCGCAGACCTCGGAATCTACGGTCTGCTCGCGGGCGACGAGTACAACCCGCTCGACCGGGAGGATTTCGTCGCCGCCGGTCTCGCGGTGGAGGAACTCGCCTACGCGGACTTCAATATCGCCAACATCGCGATCCCGGTGATGCTGATGGGCACACTGATCCGCCATCACGGGTCCGAGACGCTGGTGAAGGAATGGCTCCCGCGCCTGGTCGCCGGCGAGACGTTCGTGGCTTTCGGGCTGACCGAGCCCGAAACGGGGTCCGACGCGGCGAACATCACGACGACCGCGCGTGCGACCGACGACGGGTATGTCATCTCCGGAGAGAAGACGTCGGTCACCATGCTGAGCAACGCCGAGGCGATTATCGTCGCCGCACGCACCATCCGCGACGGTGGCGATGTCGGTGTATCGGCCTTCCTGGTTCCGCTCGACAGTGCCGGCATCGCCAAATCGGTTGTTCCAGACACCGGCTGGGGCATTCTCGGGCGTGGAGTCCTGCATCTGGACGCGGTGGAGATTCCGGCCGACAATCTGATCGGGGTCGAGGGTCGTGCATTCTCCCGCGTCCTCAACGGATTCGACTTCACGCGGCCACTCCTCGCCCTCACGGGGATCGGTGCAGCGCAGGTGTCGCTGGACGAGACGGCCGAGTACGTCCGACAGCGCACAGCATTCGGTGCAAAGCTGGCCAAGTTCGAAGGCGTGTCCTTTCCGATGGCCGAACATCTCACGAAGCTCGAGGCAGCCCGGCTGATCTGCTATTCGGCCCTGGAGAAGCGAACCTTGAACCTGCCGCACACCGCGGAGGCCGCGATGGCCAAGTGGTACGGACCCCTGGTCGCAAGTGCAGCGGTCAAGGAATGCCTGCTCCTCCACGGCAATTACGGCTACTCACAGGAACTGCCCTTCGAGCAACGCCTCCGAGACGTCATGTCTGTCGAGATCGCCGACGGCACAGCCCAAATCCAGAAGATCATCATCATGCGAGAAAAGTACGGAACCGACTTCGTTCCGTACGAGAAACGGAGCACCACATGAGCATTACCAACACCGCCGCAGCCGACCGGGCGAATCCGGCCGACGGATTCGACTTCAGCAAATCTAAGATCCTGGTGATTGGCGGCACCTCGGGTGTCGGCCTCACCACTGCGATCTCCTTCGCGCAATGCGGCGCCCGGCACATCACCCTCGTCGGTCGCAACGAGACGAGAGGGAAAGAGGCGATTGACCGAGTCCGCGCGCTCTGCCCGGAGTCCGAAGTTCACTTCCTGCCGGCAGATGCCAACGACCCCGGAGCCGCCGACGAGGTTGTCCGCGAAGCTGCGCGGACCATGGGCGGACTGGACGTTCTCGTGAACTCGACGGTCGCTGTGTACCAGCCGACACTGTTTCACGACACGGACATCGCAGAGATCCCGACGATGCTGGTGCAGCAGGCACTCGGACCCATCCTCACCAGCCGCGCTGCCGTCACACTCATGCGGGAGAGCGGGCACGGGGTGATCATCAACATCGCATCCGACGCCGCGAAGGTCCCGACGCCCGGTGAATGTGTCATCGGAGCCGCCATGGCCGCAATCGTGACCTTCTCCCGCACCCTGGCGGTCGAGGCCAAGCGCTATGGCGTCCGGGTGAACACGATCACCCCGTCCCTCATCGCGAACACGGGATCGTACGACAGGGCGATGAACATCGAGTTCAGTCAGAAAATCTTCGAGAAGATCAAGAATCAGGCACATCTCGGGCTCACCGAACCCGAGGATCTTGCGAACACGATCCTCTTCCTCGCCTCACCCCTCGCCGCCAACATCACCGGACAGGTGGTCAGCGTGAACGGCGGCATCTCGGTGGCATGACGGTGTCGGCACATCGAACCCCCTGTCAGAACCCTCTAGAAAGGCCCGCACGGATGGTGCACTCGCCCGCCCCAGCGCATCCGCATTCTCGCGTCGACCCCACGCCGCCACGAATACTGCGGCGAAGAATCGCAAACCGAGACGACATCACTTCCATCGAGACGACGTTCTCGCCCGATGATTTACGTACCGGCGCGACGTTCTACGACGCTCTCGCCGCGGCCGCTGCCGAGCATCCGGACAAGAACGCGATCGTGACGATCGAACCGCCCGACTTTCTCGTCCCGGCGCGTGTCGTCACCTATCGCGAACTGATCGGATCGATCGAACGTGCGGCCAGCCTCTTCCACGACCGCGCCGGCGACTCGCCCAGCGTGGTCGCGGTGATGCTGCCGATGCTGCCGGAGGGCCTAGTCGCGATCTGGGGAGCGGCGACCTCCGGGATCGCGGTTCCACTCAACCCCTTCCTCGAGCTCTCTTCTCTCGTGCGCATTATGAACGACGCCCGCTGTACGACGCTGGTCACCGTGCGCGGGACAGTCGACGAGAAATGCGGTGGGGACGTCGAAGCGATCCTCGAGGCCGTGCCCACCCTGCAATCGGTCTTCTTCGTCGACGGCCCGGACGGCCCGCACGATCTCCTCACCGCCATGGACAGCTACGCAGGTTCCGGACTGACCTTCGACCGCGACCTCGATCCGCATCGGGACGCTGTCCTGATGCCGACCGGTGGAACCACCGGAACGCCGAAGCTGGTTCGCATGTCCCAATTCGGTCAATTGACCGTTACCTGGAACGTCGGTGCTCTCATGGGACCGCGACCGGACGGCGTGGTGGCTCACGGCATGCCGAACTTCCACTGCGGGGGCAGCGTCTCGCTCGGCTTGCGGGCGCTGCTGTACGGGCAGACCCTGCTGACAATGACGTCCGAGGGATACCGGAACCGCGCGGTGGTCGAGAAGTTCTGGGACATCGCTCGCCACTACCGGGTGACCTCCCTACTCGCCACGCCGACGACCGCCCAGGCGTTGCTCAGCCTGCCCGGCGGTTCACGGAAGGATCATTGCATCGAGGACTTCCACGTCGGCGGCAGCGCCGTGCCGACCGAACTCGTCCGCGCCTTCCACGAGCGGTTCGGCATCTGGCTGCGCGAGAACTGGGGCATGACCGAGGTGCACGGAACGGTGACCGGGCACCTGAACGACGGATCGGCGCCACGGATCGGCTCGGCAGGCACACCGCTTCCGTTCTGCCAGGTCCGTGCGATCGAACTCGACGACGAGGGGCGGTTCGTTCGTCAGTGCCCGCCCGGCGAACGCGGGACGCTCGTGATCGGCGGCCCGATCGTCAGCCAGGGGTATCTCAACGAAGAACTGAACAAGGACTTCTTCGTGGTGGGAATGCCGGACGGGAAGGCATGGGCGAACACGGGTGATCTCGGCACCGTCGACGAAGACGGTTATGTCTGGGTGTCCGGGCGTGCGAAGGACCTCATCATCCGTGGCGGCCACAACATCGACCCCAGCGAAATCGAGTACGCACTCGACCGCCATCCCGCGGTCCACCTCGTCGCCGCGGTCGGCCGGCCGGATGCCGCCAAAGGGGAGCTTCCGGTGGCGTTCGTCCAACTCGAAGAGGGCGCCACAGTAGAGCCGGGTGAATTGCTGGCCTTCTGCCGAGAACACGTCCAGGAACGAGCAGCGACGCCGGTCGAGGTGATCGTGCTCGATCAACTTCCACTGACACCGGTCGGGAAGCTCGCCAAACCAGTACTTCGGATGCTCGCCACCGAACGCGAAGTACACGCCCAAGTCAGGGCTGTCCTCCCGGACAGCGTTGCCTACGAGGTCCGGGTCGACAACACCGGCCTGCGCCCGCTCGTCGTCGTCGATCTCTCCGACGAGGACGGTGAAGCGCTGGAAGGTGCTCGGGTGCTTCGGGAGCGGTTGGCGCACTACGAGTTCGACTCGGACGTCCGTGTCGGCGGCTGACGCGGCAATCTCGTCTCACACGCGATGGCACGTGACCGTCGCTGTGGTGCACGTCTTTCCGGCTTGATTGCGCGCGGCGACCTGGACGACGGCGAAGCTGCGGCCACGGTAGAGGACCCGGGGAGCGAAGGTGAGCGGCTCGGTCCCGGGGCAGGGGCGCACGAACGCCATGGCGATCGAGGTCGTCTGGAACTCCGCCTCCGGTGTCACCGCGGAGAGGCCCGCGATCTCGGACGCGCACAGGAGGATGCCGCCGTGGACGTTGCCGAGCGGATTGCAGTGCGATTCCGCGGCCTCCAGTTCCAGCCCTGCGGCGGCATTGTCCCGACGGTGGTGGGCGCCGAGCAGTTCGATGATCGAGGACGCGCTCGGTTCGATGGGTGGCACGTCGTCGGGAGCGGTTCCGGTCGGTATCTCCGCGGAGACGAACCGGAGGCGAGCGCTGGCGATGGCCACGACCCGCCCGGACTCGTCGACGACCCGGCCGGTTGCCAGGCCGCCATCCGGGTCGGACGCGACGACGCTGCTCTCCGCATGGAGGATCGAACCGTCGACCGCCGGGTTTCGTGAGAAGTCGAGGTGAAGTTCCGTCGTGACGGCCCAATGTCCGGCCGGGATGCGGGCGGCGATCGGGTATCCCGTGACGTCGTCCATCAGGACACCGAGAGCGCCGCGGCACGGAAGGCCGCGTTCGTCGGACATCCATGGTCCGGTCTGCATCTGAGACGTGCCGTGAGTGGCGTCGCCGATCACGGGTGCCACACGGAACAGTGCTTCGGCACCCGCCGAGATGAACGGAAGGGCCTGGAGATTGTCGGTTGTCATGTCTCTTTCGGCGGATGCGGCGTGACTGCGGGCGCTCATGAGAAAGGCCTGCCGGCCGGGACTTGTCGTCACCGACTGGCAGGCCCGGTCTGTGAGGGATCAGACTCCGCGCTGCGACTTGGCGGCTTCGCTGGCGGCCTTGCTCTTTTCCCGGGCGGTGGCCCAGTCCTCGTTGCTCATCGATGTCAGGCCGGCGAAAGTGCCGGGGCCGGCGAGCATCTGACCGCCGTCCATGGCGATGGTCTGGCCGGTGAGGTAATCGCAGGCGTCCGACAGCAGGAAGATGGTGAGGTTGGCGAGTTCCTCCATCGTGCCCATCCGGCCCATCGGCACCTGGTCGGCCTGGGTCGCGCCGACGGCACTCTTTTCGGTCGGGTTCAGCATCTCCCACGCGTAGTCGGTCGGGATCGGGCCCGGGGCCAGCGCGTTGAGGCGGATGCCGTACCGCGCCCATTCGACGGCGAGCGACATCGTCATCGAGTGCACGGCGGCCTTCGCCATCGCGGACGGGACGACGAACGCGGAGCCGCTCCAGACCCAGGTGGTGAGGGTGGACAGGACGACGCCCTTGGTCCCGCCTTCGATCCAGCGGCGGCCCGCGGCGTGGGTGGTGTTGAACGACCCGTTCATCACCGTGGAGGTGACGGCTTCGAAGGCACGCGGGCTGAGTGATTCGGTGGGGGCGATGAAGTTCGCGGCGGCGTTGTTGATCACGCCGGTGAGCGGACCGTGGAGCGTCCAGATCTCGTCCATTGCAGCCGACACGAGATCTGCTTTGCGCACGTCGACGGTCTGCCAGTGGACCGAACCCGGCCGGGACACGGACGCCTCCGCCGCGGCTTCCTCGAGGACGGCGGGACGGCGGCCCCACAGGTGGACTTCGGCGCCGTGGTCGACGAGATGCCGGGCGACGCCGCGGCCGAGGCCGGTGCCGCCGCCGGTGATGAGGACGCGCTTGCCCGCGAGGGCGTCGGACGCGAAGGGAGAAGTGGTCATGCGATGGTCCTATGGTCGGGAACGAGGGCTACAGGCCCAGGCTCTTGCTGATGATCTCGCGCTGAATCTCGTTGGTACCGCCGTAGATCGGTGGTGCCAGGGACCGGCGAACCTGCTCCTCCATGCCGTACTCGCGGGTGTAGCCGTAGCCGCCCATCATCTGCATCGCCTCGAGTGCGGTCTTCTTCGCGATCTCGGTACATTTCAGCTTGGCCATCGACCCCTCGCGGTTGAGGTTGTCTTCCTCGCCGGCATCGATTCGCTCCGCGACCTCGTACACGAACGACTTCGCGAAGGCGATCTCCGTGGCGAGATCCGCGATCCGGTGCCGGATGGCCTGGAAGCTGCTGATCTTCTGGCCGAACTGTTCACGCTCGGTGACAAACGCGATCAGGTCGTCGAGAGAACGTTGGGCACCACCCAGTGCCATCGTCGCGATGATGAGGCGTTCGACGCTCAGTCCGCGCATGAGGTGGCGCCACGCCTGGTTCGGTGTGCCGACGACCGCGCTCGCCGGGACCGCGACGTCGGTGAAGTACAGGTCGTTGCAGGTCCGGGCCTCCATGGTCTTGATCTCGTGAATCTCGAGCCCCGGCGCATCGGCCGGCACCATGAACAGGGTCAGGCCCTGGTGTTTGTTGCCGGTCGTGTCGGTCCGGGCCAGGAGGAGGATGTTCTCGGCGATGTGTGCCGCGGAGATCCAAGTCTTCTGCCCGTTGATGACGTAGTGGTCGTCGACCAGTTCCGCCTTGATCCGGACGCCCCCGAGATCGGAGCCGGCGCCGGGCTCGCTGAGGGCGATCGCCTCGAGCTTGCCGGCCGCCATGTTGCCGACGATGGTGCGTTTCTGCTCCTCGGTGCCGTAGCGAAGATAGGTCTGCGCGGCAGTGAGACCGGTGGAGTAGGCGATGATAGGTGCGAGGCCGCGGGCGGATTCCTCGAGGAAGATGCATTCCTCGACCATTCCGGCGCCGCCCCCGCCGTACTCCTCCGGCAGCGAGACGGCGAGCCAGCCGAGGCCGGCGAACTTGTCGAGGATGAGGGGGCTGTTCGCCAGTGTGCCGCCCTCGGTCAGCAGGTCGCGTTGCTGGAGGGTTTTGCATTCGGCGGCGCAGAACTCGCGGACGGCGACCGCGAACTCTCGTTGCTCTGTAGTGAAACGCATAGCGGCGGATGCTCTCTCGCGTGAGGGGGAGGGGTTCGATCGGCGCGGCGGGCGGGAGGCGAGGCGCGTACGCCCCGCCTCCTCGATCCGTCAGGCTCCGCGGAACTTGGAGAAGTCGGGCTTGCGCTTCTCGTTGAACGCGCTGATTCCCTCGATGGCCTCGGCGGACTCACCGAACAGCTTGAGCGTGGAGTAGGCCATGTTGCCCTGTGCGATGAAGTGCTCGGTGTCGGCGTTCAGGGACTGCTTGAGCACCTTCAGCGACGTCGGCGACAGCTGCAGGATCTCGTCCGCCCACGCCCGGACCTCCGCCCGCAACTGGTCACCGGGCACCACCTTGTTGACCAACCCCCAGTCGAGGGCCTGCTCGGCGCTGTAGCGGCGGCACAGGAACCAGATCTCACGCGCCCGCTTCTCGCCGATGGCCCGCGCCAGGTAGCCGGTGCCGAGGCCGGCGTCGAACGATCCCACGCGCGGACCGTTCTGCCCGAAGATCGCGTGGTCGGCGGCGATGGACAGATCGCACAGCAGGTGCAGCACGTGGCCGCCACCGACCGCGACTCCGTTGACCGCGGCGATCACGGGCTTGGGCACGTCCCGGAGCACGCGGTGCAGCGCCTCGACCTCGAACAGACCGCTGTCGGACGGGCCGTAGTCGCCGGTCTCCATCCGCTGCTTCTGGTCGCCACCCGAGCAGAACGCCTTCTCCCCGGCGCCGGTGAGCGCGATCGCCCCGACCTCGGCGCTTCCCCATGCCTTCTTGAACGACTTCACCAACTCGTCGACCGTCCGCGCACGGAACGCGTTGTACCGCTCGGGCCGGTTGATCGTGATCCAGGCGAGTCCGTCCTCGACCTCATACGTCACATCCGTGAAGTCACTCGTGAAGTCACTCATCGACCTGTTGGTCCTTTCGTGTTGCCCGCGGAGCGTGAGCCCCGCGAAGTTCTTTTGGTCTTACCTTATGACGAAGGTAGCGCTGATAACGAGCGTTTTCAAGAGCGGCGGTGAATAACGCAGTGAGCTGCAGTGATGCCGGAGCGATGGTCTGCAATATTCGTCCGAGGCCTGGTCGCTGCGTTCCCATCCTCTGCACAGCAGAACCTTCTGTACGTGTGCGCCCGGTCACATTAGTGTTCGGGTCGTCGAGGTGACGACCACCCGACTCGCAAGCCCCAATCTCCCGGAGAGCCGTGCTGTAGCGCTCCGGTCACGGCGTGTCCCGCCATGAGCGTGATGAGGAAATCATGAGTGCAACCATCCAACGGGATCGGCAGATACCCGGACTGATCGCGGACTCCGATCGAGACGAGCCCACGCCGGAGGTCATCGAGGGGATTCGCGCGCGGTTCCCCACCGAAACCGAATACGACCGGATGCTGACCCGCAAGATGGAGCGGCGTGCGGGGCAGGGTTATCGCAGCTTCGATCTGGGCCTTCTCACCGCGGCGCTCGAGAACATGCTGAGGGACGTACTGCCGTCTTCGCGGTTCGAGGTCCGGAACGCGCGGTGGCTGACCGGCGGGGCGTCGAAGATTCAGATGGGTTTCACACTCCGCTACGACGACTCCGCAGCCGGTGAGGTGACCGAGGATCTGGTCCTGCGCATGGAGCCGCCCGAGTCCCTGAACGCCACCAGCCGGATGCGGGAATTCGAGGTGATCAACGCTCTCGCCGGAACGGTGCCTGTGCCGACGGTCCGGTGGGTCGACGAGGACGGCAGGTGGTTCCCGGAGCCGGCGCTCGTCTATACGTGGGTGCACGGATCCGCGAAGCCCAGCCGCGCCCAGAGCCGGATCGCCGGCATCGGGATCAACTTCGGTCCCGAACTCCGAGAAGTCCTGGCGCCGCAGTTCGTCGATCTCCTGGCACGCATTCACACGTTCGACGTGACGGCGGCAAAGCTGGATCACTACGAGAAGCCCTCCGCTGCCGGGACCGAGAGTGCACTGTGGCAGTTGAATCGGGCGAGGCGGGTGTGGGAGGAGGACCGTGGCGAAGACTTTCCGCTGCTCGATGTGGCGGCGGGTTGGCTGGAGGACAACCTGCCTGTTCTCGACCGTGTCAGTCTCGTCCACGGCGACTACCGGGGCGGAAATTTCCTGTTCGACGAGGACACCGGATCCGTCACGGCCATTCTCGACTGGGAGCGCAGCTTCCTCGGCGACCGCCACCGCGACCTGGCATGGGCGACGCTGTACCCGTTCGGTCATCCGTCCGAGGACGGTTCCGAATTCCTCGCGACCGGACTGCTGCCGACCGCCGTTTTCTTCGAGATGTACGAGCAGGCGTCCGGCCTGACCGTCGATCCGGAGAAACTCACGTTCTACCGGATTCTGAACGAATACCAGTCGGTCGTCACCGCGCTGGGCTCGGCCTACCGCGTCTCGAAGCTGGGGAAGACCCACCAGGACGTTCTGCTGACGGGACTCGAGGCGACCGGATATCTGATGGCCCATCAACTCGGCCAGGATCTCGAGGAGGTTCTGTAATGGTGAACAAATCCGCGAACACGTTCGACGCTGCTGCCCGCTCCCTCCGCATGACGGTGACACCGGCGCTGGGTGAATCGAATTCGCTGGCCGCAGAGCAGGTGAGGGTCATCGCCGGCGTCCTCGACTTCTACCGCGACCGAGCACACCACGAGTATCCGCGGAAGCAGTACGAGTTCCGAACATATCTCGCTCTCGCAGAACGGCTCAGCGGCCACGAGAAGGTTGATCACGCTGCCCGGTCACTGCTGGCGGACGCACTCGAGAATGCGCGCCGCACCGATCGGCTCGCCGTTCCGGAGTACGGACAACTCGACCGGGCCACGGACGAGTTGACGCGTGCGATTGCCGGGATCGTCCGATCGGCGCGAACCACCGACCCGGCCACGGGCGCCGAGGTCAGCCGCATCGTGCTCGAACACTCACGACCACTCGTCGAGTTGCAGCGGTCGTGGTTCCTCCCTCAGGGTGTCGATCCGGACCCGCATACGGTCCCGCCGCTCCGCTCTCTGCTCGAAGCCCAGACCGCCACCCGCGCGCACTAGCCAACGCACCGTCTGCCTCATGGATCAGGAGAAAACATGTCATCCGAGGTGATCACCACCGCCCCCGACGGTACGGTCTCGACAGCCGTGCGTCGGCGCGCGATCTCCGCCGCCAGTTTCGGAACCTTTGTCGAGTACTACGATTTCGTCATCTACGGCTACGTGGCGACGTACATCGCGCAAGCCTTCTTTCCCACCGGAAACTCTTTCGTCAGCCTGTTGCTGACCTTCGGTGCCTTTGCCGCCAGCTTCATGGCACGCCCCCTCGGTGCGGTGATCTTCGCGCCGTTGGGTGACCGATACGGCAGGCGAACGGTCCTCTCCGTCGTCATCACCCTGATGACGCTCGCCACGGCGGGCATCGGAGTGCTGCCCACGTACTACCAGATCGGTCTTGCCGCACCGGTTCTCCTGACGGTGCTGCGCCTCGTGCAGGGAGTCTCCGCGGGAGGCGAGTACGGCGGGGCGACGTCGCTCATCGCGGAGTTCGCGCCACCGGCCCGGCGGGGCTTCTTCGTCGGATTCATCTCGCTGACCGTCGGCGGGGCGATGCTGTTCGGATCGGGAACGGCGATGTTGCTGACCCGCACCCTGTCGCCCGAGTCGATGTCGTCGTGGGGTTGGCGGTTGCCGCTGCTGCTGTCGCTGCCACTGGGGCTGATCGGCCTGTACATCCGTTACAGGCTCGAGGAGACCCCGGCGTTCACCGCCCTCTCCCGGGAGGGGCGGGTGCAGAAGTCACCGCTGCTCACGACGCTGCGACGGGACTACCGTTCGGTTCTCATCGGTATCGGCATCGCGGCGACCAACTCGTGCATGATGGCGTTGTACTTCATCTACATGCCGTCCGCGCTGAAGCAGTTCACGGACTTCTCCGCCGCCGATGCACAGTTGATCACGTTTGTCGGTCTGGTGTCGTATTGCGCTGCGGTGCTGCCCTTTGCCCGGCTGTCCGACCGGGTGGGGCGGATCCCGCAGCTGCTCGTCTCGTCGGCCACGTTGATCGTGCTGATCTATCCGTCCCTCGTGATGCTGTCGAGCGGGGTGCTGCCGCTGGCGGTTGCCGCGATGGTGGTCGTCACGCCCGTCGTCGCGGCGAACATCGCGGCGGTGACACCTTTGCTGTCCGAGATGTTCGGGACCGACACCCGTTACACGGGTTTGTCTCTCGGGTGGCAGATGTCGACAACCCTCTTCGCCGGCCCCACCCCCATCATCCTAGCGGCACTCGCCGGATTCGGCGGCTCGACCGTCCCGGCCTTCTATGCGATGGCCGTCGTGGCACTTACCGTGATCGCCGGAATTTTCGCGGCGCGCACGGTTGCACGATCCCGAGCTCACTAGACCGACCACTCAGAACTGAGGAATGAGAACAATGGCATTCGACGCCGAGCATTTCGAGTACCAGAATCCCCCTGAGGCAGATCATTTGTGGGTCGAGACGATCCTGTTTCCGATCGTCATACCGGAGGCGAATCTCTACGCCCTGATCTACACGAATGTGCGCCCCAGTCTCGGGGTGATGTGGAACCAGGTCATGGTCTGCGGTTCGCTCACCGACACGCGCGCGGAACTGTTGCACTACAACGAGAATCCGCATCTCCCCGCGCCGGCATCCTTCACGCGGATCGAATCGCCGATCGGGCTGTCGATCGAGGCCGTGGACGCACCGCGCAAGTTCCGCATCGACTACGTCGCCGACGACGGTACCGAGATCCACGTCGAATGGGTGAATCTCATGGACCCGTTCGACATTCACGATCCGCAGCACAGCCCGCAGGCCGGCGCGGCTCCCGATATCCATGCCGACCTCGAGTCGGGAGAGCGCAAGTCCGTCGGGCACGGGGACGCCACCGGGCGTGCGACCGGGACGATGATCGTTCGCGGCCGCGAGTACGCCGTGGACTCCATCGAGCGGATGGATCGGAGTTGGGGGCCGCGTGACCCGATGAAGGCAGGGAAGCCGAATCACATCGTTTCGGCGACCTTCGGCGAGGACCTCGCCTTCCACATGATCTGTCCCTGGAATCCGGAGGCGGCAAACCCGGACGCATTCCAACTCTCGCACGGGTACGTGATGGACGACGGTGAAGTCTACGGGCTCACCGACGAATTGGAGATGACCAGCACTCATCTGGGAATGGTGTGTACCGGCATCGACATGACGGTCACCGATGTGCGCGGGAAGAAGTTCCGGCTCCAGGCCACGCCCAACGTCGGGGCTCCCTGGATCGCGGCGCCGACCGCTATGGTGCACAACGCCCTGATGCGGTGGACGTGCGAGGGCCGGGACGGGTACGGGGTCGTCATGAGTACTCGGCACCTGTCCGAGTTGAACCGGAACTTCGGTCGGTTCCAGGCCGACACTCGCGGACTTGTCTCCGTCTGAGCGACATGCTGCAACCCCGGGTGCGATCCTGTTCGGATGCTGCGAAGTCGGACTATCATCCCGGTATGAAGACGAGGCCGATCAGTAAGCCGACTTACATGATCGAGTCCGTGCACAACGCGCTTCTGCTGCTGAACGCAGTCCGCGACCACGGCAGCCTCCGATTGAAGGACGCCGCCGAGGAGATCGGCGTGGCGGAGTCGACCGCCCACCGGTTGCTGGCCATGCTGATCTACCACGGCTTCGTCGTGCAGGACGAGTCGCGGAGGTACCTTCCGGGGCCGTCGATCGGGGTCGGACCCACCGGGTCGTCCTGGACCCGGGTGTTCCGCGATGCGTGCCTCGACTCGATGCACGAATTGGCTTCGCTGACGGGGGAGACGGTGAATCTCGTCGTTCGGACCGGCGTCGAGTCCCGGGTGATCGGAGCCGTCGAGTCGGAGAAACTGCTCAGGGTCGGTAATCGGCAGGGTCATGTTCCGCCCGCACGAACGTCGGCCGGCGGCCGGGTGCTGCTCGCGCAACTCGACGACAGTGCGCTCGCGGATCTGTATCGGTCGGAGTATGCGCTCTCGGCCGACCGGCTGTCGCCTGCGGAATTCGCCTTGTTGCAGAGGGAATTGCGGGCTGTGTCCGAGAAAGGGTACGCAACAGCGGTGGATGCGGTCGAGGTCGGCTTGTCCTCCGTGGCGGTCTGTCTACGTAACGGCGACGGTGTCGCTCTGGGCGCCCTGGTCGTGGCGATGCCGACAATCAGGTTTCATGCCAGCCTGGAGTCGGGTCTGGTTGGCCAGATGCGCAGAACAGCAGCGGGAATCGAGTCCCGCATTCGTGACCTGAGGTCGTCCGACGCCACGTGAGTCGGGCCGCGGTGACGGCATCCTGCACTACTTCTCTGCACACGCGCACCTTCTCGGCCTCCGTAGCGAGTGCGGGAACCGAGAAGATGAGCGTCAATGGCTGGTGGGAGTCGTCGGTCCGACGCCGTCACCGCGCGGCCCGGGCGCGGACGCCCATCGCGCCGCACACGGGGGCGGGCCAGTCGACGTCGGTGCCGGCCCGTTCCCGGTCGACGGCGTCCGCGACGTCGGCCGCGAACGGGACCACTCGGCGGCTGGTGAGGTCGACGTGGGTCGCGATAACCTCGAGGGTGCTCGCGAGGCGTTCGGTGGTGTCGTCGACGAGAAACGCCATCGCGTGGACGACCTTGGCCGAGCGTTCGACGATCCGCGCGTGCACCGACACGCGGTCGCCGACGTGGACCTCCGCGTAGTAGCGGATGTGATGCTCTGCGGTGAAGAACCCCTGGCCACGGGTGGTGCGGTAGTCGTCGGTAATGCCCATCCGATCGAACACTTCCGCGATCGCCTGCGCCTCGAGGTCGAAGTAGTGGCGGATGTTCATGTGGCCGTTCTCGTCCTCGTAGGCGGACGGAACGAGCACGGGCCCGCACTCGCGGGGCAGTGCAACCACCTGGAGGTATGAGGGGATTCCGGCTGGTGACGTCATCGGTCCATAATAACGATCGTTAACAACGAGTGCTAGAATGCAGCTGTGGACCGGAACAGGAAGATCCTCGACACCGCCGCAGAGCTGTTCTACGAAAAAGGCTTTCACGGAACGAGTGTCGATGAACTGGGCTCCCGTGCCGGGCTGAGCGGTCCTGCCATCTATCGTCATTTCTCGGGCAAGGACGAGATTCTGGCCACCCTGTTCGACGAGGCGATGGACGAGCTGATCGGCGCCACCGAACCGGTGCACGAGGACGCGGATCTCGATCTCCAGCGGATGATCCGCCACCACGCTCTCTATGCTGCCCGGCACCGCCATCTCGTGAACGTCAGCCAGCGTGAAGACCGGTCGCTGGTCGATCCGTGGCGGAAGGCGATCAACCGCCGGCGCAAGCAGTACGTCCAGGGGTGGGAAGCCGCGGTGGCGCGGTCGATCCCCGCCGCGTCACCGGCGGAGGTTTCCGTGGCCACCCAATCCTGCCTGGGCATGATCTTCTCGATCGCGTACTGGCCCGCCAAGGTGACTCGCACCGCCGGGCTGGCCGATCACATGGTGCGGATGGCGAGCGAGGGCCTGGACGCTTTCCGTCAATAGCGCCTTGTAACAGCACTCTGCCCCTGCACCTGTCGGTAGATGCAGGGGCAGAGTCAGCTTCGGGCTAGGTCGCGATGCTGGAGCGGTACGTGTAGGACGACGACCGCGACAGGGCGAACTCGAAGATTCCGTAGCCGGTCTGCCCGTTCCACTCGAACGTGCAGCACCGGTCGGTCAGGGCCGAGTCGAGGGTCGTCGGACCTACTGATCCGTCGAGCGGATAGACGTCGAACTCCTGGAAGTCGCGGCCGCGGACCTTGCCGTGGTGTCCGCCGTAGCCACCGCCCGCCATGTAGCCACCGCTTGCGGAGGCGTCCGCACTGATGCGGTAGGTCGCGCCGCCGGCCGTCACGACCTCGATCGTCCCCCCGGTGAGGTCGTTGCCCGCGGTGAACACCAGGTCGTGCCGGACGCCGGTGATGTCGTCGAGTCGGCCGTCGTCGTGCATGACGGCGCCTTCCAACAGAATTCGGCCACCTCGACGGTCCTCGACGAGCAGGAATCCGAACGTGCGGTCCGGGAACTGTGCCTGGTACCAGATGTGCAGGCCCTGTCCGCCGGACATGGTGCGTACCCCGCGGGAGCGGTCCCGCAGGCCGTACCACCCGCCGACGTCGGTGGTGGATCCGTCGAGGGTGAGAGTGCCTTCGTAGCGGCCGGGCTGGAAGAGATGGTCGAACGACGTGACGTTTCCGTCGGTGTTCTCCACATCCACCGATCCGAGCCAATACGGTGCCCGGGCGCGCCAGACCAGGTCCAGTTCGAGTCCGGTTTTGTTCTCACCCAGCTGGATTCGCCAGGTCGTGTTGTCCTCGAGCGTCTCCCACTTCAGCGGCCCGACGGAGGCGGCGTCGGTCGCGTCGTGCTCGGTGGAGAAGCGCAGGTTGCGCTGCTCGGTCTCCGTGGTGAGGACGACGAAACCGTCCACGACGTTCCGCGGTGGATAGACCCCGGCGCCGAGGATCACCGACGGCGCGGCGGCGCCGTCCGGATGAAGGTTGAACATGAACCGGTCGAAGAACCTCTCCGGCATGTCAGCAGTGGCCCGGGTTACCAGGGCGTCGTGGAATCCGTCGGTCATGCGTACTCCTTCTGGTCGACGGTGGGTATCAACTGGAGACCGGCGACTTCGGCGCCGATGTCTCGTCGACAGCGTCGACCTCCTTGTGATCGAGGGTAAAGCGGTAGGACCCCATCAGCAGCAGGCAGACGATCCCGACGCCGACCAGCACGATGATCGGCAGCGCTCCGGCGCGGTAGGAACCGGTGGCGCTGTAGACCTGTCCGAGCAGGAAGATGCCGAACGCCGACCCCTGCGCGTAGAGGAAGTAGATGAATCCCAGCACCCGGCCGTAGGAGTGCTTGGGGAAGTATCGGCTCACCATGTAGGCGGCGAGATCACCCTCGGATCCCAGACCGAGACCGATCAGGACGGCGCCGACGAACAGCAGGCCGGTCTGCGACGACGTGATCATCAGGAAGACGCCGACCGCGCACAACGCGAAGATGATCGAGCCGATGGCGGGGGCGTAGAACCGGTCCAACAGGTAGCCGACCAGCAGGCGGGCGGCAACCGACGCCAGGCTGAGGACGGACAGGATCGAGACGGCGGTGCCCTGGCTGATGCCCTTGTCGGTGGTCATGGGCACGATCTGCGACATCAGCCCGAAGGTTGCCGACGACACCAGGAAGATGGCGATGGAGAGCAGCCAGAACTGCCGGTACTTCCGGGCCACGGTGAGAAGCGATTCCCCGGCCATCCGGCCTTGTAGGCGCGCGGCCTTGCGCTCGGCCTCGTGTTCGGCGGGCATGCGGGTGACGAAGGCGTAGACGGCGGCCGGGATGACCGTGCACAGGGCGCCGATGACCAGGAAGGCCAAGCGCCATCCGCCGATGCCGAGCATCCAGTTGGCCAGATACGGCATCAGTACACCGCAGGAGCCGAGGCCGGCCATGAGAATGCCGAGCGCCATGCCGCGCCGGTCCTGGAACCACGCACTCACCACGGTCGAGTGCGCGACCGGGTTCACGGCGCCCGCTCCGGCGCCGATCACCACACAGAGCAGGTAGAAGACGAGTTGATTGTTCGGCAGTGCGGACATCAGCATCAGGCCGATTCCGAACGCCAGCGACATCGGGACCGAGGGGATCTTGGGTCCGTACCGGTCGATGAGGAAGCCCAGGATGACGATGCTGATGCCCACCAGCACCGTTTCGATGGACAGGCCGTTGCTGATGACGCTGCGTTCCCAGCCGAACTCCTGGGTCATGGGCTTGCCCAGGATGTTGAACAGAACGTTGACCGCTGTCGTGCCGAACAGCAGTGTCATGAAACCGGTAACGACATACCACCAGCGGTTCAGATGCCGCGTGGACGCCTGCAACCCAGTCGTGCCGACTGCGCTCATGGAAGCTCCTGTCGATTGATATCGGTAGTCGGGGGCGGCGATGCCGCGCAGGGGATCCACGGTGAGTGGCCTCCGTCACAGATAACACCATATGGACAGGCCAAAGTAAAGGACAGTCCAAAAGGGTGACTAGCGATGGGACGAGAAGTCGAAGATCCTGCTCGCGATGCGGCGCAGCTGCAGCTCGTCCGTGCCCTCGGTGATGCGGTAGCGGCGGTGGTGGCGGTAGATGTGCTCGAACTGCTTGTGGCGGGAGTACCCGACGCCGCCGTGGATCTGGATCGCGCGGTCGGCCGCCCGGCAGGCGAGCTGGTTGCTGCGCAGGTTCACCATCGCCACCTTGTCGGTGACGGCCGTCTTCCCGAGCTCGTCCATCATTGCCGCGGTCTTGTAGATCGTGTTGCGGATCAGTTCCGCATCGGTCTGCAGTTCCACCAGTTGCCACTGGATGCCCTGGTGCTCGTGCAGCGGCTTCCCGAAGACGACCCGCTCCTGCGCGTACTTCACGCTCTCGTCGATGCAGTACTGCGCCGCACCGAGCGACGACGCCGCCTGCCGGATCCGGTTCTCGTGGACGAACAGCTGCGCGCAGTCGAGGCCGCGGCCGACCTCCCCGACCACAGCGCTCGCCGGGACCCACACGTCGTCGAGATGGACCTCGGAGTGATCGCTGGGCATGTTGAACGTCCAGTGGTTGAACGGCACGGAGAAGCCCGGCGCGTCCGTCGGTACCAGGAATGCGGTGATCCCGTCGGCCTTGCCTGCCTGCCCGGACGTGCGGGCGAACACGAGGTCGACCTCGGAGCAGTCGACGAGGCTGTTGAAGCGCTTCGCCCCGTTGATGATCCAGTCGTCGCCGTCACGGCGGGCCGCCGTCTCCAGGTACGTCGCGTCGCTGCCGTGCCCGGGCTCGGTGAGACCGAACGCGATCTCGATGTCGCCGCGGATCAGTGGTTCGAGGTACTGCTCCCGCTGTTCGTCGGTGCCGTATTCGTGCAGCACGAGCGCAAGGGGGAGGTTCGCGACCACCGACGCCTCGTCGGCGTGCGGGAAGTGCAGACCCGAGCCCCGGGTGAGGAGGTGCTCGCGCACGACGGCCATCGCGAGGTTGCTCCCGTCGTTGCCGCCGAGCGCCCGGGGCAACGGGAACCGGAAGAACCCGGCGGCGTCGGATCGGCGCCGCGCCTCGAGCAGCAACTCGCGCCACTCCTGCTTGGGGAATCCGTCCCGTTCCCAGTCGGTGCGGGCGTACTCGCGGCGGTGGTCGAAGAACTGCGGGTGCTTGGCCTCGAGCGGGGTGATCTCGCGATCGATGAACGCGTCGAGGTCGGTGACGAACTGCTGCACATCGTCGGGAATGGTCCAGTCCATGGGGCGTCCTCCGCTTCGGTTTCCTGATGCATCGGACGGTAGGGAGCGGCGGCACCCACGGCCACGAGGCCGCCGCGCCGCACTGTTGATTTCTCCAGTGCCGGATCGACGGTTCCTGTGGTGCGCGCGGTCGCCGTGGTTGCATGCGGCCATGCTGAAGCTGAACGGGATCGACGAGTTGGTCGCGCGGGTCGGCACCGACCTCGGCACGACGGACTGGTACGACGTGACCCAGGACCGCATCACGGCGTTCGCGCACGACACCGAGGACTTCGAGCGGATCCACCTCGACCCCGAGCGGGGCCGGGAGGCCGGATTCGGCGGCACGATCGCCCACGGAATGTACACACTCTCGCTCGGGCCGAAGTTTCTCTACGAGGTCTTCGAGATGAACGGACACTCGCTGGGACTCAACTACGGGTTCGACACGGTGCGGTTCCTGAACCCCGTCCCGGTCGGTTCGCGGATCCGCCTGATGGCGCGACTGCAGGATGCGCGACCGATCGACGGCGGATATCGGTTCACGATCCGGCAGACCTTCCAGATCGAGGGTCACGACAAACCCGCCTGCGTCGCGGACGCGGTCGTGGCCTACTTCCACTAGAACAAAGGAGAGTGACGTCCATGCGCGCAGTCGTCGTCGAGGAACTGACCGGCCCGGAGGCCGCGACGTTGGCAGAGGTACCCGAACCGCACGGCGCCCACCCCCGGGCGGACGGGCAGCGACTGCTCGTCGACGTGCACGCCGCCGGCCTGTCGTTCATCGACCCCCTGCAGACCTGGGGAAAGTACCAGAACGGCGTGCCCACACCGTACGTGTGTGGCAGCGAGTTCGCGGGTGTCGTGGTCGAGGCACCGGGCGGCACCGACCTCCGGCCGGGCGACCGGGTCGGCGGAATCGTGTGGCACGGCGCGCTCGCCGAGCGGGCCCTGGCACTGCCCGAGTACACGGTGAAGATCCCGCCGTCGATGTCGTTCGTCGAAGGCGCGGCGCTCTACATGAACTACTCGACGTCCTGGTACGCGCTGCACCGGGCCCAGGCTCGGCCGGGCGAGTACGTGCTCGTCCACGGCGCGGCGGGTGGGGTGGGCACCGCGGCGCTCGACCTCGCGGACACGTTCGGGGTGAAGGCGATCGCCGTCGTGTCCAGCGACCGGAAGGAGGAGGTCGCGCGCCACCACGGCGCGCACGCGGTGGTGCGGTCGGACGGGCCGTGGCTCGACGAGGTGCGCGATCTCACCGACGGGCGCGGCGTGCACGTTGTGATCGACCCGGTGGGCGGCGACCGGTTCACCGACTCGCTCCGCGCACTGCGCCAGGGCGGGCGACTCGTCGTCGTCGGATTCACCGGCGGCTCGATTCCCACCGTCAAGGTCAACCGCTTGCTCCACCGCAATCTCACCGTCACGGGAATCACCATGGACAACATGGAAACCGAGTATCCCGGGACTTTGCGGATGGTCCGGGACGCCGTCGAGTCACTGGCCGCCGAGGGACGGATACGCCCGTATGTCGGGGCCACGTTCCCGTTCGAACAGACGGCGGCCGCACTGCGTGCGCTCGATGACCGGGCCGCGCTCGGCAAGGTCGTGGTCGAGGTGGTACCCGGCGGTGTTACGCCTGAGGTGCCACCCGTGCGCCGAGGACGGTGAGGCCGCGCTCGACCACCTCGGCGAAGCTCTCCGCGGCGACGACCAGGGCGGGGTCCGGGTCGGGGCGCCTCCGGTTGCGTTTGACGAAGACCGACATCGTCGACGCCGTCTTGTAGTAGCAGTAGGCCAGGAACCAGTCCAGGTCGGGAACCGGACCGTCACGCTCGGCGCGATAGGCCGCGAGGAGTTCGCCGCGCGACGGCATCCCGGTTCCCGCCGCGACGTCGGCCGCCGACCGCGAGCGCCGGAACCGATGTGCCGGGTCGGTGTGCATCAGCAACCACGCCAGATCGGTGCGGGGATCGCCGACCGACCAGATCTCCCAGTCGATGATCGCGGCGAGGTCGTCGCCCGCGAACAGCATGTTCGCGAGTCGGTAGTCGCCGTGCAGCAGGGTGGGAGCGACCGGTGCGGGGATGCGGTCCGCCAGCGCGGCGTGCAGTTCGGCGTGACGAGGTGCGATGTCGTCGTCGACGGTGTCGAGCAGGCGCTGCCAGCGCGCAACTTCCTCCGCGACGGTGACGACCGGTTCGCCCCCGACTCCCAGCGCGACGGGATCGAGGTTCTGCATCCGCGCGAGCATCCCGGCGGCTCGGAGAGCGCGGACGGCAACCGTGTCGGCGGACGGCGGGGAGCCGGCTTCGTCGAGGAGCGGTTCGTAGGACTGCCCGGCGACGAGGGTCATGCCGAAGAACGGTGGCCGTTCGGGTGTTCCGTTCTCCTCGAGAAGGATCGATGGCACCCGGACGCCGGGCGCCGCGCCGAGGAGACGGATGATCCGCGCCTGCCGGAGGACGTCGCGGTTGCGGACCGGTTCCAGTCCGGGGGGTGCCATCTTGAGGACGATGCCCGCGTCGGGCAGGCCGGGGCGGCTGAGCACGGCCCGGTAGGTCAGGCTCGACACCCCACCCGGCAGTGCCGAGGGCGCCGATATCGCGGCTCCCGTCCATCGGCGATCCGCGGCCGCCGTCGCCCGTGTGGTCAGCGTGTTCACGTCGAATTCCGTCACGAATCCACGATCGGTCCGGTCGGCCGGCACCGCAAACACGCGCGTCGCGGTCACTGAAGAAATCCACAGTGGTCCCTCGGTGGTTGCTTCGGATGATCTCCGGTGCGTGGTAGAGCTTGCCTATGACATCGATCAGCGGATATCCGTCCCGGAACGATGCTGGGCTGGAGCGGTTCTCGTTGCACGGCAAGGTCGTGGTGGTGACCGGGGCGTCGTCCGGTCTCGGCGTGGCCTACGCGCTCGCCCTGGCTCGCGCGGGTGCCGACGTCGTCCTCGGGGCGCGGCGTGGCGACAAACTGGCCGACACCGCGGAGCAGGTGCGGAAGTACAACCCCCGCGTGGTGGCGGTGGAGACCGACGTGACGCAGGTGGACCAGTGCGACCGCCTCGTCGAAGCCGCCGTCGAGGCATTCGGGCGGGTGGACGTCCTCGTCAACAACGCGGGCACCGGCGGTGAATACCACCCCGTGACGCAGGACCCGCCCGACCACTTCCGGTCCGTCGTCGACGTCAACCTGCACGGCTCCTACTGGATGATCCAGGCATGCGCGCGGGTGATGGGCCGCGGCAGTTCGATCGTGAACGTCTCCAGCGTCATGGCGCTCACGACGGCGAAGATGCCCGCCGCCGCGTACAGCGCCAGCAAGGCGGCCGTTCTCGGATTGACCCGCGACCTCGCCGCGCAAGTCGGTCCGAGCGGGATTCGGGTCAATGCCATTCTGCCGGGAGTGTTTCCGTCCGAGGCGACGGCGCACTACAGCGAGAACTACAAGCGCAAGATCATCGACGCGCGGATACCACTCGGACGCATCGGTGATCCCGAGGACATCGCCGCGGTGGTGGTGTTCCTGGCGAGCGACGCGTCCGCGTATCTGACCGGGGTGAGTCTGCCCGTCGACGGCGGCGTGCTGGTGAACTGAGCACGCGCGAACGCTATCGGTGCTGCGCCACCGAGGAGGTCACCGTGCGGGTGTTGAGGCCGTCGCCGGCGTCGACGGTGAGGAACTGGCCGGTGACACTGCGGGCGGTGGGGGAGGCGAAGAACGCGACGGCATCCGCGATGTCGGCCGGGTCGACGAATCCGTTGGGCATCGACGCCAGCCACGCGTCCTGGATGTCCTGGGGCATCGACAGAATGCCGGAACTCGCGGTCATCCCGGGCAGGACGGCGTTGGCGGTGATGCCGAGGGCGACGTTCTCGGCAGCAACGGTCTTCACCAGACCGAGCAGGCCGGCCTTCGTGGTGCTGTACGACACCTGGGCCGGCATGCCCTGCGTGCCTGCGGTACTGGAGATGACGACCACGCGGCCGTATTCCCGTTCGCGCATCCCCGGCAGGCACTGCTGCAGCACTCGGAAGGTCCCGGTGAGGTTGACCTCGAGGTCCTTTCGCCACTTGTCGATCGACAGACTGTGTGCGGCGCCGAACATCGTCGTCAGACCCGCATTGGCCACGTAGACGTCGATGTCGTCGAGGGGTGGCAGTTCGTCGGCGGACATGTCGGCCTGGTACGTGCACCCGGGTGCACGGTCGAGCGTGACCACTTCCATCCCGTCGGCTTCCAGCCGGGCGACGATGGCCTTACCGATACCGCCCTCGCGTGCGGCACCGGTTACCAGTGCCTTGCGGCGGTGCGGGTCGGTCATGCGGATCTCCGTTCGTCGGGCAGTGCATCGATGCGTCCGGTGTCATCGCATTCCGCTTCGGCGCAGCGGTTTTCGATGTGAAAGGCCGGATGATCGCGAAGTCGGAGGACGAGAAGCGCAGTATGGATGCTCAATTGATGAGACGCGTCACCGGTGACGTCGAGGCCGGTGAGGGCCTGCACTCGCGACAACCGGAGGCGCACCGTGTTCTCGTGGACACCCAGACGCGTGGCGGTGCGGCGCATGCCGCGATTCTGCTCGAACCAGACTGCCAGGGTGCGAATCAGTTCGGTCGACGTCGCGTCGTCATCGAGGAGGGGGCCGAGCATGTCGTCGATGTAGTGCCGGATGGCGGAGATCTCGCCGTTCGCGAGGAAGAGTCGGGCCGGTCCCAGATCGTCGACGGCGAGAACACGATGTCCCGTTCCGTGGGTGAAACGGTCGATGCAGCGCACCACCTCCCGTGCCTCGCGGTAGGCGCGGGTGAACGAATCGGGTTCGTACACGGACGACACCCCGGCGATCAGACCTACCGTCGGGCTCAGTTCGGCGGCCGCCGCCTCGAGGGTCGCGGTGATGCGCCGGACGACGGTCGGGGACGCGACGTGCTCCGGTGCCTCGATGAGCAGGAGGATTCCCTCCGAGCCGCGAGTCGACAACACCTCCATGCCGAGAGCACGCTCGGTGTGCTCGGCGAGGGAGCGGTCGAGATCCTCGGGCGCGCCGTCGGATTCGCGGACGTACACCAGGGCGCGGTGGGCGTGGACGTTCACGCCGAGGTATTCGGCACCGGCCGCGAGATCGGCCCAGGCGCCGGAGCCGCGAACGAGTTGGCGGGCGAGTGCGGACCGCGCATTCCAGGCCACCCGGGTGATGCGACGCTGAGTGAGGAACTGCGCGCCGATGCGGCGGGCACAGCGGAGGGTCACGTACTCGTCCGTGGGATGGAACGGCGTCGGCTGTTCGTCGACGACGAGCCATCCGAGGTGTTCGCCGCGTTCGACGATCGCGCTGAGGATCTTGCGCCGCGACAACCCGGTGCCGAGTTCGGCGGGCAACAGCACGGGTTCCGCGCTGGTCGGGGTGATCGCGTGCTCGCGCACAATCTCGCGCAGTGGTGGGAACGTCGTCTGCCTGCCGGCATCGGGCCGGGAGGACGCGACGACGTGTCCCTGGCGGTCGAAGAGGGTGACGGCTTTGCCGGTGGCCTCCGAACAGACCCGGACGATCGCGGACAGGCAGTCGACGGCCACCGCGGCGTCGTCGAGAAGCTCGTCCAACGCGCCGAGCGGAAGCTGCCTACGGTCGGTGCGCTCGTCGGAGGTGGACATCACACGGTCAGCGGTGATGGGTGAGCAGAAGTGTGCGGACTGACGCCGCGTGCTCGATGGCCGCCTCCATCGACGTCGTCGCCGGCACCAGAGTGATGTTGTCCGCACCTGCCTCGACGAACGAGTTCAGCCACTCGGCCACCTGCTCGGGTGTTCCGGCCGGCGCCAGATGGCGGAACTTGTCGCGCGGCAACTGATACAACGCCTGCATCTTCTCGCCGACGAGCCGGTCCGCGACGGCGGCATCCTTGTCGAGCCCGCACCAGACGTTGACGCCGAACGAGTCGGGTGCCCGGTCTTCCTTCGCTGCCGCATCGAGAATGGCGGCACGGGTCTCGGCGAACCGTCGTGGAGTGCAGAAGATGCCGAGCCAGCCGTCGCCGTAGCGGGCGGTGCGGCGGATGGCGGATTCGCCGCGGCCACCGATCAGAATCGGCACCGCCGGCTGCGGCGCAGGCAGGATGCGTGCCCGGTCGAGGGTGAAGAACTCACCGTGATGCGTCACTTCCTCGCCGGTGAGGACGGCGCGCAGCACCTCGAGGGTCTCGTCGAGGCGACGGCCGCGGGTGCTGGGGTCGACCCCGCTGTTCGAGATCTCGGAGCGGTCCTCACCGCCGACGCCGGCGCCGAGGACCAGCCGGCCGGGTGCGATCTGCGACAGCGTCGCGATCTGGCGGGCGGCGAGCATCGGGTGCCGCAGTCCGAGCAGATAGACGCCGATGATCACCGACAACGTGTCGTGGCTGGACAGGACGGACGTGGCCGAGACCATGCCGTCGAACCCGGTTCCGCCGTGGAAGCTGATGTGGTCGCCGACGGTGATGTGGTCGAGACCCGCCTCCGCCGCGGAATCGAGGAGCAGTCGCCGATCGGCGGGTTTCGGGACGAGGAGTGCATCGGTGACCGACAATCCCACTCTGATCGACACGCTGATCTCCTTTCATGCGAATGGACTGACCATAAACTTATCGGCGGCCCGATGGCAAGGGCGGGTTGGGTCAACTGGTTGGTCAGAGCATCGAACTGCCACCGTTCACGCTGATCACCTGACCGGTGACGTAGGACGCCTCCTCCGAGGCGACGAAGGCAACGGCGGCCGCGACTTCCTCGACGGTCCCGGGGCGGTTCATCGGTATGAGGTTGCGCATCTGGGCGCCGAAGACCGCCATGTCCTCCTTCGCCTCGGGGGTTGCGGACGCCAACTTCGCGACCGCCTCCGGTGTCTCGATCCACGCGGGGGCGACCGTGTTCACGGTGATGCCGGAATGCGCGAACTCTCGCGCGAGTCCGGTCCCGAACGCATGGACCCCACCTTTGGCGGCGTTGTAGATCGCGTGCCGGTACAGACCGTTGCGCACAGATTCCGCTCCTATGTGCACGATCCGTCCGTAACCGGCGTCCACCATGTGGGGCAGCGCCTCGAGTGTGGTGTACAGGGTCGTCCACAGGTTGCGGTCGACGGTGGCCCGCAGTGTTTCCTCGGTGTGGTCGAACGTGGGAAGGATGACGCCACCGCCCGCGCAGTTCACCAGCACGTCTACCGCGCCGCGCTCCGCGACGGTTCGTCGGATGAGGTCGGCGGCGTCCTCACGTTGTGAGAGGTCTCCGACGATGGTAGTCACCGACGCCGCGTTGCCGGGGCGAAGGTGCTCGGCCACCGCCTCCACCGCATCGGCACTGATGTCTCCGAGGACGAGGTCCGCCCCCTCGTCGGCGAGTCGCACGGCGATGGCGCGGCCGATGCCGCTGCCGGCCCCGGTGACAACCGCGGTCCGGCCTTTGAATCTGTTCATGTGGTGCTACTACCTTCCGCTGGAATATGTTGGACGCGAGAGTGTTCAGTCTTCGTTCGGTGCGATGTACACCCGGCCGCCGGTCACCACCGTGCGGTACTTCTTCAACGCCAGCACCGCGGGAAAGCACAACGGTGCTCCGGTGCGGACGTCGAAGCGGGCCATGTGAAGCGTGCAGAGCACCTCGTGTCCCTCGAGTTCGCCCTCCTCGCCGAGCGACCATTTCTCGTGACTGCAGGAGTCGGAGGTGGCGTAGAACTCGCCGTCGACGCGATAGACGGCGATCCCGCCTTCGGCCTCCAAGCGTAGGGTTTCACCGTCGGCCAGATCTTCCTCGTTGCACGCGAAGGTCAGTGCTGCGGTTGATATTTCCGGTGCCATGATCGGCCCTCTCGTGATGCGCGGATACGGTGCGCGGTGACAGTTCAGATGATGAAACTGATCTTGCCCTGGGGATCGAGCATGTCGTGAGCGAGAACGGCCCGCTTCCGGCGGATCAGGAAGGAGGAACCTCGAGGTGCCAGGTCGTAGTCGTAGCGGCCGACGTATGTGTCGAACTTGCCGGCTTTCGCTCGGTTGATGATGAAATTGGCTGTGACGAAGATCGACTCGCCGGTTTGGTCCAGGATTCGCACGTTGCCGACGATCCGGCTGGTCTGTGAATGGGGAAACTCGGCATGCGCCTCCGGCTTCTTGAGGCGAATCACCCTCTGCTCGAGCATGGTGCGGCCGTCGTGGATGAGTGACCACGTGAGTCCGGGGTCCGCGTCCGGCCGGTCCGTGGCGGGCACTTCGTACGTGCAATCGAGTGTGAACAGGTCGAGCCACTCCTCGAGTCGCCATTCATCGATCAATCCGGCTTCGTGGAACAGGAATTCCTCGACGGCGTTACGCGTCGTGATGGTGGGTGTCTCTGACACGGAAGTCATGGGGGTGTCCTTCTGAGGTGACTGGCGGATGGGAGGCTTATCGAACGAGGTCAGGCATCGGCAGCCTGCTTGTCGAAGGGAACGAAGGACGTGCCTTCGGTGGGGAGTTGCTGTCCGGTGATGCGCCGGTTCCATTCCCGCCACCAGGACCGCATCTGCAGTTCGTCGTTGGCCGCCGGCACGGGCTTGCCCATTCCCTTCGACACGTCGGACCAGCCGACCTCGCCGCGTGCGCCGAACCCCTTCTGCGCCTGTTCGAGGGCCTCGACGTCGTCGGGGGTCGCGAGACCCGCCGGTCCCCAGAAGGTGAGTGCATTGTTGATGCGGTATCTGACGAACTCCTCGTCGACACCCTTGGGGATGATCTGCCAGCCGGTGACGAGTGTCTCCGATGAACTCACCGGGTAGAACGTGCGCAGCGTCAAACCGAAGCTGAGATCGATCAGGATGAGGCTGGGGAAGAACACCGAATTTCGCGCCAAGCCGAACATCGCGTTGGCATAGTTCTCACCGAAGGACTGTTCAGCCTGCGACCGCAGGTCGGCGAGGGTCCGCTTGACGCTGTCGGTGGCCAGGGGTAGTCCGTTGGCCGGATACATCAATGTTGCGTGCCCGTTGGGGAATTCGGTACCCATACCGGCCGGCGCCACACCGTTGACGGTCTCCTTGCCCAGCATCGGTGGTGTGGCACCGAGTTCCATCATCATTTCGAAGTAGGTGTGGTGAACGGACTTGGCGTGATACCCGTCGATACTGTTCTCGACGAGGAGCTTCCAGTTGGCTTTGAGCGAGTACTTGTGGGTTCCCTCCAGGATCGCGACGCCTTCGGGGGACTGATCGGCTGCCAGATCGATGAAATAGCGGGCGTCGCCGAGGTACGTCAGCAGATCAGGCGCGTCGGGATCGAAGTTCACGAAGTAGAGCCCCCGGTAGGAGTCCACCTGCGCCGGAGACTGCAAACCTTTGTACACGGCCGCCGGCTCGCTCTTGTAGTCCTCGTTGCCGGGCACATTGACCAACTCGCCCGAGTTCCGGTACGCCCAGCCGTGGTAGAAGCAGGTGAAGATCTTCGCACTGCCGGAGCTGTGCCGGCAGACGGAGGACCCGCGGTGCAGACAGGTGTTGAGCAGCACTCGGACGTCACCGTGGCGGTCGCGGTTGAAGATCACCGGTCGGCCGCCGACGTCCCGGGTCTGGAAGTCGTTCTTGCCGGGAATCTCGGACTCGTGTCCTACGTACAGCCACGTCTTGTCGAAGATCTCTTTGCGCTCGCGCTGCAACACGTCCTCGGAAGTGAAGGCTTCACGGTTGACCCGGAAAAGGTTGTTCTCGCGGTCGTCGATGATGAATTGCTCTGCGGTCATGGGGCTGATCCGTTCTGGTGAGTGCGGGCCGCGCCGGCGGCATGTGTTAGTGGTGGTCGGCGACGCTGGGATCGGTCGTGGTGAGGTCCCGGAAGAGCCAACTGTCGGGATCGGAGCCGGTGGCCGGGACGACCAGCACGGCCGTGGGGCCGATTGCCATCCAGTTCCGTCCGTCATCGTCCGGCTCGGCGGGCAGGATCTCTACTGTGGTGAAGACTTCGTTGCTGAGGTCGTGCGTCCCGATGATCACGTTGACCTTGCAGCCCTCGGTTTCGATGTGGAGGATCTTGTCCGGACCCCCCTTGAAATGCTGGATCTGACGCATGGGTGCCTTCCTTATCGGGCCGGTGTCGGTTCGCCGACGAGGCCCGCGAGACTCCCGCCGCGACGGTGGTTCTTGCGGAACGCAGCGACTGCTCTGGGGTCGTTGACGCTGACCTGGGCGATCGGGTGGTGGTCGGTGTCGGTGTAGACCGCACGGAAGCGGCCCTCCGCGATCGCCCCCTCGCGATGGGCGAGTTCACCGAGCGAGGGCCTCCCGACTATCTGGATCCGGGAGCCGTACTGGTCCGACCACACGTACGGAAGCTGCGGTGCAGGGGGTTCGGCACCGGTCACGATCGCGGCGACCGCATCGGCCTGTTCGCCGGCGTTGGTCCAGTGCTCGATGCGCGCCCGGACTCCCAGCAGCGGATGTCGACGCAGGGCGAGGTCGCCGATGGCAAAGATCGACGGGAATCCCTCCACCTCGAAGGCGTCGCTGCAGTGCACCCCGCCGTCGATGGGAAGCCCACTGTCCTCGAGCCACTGAGTGTTGGGTACTGCGCCGACGCCGACGACGACGAGATCCGCCGGTACCTCGCTTCCGTCGGCAAGGACGACGCCCTCGACGTGCTCACTGCCCCGGAAACACTCCACCCGCGCTCCGGTGATGAGCTGGGCACCGCCGAGTGCGTGGATCGACGCGATCTCGCGTCCGACCTCGTCGCCGAGAACCTGACTCATCGGGATCTCGAGTGCCTCGATCAGGGTGACGTCGAGGCCGCGCCCCCGCGCCGCGGACGCAAATTCGGCGCCGATGAAGCCTGCGCCAACCACAGCCACCCGAGGTCTGCCGGTGAGAGCTTCTCGCAGAGCCGTAGCGTCGTCGAGCGTTCGCAGCGTGTGAACCCCCGCCGGCACCGCACGAATGGGGAGAGTGCGTGCGTGAGCGCCGGTAGCGATCACCAACTGCTCGTACGAGAACTGCTCACCGGTGTGGGTGACCACCACCCGCCGTACCGGGTCCAGAGCGGTGGCTCGCACGCCCAGCCGGACGTCGAGGGCGAACTCCGTTGCGAGCTCCGGTGTGAGGAGCCGCGGAACATCCGGGACGTGCTCCTCGGCCAGGAGGTCCTTGGACAGAGGGGGTTTGTCGTACGGCCAGTGCTCCTCGCTCTCCAGGAGCACGATGTGCCCGGCGAAACCGCGCTGCCGCAATGCGATTGCTGTTCTGGTGCCTGCAACCGAGGCGCCGACGATCAGGAAGGACATAGTCGAAACGTAGCCACGTATCACGCCCGGGTGGTGTGCAGTTCCGGCCGCTGGAACCGCGACTTGGTGACGAGTCGGCGAGCATGGTGCCCGGCTAGCGTCGACTGACGCGCGTCCGCGACAGGATCCGCAGAATGACGGCACCTGCGACGTTGGCGGCGACGGCTGCCGACGCCACGCCCAGCAATGTTGCAGGCGTGCCGATCGCATAGGAACTGTGCAGCCAGGCGATCGCCGTCGGCAGTCCGAACCCCAGGTAACCCAGGCAGTAGACCCGGCCGGTCATCGTCCCCAGCCGGCCGGGCGGGGCCAATTGCTCGCAGTCACGCAAGCACCCGACCAACGTCAACCCGTATCCGATGCCCAGCACGGATGCCGCGACCACGACCAGCCAGATCGACGCGGTTGCGGCGGCAACGGCGGCGGCGAGCGTGCCGGTCACGAAGAGTGTCAGTCCGATCCTGCGGGCCGGGCCCGATCGTCCCGCCGTGCGCCCGACGAGTCGCTGCGCGACGAAGCCCAGTCCCAAACTCAGTAGACACAGCAGTCCGGAGAACGCCGTGTCGAAGCCTTCCAGCTGAGGCGCCACGATGGGCGGGAGCACCGCGTAGGCGATGCCGAGGGCGCCGAAGATCCACGGTGCCGCGGGTATCACCAGGAGGTGGAATGCGCGGGGGAGTGGTATTCGATTCCTCTCCAACGGTTCTGGCCGAGCCCGCACCGTGCTGTTCGTCGGCGATCGCGCGATCAGCACGGCTACTGCTGCGCAGAGCATCCCGTGCAGCAGAAAAGGCGCGGCGGTAGGTGCGGGAGCCCACTGAGCGAGGGCGCCCGCGGCACCTGCACCCATCGCGAAGCCGCTCGTCAGGCTCATCGCCGAGGCTCGTGGAGCACTGCCGGGCGTCGTGGTCAGCGAGTCGAGCGCCAGCCCGCCGACCACCATTCCGATCCCCAGAGCCATGCCGGTCGACATTCGCCCGGCGAACATCACTGCGGGGTAGTGTGACCCGGCCGCGACCAGGATCGAACCCAGCGCACTGACGGGTACGGCGAGAACGAGGGGAGTCCGGGTGCCCCAGCGGGCCGCCAGCCGATGCGCGAGGAGGAGCGAGGGGATCAGGCCGATGACATACGCGAACAGCAGTGTGTTCACGGCGAGTTCGCTGAACCCGCGTTCCGCCCGGTACATGGTCAGTAGCGGAGTGAACTGATTGCCGCCCCACGCGACCACGAACATTGCCGCACAGAGTGAAAACCAGTTCCGGTCGCGATGCCCGGCTCGCAGCGATCTTGCCGGAGCAGATGGTGAGATTTCGGCCGGCACGGACTGCGGTCGGGGCATCGGACACTTCCTGGATTGGCGGAGGCGGAAACAACCGATGGCCGACGCCGGATCGTGGATTCCGGCGTCGGCCATCGGTTGTCATCGGAGAATCAAGCAGAGACCAGGGAGCGATCGATCAGTGGCAGTTCGGGGCGGCGATCGGAGACGCCGGCGGCGTCGGCGAGATCTCCGGAAACCCTCCCGTCGCGGAAGAATTCGAGGAAGACCGGGTTGAACAGGTCCGGTCGGTCGGTCTGGCCCTGGTGACCACACTCGTCGGGATAGAAGAACTGAACGTTGGGCAGGTGGTCTTCCTGGACGTACCCCCACTCGACCGGCGTCAGGATGTCCTGGCGTCCGTAGAGGTAGAGCCCCGGAGTGCTCAACCGGTCGAGGCGCCCCTTGGTGACCAGACGAGCGGCGCGATTCTCGTCCGTCCAGTCCGTGATCCGCCGGTACTGCAGAAGAGTGGGCCAGAACTTCGCGTGCGCGTCCATCCGGTCTCTCGCGGAGAGGTAGCGCATGTCGATCAGATCTTCACTGATGGCCTCACCGCGATGGATGATCGCCTCCATCATTGTGCGCATTCCCTCGCGTGTGCCGTCGTAGGCGGTGAGACGGAACTCGCCCGCCGGCGGGGTCAAGTGCGCCGGAACGACATCGCCGACATCTCCCGCGATCAGAATGAAGCTCTTGACCTTGTCCGGGTGTGCAACCGTGTAATTGACCGTGTTCATGCAGCCCATGGAGTTGCCTGCGAGGTGGAACTCGTCGAGGCACAGTGCGGTGGCGAACTGGTCGATGAAGTCGACGAAGGACTCCATGCCGTCCGGCCAATACTCCTCACGGGTGTCCGACAGGCCGAATCCGGGCATGTCGGGGCAATAGACGCGGAAACCGTTCTCGCCGAGGTACGGGGCCATGAAGCGCCATCCCGCAAGGCCTGAAGAGCCGGGCAATCCGCCGTGGAGCAGGATGACGGCGGGGCCCGACGTGCCGGCGGTCATGTAGTGGGCGCGGGCGCCGTTGGCCAGTCGGACCCAACGGCTGGCCAAGCCGGGAACGTCGACGAGATTTTCAGCAGTGAGTGCCATGGTGATCTTCCTTTATCGGTGTGAAGTGGTCGGTGACGAGTGCGCCGGATGGCAGCCCGAGAAATTCGAGTGCATTCTCGCGGAGGATTCTCGGCACGGTGCCGGGCGGCAAATGCTGTGCCACAGAGTTCAAGTCCGCCAGTCCATCTCCAGGTTGTCCCGGAATGAAGGGGTGGTCACTGCCGAGCAGGATCTGGTTCGGGCCGAAGCGGTGTACCAACGCAGGCAGGAGCCCCGGGTCGAAGACCAATGTGTCTGCGTAGAGGCGTGATACGAGGCGATCCAGATCGTCTGGGACGTGTGTGGCGGCCAAGTGGGCGCCGAGGCGAAGTCTCGGGTATGCCCAGGGGAAGGTGCCGCACCCGTGGACCATGGCGATGCGTAGTCGTCGATGGCGGTCCAGTACCCCGCCGAAGACAAGCGCGGTAGCCGCCAATGCGGTATCCGAGGGCATCCCCAGTCCGAAGTCGTAAGTGAACCCCGAACGGCGCACCGCGCCACCGCCGCCGTCGACGGGATGGACCATTACCGCGAGTCCGAGACCGTCGACCGCGTCGAAGAAGTACTCGAGTGCCGGGTCGTCCAATTCCATCCCGTTGATCCGGGTGCCGATCTCGATCGCCCGCAGTCCCAGAGCTGTGGACAGGTAGTGAAGTTCGGATAGGCAGTCCCGAGGAGACAAGAGGGGAACTGTTCCGATTCCGATGAGCCTGCCATCGCCGTCTTCCACTGCGCGGGCGATGGACTCGTTGATCCATCGGCAGTACGCGGCGAAGGGTGCCGGCGCGGCGCCGTACTCCAGGGTGACCGGAACAGGAGAAATCGCCTGAACCCCGACGCCCGCGCGATCCATGTCCGCCAAGCGCGCCGGCACATCCCAGAGAGCGCGCCGGACGGCGCGGAAGTCTTCGGATCCGCGGACGAGCCGTCCCTCCGAGGGAGAATCGAGCACCAATCGGGGTGCTCGCGGAAAACCTGCGATGACGTCGGCAGGGGGTGCGTCCCGGGGGAAGTAGTGCGCATGCACATCGATGGTGCCGGGTGGAACCACGAGGGTCTCCTTTCGCGCGCATCCATGGCTTGTTCCGTCCGGCCTGCCCGCGTCGTCGGGTCAGCCGGACGGAGGGAACGTTAGGGGCTCGGTGCGGCTGCGGCCGCTGTTGTTCCGGGGGCTGGAACCGGTCGGCGGCCACGTACCCTGAATGTCAGCGCGCTGTGACCGCCGTTACAGTAGTTTTCCGCGGGGTCGGCGGAGCGAAGATTGCGGAGGCCCGGATGATGCACATGGAAGAAGACAAGCACGACACCGGCGGTGCGGGGAGCTCCCCGCCTTCGATCCTGGCCAAGGCGTTCTCGATCATCGATGCGTTCAACGAGCGCGATCGGGTTCTGACCCTGACACAGATCAGCAGGAAGACAGGCCTGCCCAAGTCGACGGTGCACAGATTGCTGCAGCGATTGGGTGAGCTGGCGGTGATCGAGGAACACGGTGCCGGGTACCGGCTCGGTATCCGGCTGTTGCGGCTGGTTTCTTCCATGCCGGTGGACGGAATGCGCGAGGTTGCGCTGCCGCACTTGGCGCAGTTGCAGGCCTGGTCGAAGGAATCCGTCCACTTCGGCGTCCTCAGGGGCAACGAAGTCGTCGTGCTGCAGGCGCTGTTCGCGGTGAACCACGCGCGACCCATAGGGGAAGTAGGTACCCGGATCCCCGCGCACCTGTCCGCGATGGGCCGGGCGATGATGGCGCATCTGCGTGAAGAGGAGCTCACCGAACTGCTGGCCGGACCTCTGGTCGGACTGACCCCGAAGTCGATCACGGACCCGGTCCGAATTCGCCACGAGTTGAAGCACGTTCGGGTGTCGGGAGTTGCCGTGCAGAAGGACGGGGTGGTTCTGGGCCTGGGTAACATCGCCGCGCCCGTGCTGATCAAGGGCCGGCCGATGGGTGCTGTCGCCGTTCAGTTCGACTCGGCGAAGGAGGTCTCGGAGTCGGTGATCAACGCCGTCAAGCTGACTGCTCACCGCATCTGCCGTGACACCACCCAGATGCTCGCCCAGGGTAGGGCCGATCTGTTTCCGTTCGACGACTGACGCCGCGTTCCGGGCACTGGAACTTGCTGTGCGTGTGGCGCGCGCACGTCACACGATGGGGAGCGATACCCCCGGCGCGTGTGATGGCGCCGAGGCGCCACCTCAGAAAGGACGGCCAATGGGAGACTTCCTCGCTCTCGGCATGACCCACTACCCGCTGTTGGCGGGAACCGACGAGCACATGGCAGGTCTGCTGCGATGGACTCTTACCGACCCGGACATCCCCGTCGAGGAGAAGGACCCGGCCCACTGGCCGGACCGTATGCGTCGCGAGTGGTCCGACGACGGTGGAACCGCCGCCGCAGCGGCGCATCGTGCGGAGTTGGTGGCGAATCTGGCTCGGGTGCGTGACGCGGTCGACGAGTTCGCGCCCGACATCCTCGTGGTGTGGGGCGACGACCAGTACGAGAATTTTCGCGAGGAGGTGGTACCACCGTTCTGCGTGCTCGCCTACGGAGACCTCGAGGTACCCGCCTTCGAGGTGATGAACGAGCGAGGTAGTCCGAACTTCTGGGGGAAGCCGGACGATTTCGAGATCGTGATGCATGGTGACGCGTCGGGGGCCAGGAAACTCGCCGACGGCCTGATCGAGCGCGGATTCGACATGGCCTACTCGTACAAGAAGCGCACCGCCGCACATTTTCCGCACGCGATCCTGAACACGCAATTGTTCCTCGACTACGCCAACGCCGGCGTCGAAATGTCTTATCCCTTCATCCCGATGACGGTCAATTGCTATGGGCAGCATGCCATCGCGCGCAAAGGTGGACTGGCGCGATTCGCCGATATCGAATCGGAGGTTCTCGACCCTTCGGGTCCGACGCCGGCACGGTGTTTCCAAGTCGGCCGGGCGGTCGCGCAACATTTCCGCGACCGCGATCTCAGGGTGGCGTTCGTCGCCTCCTCGAGTTGGTCGCACGCCTTCCTCGCCGACAAGCTGTGGCACATGCGTCCCGATACCGAAGCCGACCTGCGTATATACAAGGCGCTGCTCGAGGACGATTTCGCGCTGATGCGAAACTACACCAGCGCAGAAGTCGTCGACGCCGGCCAGCACGAAATTCTCAACTGGTTCTGCATGCTCGGTGCGGTCGAGGAGCTCGGCCTGCGCCGAGACTGGTCGGACCTCGTGGTGACCGACGTCTTCAACTCCAACAAGGCATTTGCCGTGTACTCGGGGTAGATCAGCGTACCCGCGATCAGCTGATCGGTCATACCATTGGACTATAGCTGGGTGATCGGGCTACACTGCAGAGTGATGCCAGTCACAACAATCATGTCGAGTGGTGCGCCGATGCGGCCGGAGGTGTGACGAGAAGGTGAGCCGGACGAAGACGTCAATGGATCCTGATCAAGCGGATCTCGAGCACCAAGCAGCCGACTGTATCGGCAGGGTAAGGAAGCTGCTGGTCGACCACCAGCACAACCCCGACGTCGGCTCTCCCACGTCGTCGGTGTCTCTTGCAGCGGCAAGGGCTCGCCTCGTCGAAGCGCTGACCGATGGGCAGCTCGCCGAGACCGATATCGGAGACGCTTGCCGGGCTCTCGTCGATATCGAACGTGTTCAGGAGCAGCTCGCGAGAACCGAGGCGATTCGCCGGATCGCGGAGCTGGGCGAGGTGCACGACGCCGCAGTGACGCTTCGGGGACTCTCCCCACGACAGATCATCGAGGCGGCACCGGAGGTGGTGTGTACACAATTGCCCTTCGCGCGCTCGATGGTCTCCGCTGTGTCCGGCTCTGTGTGGCAGCCCCGCCGCCTCTATCTGCGGCCCGAGCTCGACGGCTCGCCTCTCGACTTCTCCGACTACGTCGACTCCGCGGTGTTGTCCCTGGCCGAAGCGCCCTTGGAAACCGAGCTGGTCCGACGCCGGGTTCCCGCGCTGGTCGCCGCCCCGGCCGACGACGACCGCACACACAAGGAGATCGTCAGCCGATCCCGGTCGTCGGCATACGTCGCGGCGCCGGTCATGTCCGCAGGCAAGGTCATCGGACTGCTCCACGCCGACCGGCCAGGGTCGGAGCATGTTCTCGATCCCGACGACCGGGATCGGCTGGACACCTTCGCAACCATTCTGGCCATCGTGTACGAGCAAGCGGTGCTGAAGCACCGAATTCAACTGCAGCGTGTCCGGGTGGAGGAGTCGTTCGACGCAACCCAGACGATGCTGGACCGGATCTCGAAGGCGGATGCGATTCTCTCGTATCAGGCCGCCGCGCCGGTCGAGAGTTCCACCGATGATCCCGGGGAGAGCCGGGTGCTCGAGATCAACAGCGTGCTGACCGTCCGGGAGCGCGAGATCCTGTCCCACCTGGCAACCGGGGCCACCAACAATCAGATTGCACAGGCACTGGTCATCTCCGAGGGCACCGTGAAGTCGCATGTGAAGGCCGTGCTCAAGAAACTGCACGCACCGACTCGTGCCGCGGCGACGGCACTCTACTCGAGTCAGGCCCGAAGACCGCGATGACAGGGAAGACGGAGGGGCGAGCGTCCGTCAGGTCGACGACCGACCGCGAGTTGTCACACGCGGTCGTCGTTCTCCTCGATCGGTTGCGCGACGAGTACGGCGTCGGCCCCCGCTCCCGCGAGATCCGTGTTGTCTCGCTCGGTACTCAGATGGCGCTCCTCGACGAGGCCACCGAATCGGCACTTGCGACATTCCCGGAGCTCGGCCCCGAGCAGCAACGAGCGCTCGGTCGCCTCATCGTCGACCTTCAGAACACGCGCACGCGGATTCGCACGGTGCACGAAGGTCCCGGTCACGTCGTGCAACCCGCCGAGTTCGCCAGCGCGATCCGGCGTCTACGGGGTTCGGAATCCGTTGCCGGTCTTCGCAAAAGAATCTGCTTCGAGGCTGCGAACGCAGCGCGACTCGACCGAATACTCCTGTCCGAGGTGCACAACGGCTCGTGGACGGCGCTCGAGCTCTACAGCTCGACGAGGTCGGACGAGGTTCTGAGTTCCCTGCAGGCGTTACCCCTTGGTTTCGAATCCGCCGAGAGCCGGGCGTGTAAGACCAGATCCGCGGTATTCGCCGGGCCGAACGCCGACGTTCGGCCGAGTGCCGAGGTCGCGCAGATGCTCGCCGCCGACTCCTATGTGGTTGCCCCGATTACCGTGTCGACCGGTGTCATCGGTCTCGTGCACGGCAGTCGACCTTCCGGGGACCCGGTGAACGTTGTGGTCCGGGACATGCTCGGGGCATATGCCTGCGGTTTCGGGACGTTGTTCGAACGAGCGATGCTGGCCGACCGTCTCAGTGAACAGAAGAATGTGATCGTCCAGTGCCTGCAACAGGAAGCCCGCGAAGCCGAGCTTCTCGAACACGCGGACGTCAGTTTCCTCGACGAGACCTCAGCCGAGCAGGTTTCGGCGTTGCCCGGTACGCCCCACGACGATCTGAATCCCGCCGCGCTGGAATCGCTGACGACGCGTGAGCGCGAGGTGTTCACGTTGCTGGTCAGGGGCGCATCGAACGCCGAGATCGCGAACGAGCTCGTCATCAGCATCTTCACGGTGAAGACGCACGTCAAGAAGATACTGCGCAAGCTGGGCGCCATGAACCGGTCCGAGGCGATCTACCGCTATCTGGCGATGACCGGCCAACGGTGAACAGGGGCCACGAAAGTCTCACGCGCGCACTCAGACCATCTCAGTGGGTGACGGACTCACCACATACACGAATACCGCCCCCCTTTGCCGCGGCGAAGGGGGTCGGTCCTGTGTCCTGGTCGGGATCTAGTCGCCGGCAACCGCTTCGGCCGCTTGCTTGCGGAGAAGGAACTTCTGGATCTTGCCGGTCGCGGTGGTGGGGAGTTGATCGACGACTACCAGCTTCTCGGGAATCTTCTGCACCATGGCCTTGCGCTCGATTCGCAGGAAGTCGGCGATGTCGTCCAGAGTTGGTGCGGGGCCGTTGGCAACGACGAAGGCGCATACTTTCTCGCCGAGACGCGCGTCGGGCATCGACACCGCTGCAGCCGCGGTGATGCGCGGGTGCGCCAGGAGGTGCTCCTCCACTTCCCGCGCCGAGATGTTCATGCCGCCGCGGATGATGAGGTCCTTGATTCGTCCGGTGACCCGCAGATAGCCGTCTTCGTCGACGCGGCCGAGATCACCCGAGGAGAGGAACCCACGTGCGTCGACCGATGCGGTCGTGCGTTCGGGGTCGCGCCAGTACCCGAGGAAGATGCCCGGTCCTCCGTAGAAGATCTGGCCTTCCTCGCCGGCCGGTACGGTGGTGCCTTCCTCGTCGCGGATCTCGAGACCGACACCATCGAAAGCACGTCCGTCTGAGGAGAGCACCTTCTCGAGGGGGTCGTCGACACGCACTGCCGTCACCAGTAGTCCTTCGCTACTGCCGTATACCGGCAAGAGTGTGCAGTCAGGTAGTGCCGTCTTCCATTTCCGAAGAAGGGTTTCGGGTATCGGTGCGCCGGCGCTGACCCAGAGTCGCATCGCGCTGACGTCGTGGTCGGCACCGGGTTCGATTGCCCCGAGTGACATCTGGAGGAATGGTGTCGCGGCCATGCTCACTGTCGTCTTGAATTCCGCGATACGCCGGAGTCCCTCGTTGGGCTCCCACACGTCGAGAAGGTGGATCCCGCTTCCGAGGATCAACGGAGTCGCCACTCCCACGGCCAGTCCTGTCGCGTGGGTGACGGGAGAGGGCATGAACATCACGTCGTCGGGGTTCAGTCCCATCACCTGCCCGCCGAGTCCGTGGGCGGTGAAAGACAGTGTGTTGAAGGTATGTTGACAGCCTTTCGGCCGCGACTCGGTTCCCGAGGTGTAGATGATGGCGTGGGCGGCATCCGCGGACGGTGGTGGTCCGAGTTCGTCGTCACCGGGTACACGGTCGCCGGCAATCAGGTCATCGAAGGCGATCGTGCCGGCGCCCGCCGTCCCACGCACGACGACGACCTGTTCGAGTCCGGGTACGTCCCTACGCACCTCGGCGAGCATGTCCGTGTACCGGAACTTGCGGAATTCCTCGGTGACGAAGGAGATCTTGGCTCCGGAGTGCTCCAGTACGTAGCGCACCTCGTCGTGCCGGTACACCGGCATGGTAGGCACGAGGACGGCGCCGATCCGGGCGAGCGCCACGTAGATGACGACGAACTCGTTCCAGTTCGGCAACTGGACCTGAACGCGGTCACCCCGTTCGACGCCGAGCGTCTGCAGGGAGGCCGCGAGACGGTACGCCTGCGCTCGAAGTTCACCGCGCGTGAGAGTTCCGTAGCCGTCGGTGACGGCGACGAAGTCCGGATCGGTCTCCGCCCACCGGTCCACGTATTGGGTCAGGCTCTCGTCGCGCCAGTACCCGTTCGATCGGAACGCCTCGAGGGTGCTCGCACTGTAGCGGTCCTCGGGGAGAATCGCTCCCGCGTGTTCCATGACATCCATGTGCGGATCCTTGCTTTCGGGTGCCTCTCCCGACAGGGGACAGGCCACAGTGTTTGGTCAAACCATAATGCCGACCGAGGGGGGATGAAAGGTGCGAATCGGACGCGTTCTCATCCTTCGGGGGGAGGGAAATGCCCCATGGGGATGAGTGGTCCGCGGAGCAGAGCGGGTGCGCCCCGAGTGCCGCACCCGCACTCGCCCTTACAGGTAGATCGACTTCGGCACGAGATAGGCGGACAGGGCCTCCGGACCCAATTCGCGTCCGAGACCACTGGCCTTGACGCCACCGAACGGCGCCGTCGGATCGGGAAGGTAGCCGTTGATGCCGACGGTTCCCGTCTGGATGCGCCGGGCGACGGCGACTCCGTGGTCGTGATCGGCGGTGAAGACGGTGCCGCCGAGACCGAAGTCGCTGTCGTTGGCGATGCGGACAGCGTCCTCGTCGTCCCCATAAGAAATGATCGACAGCACGGGGCCGAAGATTTCCTCCTGGGCGATCGTGTAGTTGTTGTCGACGTCCGCGAAGATGGTCGGTTCCACGAACCATCCCTTCGCGAGGTCTGCGGGGCGTCCACCGCCGACCGTGATCCGGGCACCTTCGCCTCTGCCCTTCGCGATGTAGGACTCGACCCGGTCGCGCTGGCGGGCGCTGGCCATCGGTCCGATCATCGTGGTGGGGTCGAGGGAACTTCCTACGGTCAGTGACCCGGCCAGAGCGCTGAACGTGTCGACCACTTCCTGGTAGCGCGACTGTGGTGCCAGGATGCGGGTGCCGAGGTAGCAGACCTGGCCGTTGTTCAGCATGGTCGCCCCGAACAGCTGCTCGCCGACGGTGGCGAGATCCAGATTCGCGTCGTCGAGGATGATCGCCGCCGACTTTCCACCGAGTTCCAACGTGACCGGTCGCAGCAGTCGGCCGCAGGCCTCGGCGATGTTGCGGCCGGCAGTCGACGACCCGGTGAACGCCACCTTGTCGATGCCGGGATGCGAGACCAGGTACGCGCCCAGTTCGCGACCACCGGGCACGATGTTGATCACGCCCGCCGGCAGTGCTGCCTCTTCGACCGCTTCCGCGAGAACGTAGCTGTCGAGGACCGTCTCGGGGGAAGGCTTGATGACGATCGTGCACCCGGCAGCGAGCGCGGGAGCGTACTTGAACGCGGCGAGCGCCTGCGGGAAGTTCCACGGGACGATCGCGCCGACGACCCCGATCGGGGTCTTGGTCACGAGAGTCGATCCGCCGAGCAGACCCCGCCGTGTCTCCTCGAAGGAGTCGTTCTCGACCAATCCGGCGTAGTAGCGGAGCAGAACCTGCGGGAAAACGGCTTCCAGCTTCTCTGCGACCGCGACGGGCATGCCGTTCTGTGAGCTCACCGCCTGAACCATCTCCGGTGCGCGTTTGTCGAGCGCATCTGCCAGTCGTCCCAGTGCCTGCGCTCGCCGAGCCGGTTCCCACTGCGACCAACCGGTCGGATCGTCGAATGCCCGGCGCGCCGCGTCGACGGCGGCGTCCATGTCGGGTTCGGCGCCATCGGGGGTGTGGCCCACTACTTGTTCGTCGTTGGGCGATACCACCGTGATCACGCCACTCGAGGCGGGCGCATGCCATTCGCCTCCGATGAAGAAGGCGTTGTTGTTCGTCGTCATGACGGGTTCCTCTCGTTGATCTGGCTGTTCTTGTTGCCGAGTCGTGAACTGGGAAGATGGATCACACGGATTCGAGGGGCTCCTCGTAGATCGAGAAATCCTCGGTGTCGTCGTAGGGGCCGAAGCTCTCCCCGAAGCTGTCCTGGATGGCGATCTGCGCGTTCTCCGGCAGGGTGTGCATGATGTCGCGGACGCGTTCCTGCCGACGGGCGACGGCCTGCCGGAACGGCATCCCCGGGGTGGCCTTCATCTGCGGGACGATGCCCTCCACGTCGTCGACACCACCGGCGTGGTGTCCGGCGTCGACCATGGCCTGCTCGGCGGCCATGGTGGCCTCGTCCTTCTCCTCGGACATCCCGATCGGGCCGATCATGGTTCCGTTGAGGAACTGTTTGACCACCGGCTGGTCGCTGGTGAGTAGCACCTCCCGCGGACCGAACATCACCAGATGCCGGCGGAACAGCATGCCGATGTTGTCCGGGACCGTCCGCGCGAGGTTGATGTTGTGCGAGACGATCAGGATCGTCGCGTCGATCTCGGCGTTGATGTCGATCAGCGTCTGGCTGATGTAGGTGGTGCGGACCGGGTCCAGGCCGGAGTCGGGTTCGTCGACGAGGATGATCTGCGGATCCAGTACCAGCGCCCGGGCCAGCCCGGCCCGCTTGCGCATGCCACCGGAGATCTCCCCGGGCAGTTTCTCTTCGGCCCCGAGCAGGCCGACGAGTTCCATCTTCTCCATCACGATCTTGCGGACGTCCGACTCGGACTTCTTGGTGTGCTCGCGCAGTGGGAAGGCCACGTTGTCGTACAGGTTCATCGATCCGAACAACGCACCGTCCTGGAACAGCACCCCGAACAGCTTGCGGATCTCGTAGAGTTCCTTGGACGAGCATTCGAGAATGTTGGTGCCGTCGATCACGATCGAGCCCTGCTCGGGGCGGAGCAGACCGATCAGCGATTTCAGGAACACCGATTTACCCGTTCCGGACGGGCCGAGCAATGCGCTGACCTCGCCGGTGGGCAGGGTCAACGTGACGTCCTGCCAGATCCTCTGCGAGCCGAACGACTTGGTCAGTCCCTCGACGGATACCTCGACACCCACGACTACCTCCTAGGTTTGCGAAAACATCGACTGATCCCCGTGTTTCGGGAAGCCGTCAGACCGGGGTCATTTCCGTCATGACCCACGTACCCTCCTGCTCGGTCATGCCGACCCGCACGCGACTTCCGTCCAACTTCGGTGCGGCGCCGTCGGTGCTGGTGGTCGACTGGTTGACGAAGAACAGCAGCGTCACCGCGTCTTCCGATGCGGACACGACGGAGGATTCGACGACGGTCGCCGAGGTGACGACCTGGCGCTGTTTCGCCGACGGAATGATGACCTCTTTGCCTACAGTGTCGAACTGGCCGCGCAGATCGCCACCCAGACTGGGAAGTACGTCGGTGAAATGCGTCTCGATGGTGTTGAAGTCGTACGACAACACGTCGGCGACCAGTTGAGTGGCGCGTTCACGCGCCTGTGCCTCCGCACTGTCGACCTTGCGATGATCGTGGACCTGGAGGGTGACGGCCGCTGCGACCGCGACGAGTCCGCCGGCGAGAAGCACGGCGAGGTAGCGGGTGGCCCGCCGCCGCGCGTAGGACCAGGTGGCGATGGCCTCGGGTATCCGGGTGAGTGTGTTTCTCATGCTACGAACTCCACATCCGAGACGAGCCAGTTGCCGTCCGCCGAATCGAGGGAGACCTTCATGCGGTAGACGCGGATCTCGCCGTCGGGCGCCTCGGTGTTCTTGACCGTGGACGTCACGGCGGCGAGGACCACAGCGTGGTCGTCGTCGGCCTCGACGAGACCGGCTTCCTTCACTTCACCGGTCGACTCGACCTGGCCCTGGTTCAGCACGTCGCCGAAACTGCCCGACGCGCTGGTGAATTGGTCGCGGAACGGTCCTGTGGTGCCGTCCGCGACGCGTTGGATATCTTCGTCGACGCTCTGGTGCCGCAGTGTCACGAGGTTGACCACCACCTGCCGTGCCGTCTCGAGGACCTGCTCGTTTCGGGACTGTGCGGTCTGTTCGGCGCGTAGGTTGGTCCACGACAGGCCGCCGACGACGAGGGCGGCGATCGCGATCACCGCGGTCGTGGCCAGGCCGATGAGGAATCCGCGCGTCGGTGCCCGCTCCTCGGAGTCGGGTGTCGCCGGGGCGTCGTCCCCGGGTCGGTCGGGGCTGGGCTGGTCGAGGTGGGGTTCGACCTCTACCGGAGCAGAAGTGCCTGCCATGTCGATTCCTCCTTCGGGTGTGGTGCGGAAACGCCGGCGATCGAGTAGAGGTCGCCGTTCGGTGCCCGGAAGTTTCCGGTAACCGGGTCATAGGGAACGCTGAGGGTGCCGGCGCCGCTCCCGAATTCTTGTCGGTTCGACCACGAGGCCGGTGTGACGGTTCCGGGTCCGTTGGCGTCCGGGCTCGGCGGGGTCGAGATCGGTCCCGTGCTCGGAGCGCCGGTATCCACCGGCGGCGGCGAATACGGTTGTCCCGGCCGGGCAAGCATGTCCGGCCACGTGGACGGCAGACCGCCCGGGCAGTTCGCGATCTCGGCGGTGCGTACCGCGGGGTTCGTCGCGCAGGGGATGTTCCGTGCCCCTCGTGCGACCCGCGGATCTGCCTGCGGCAGCTTGCAGTAGGAATTCTCCGGTGCGGGGATCGCGCTGAGATCGCTGGGGTCGCGACGCTGGGTTTCCTGGTAACCCTCGGTGCAGGGGAGCGGGTTCGCGGAGTTGCCGAGCTTGACGTCGAGGGCGCCCTGACCGTACACCCGGTCGTCGCCCTGGACTCCCCGGTGCATGTAGTTGATCGATGCCGACACGGCCGGATAGATCACCAGGATCTGCTCGATACCCGGGATGTTCACTCGCGCGACCTCGCCGACCGTTTGGAGGTTTGCCAGCAGCAGCGGAACGGTGGGGCGGACGTCGTCGAGTGTGCCGCTGACCGTGTCGAAGAACTGTGATCCGTTGTCGAGCACACCGCGGACCTGCGCGTCGCTCATCACCAACTGCTCGGAGAACGAGGAGAGATCGTGGGCGAAGCTCGCGATGTCGGCACGGGAGTCGATTCCGGCCTCGAGGACGGGTTCGGCGTCGTCGAGGAGTGTCCTCGTGCTACCGATCTTCGCCTGCGCGAGTTCGATCAAAGGACGCGAGGAGTCGATGAGTCGCGACAAGGCCGGTCCGGCCCCGTCGAAGGCGGTGTAGGCCTCGTCGACAGTGATGCGGAGGTCGTCCTTGGGCAGCTCCGACAGGAGCACGTTCACCTTGTCGACGACCTCGGAGGCAGGCACCGGGATCTCGGTGTTCTCCCTCGTGATCACGTCACCATCCGCGAAGAAGGGGCCTTCGGAGGATGCCGGAACCACGTCCAGATACTGCTCGCCGATGGCCGAGACGCTGCGGACGAATGCCTGGCTGTTCCGGGGAATCGCGAAGTCGGAATCCAGCTGCAATTCTGCCGACGCCCGATCGGGGCCCAGGTCGATCGACTTCACGACGCCGACGTCGACGCCGCGATACGTCACCAGGGAGTTCACATAGAGCCCTCCGGCGCGGTCGAACTCCGCCGTGATCGTGTACATGCCGATCCCGGTGACCCGCTTCAACCCGAGGTAGTTGACCGCGGCGTTGCCGACGGCGAGAACTGCCACCACGGTGAACACGATGAGTTGGAAGCGAACGAGTTTCGATCTCATCAGCGCGGTGCTCCGTTCTGCGGTGCGGACGTCGCGGGTCGGCCGGATGTCGTTGCACCGGTGGGTGCCAGGAGGGGATCCACGGCTTGGCGGGCAGGGTTCAGCCCCGCCAGCTCGTCGAGGGGGATGCTGCCGAGGACCTTGCCGCCGACCGTCTCGGCGCTGACGTCGAGGGTGAGGAAGAGATTCATGTAGTCACCCCTGACGGCGCGCTGGGTGGTCGTCACCGGGAACGGGATCGTTGCGGCGATCTTCAATGCTTCCGGGAGGTGGTCGCCGGCCGCGGCGAGCTGCGACAACACCGGCTGCAAAGCCCGCAGATTGGCGTCGAGGTCGTCGCGGCTGCTCTCGAGTACCTCGGTGGCCACCTCGCCGAACCGTCCCACGTCGTTCAGCATCGTGGTGAGTTGTTTCTGCTGTTCGTCGAGGATCTGCAGGGCCGGTTGGATCGAGGTGATTCCCCGATCGATCGTCTGATTCTGGCTGGCGAGTTCCGCGCCGAGGCGGTCGAGCCCGTCGATCGCGCGGACGATGTCGTCGCGCTGTCGGTCGACACCGCCGACGAACTTTTCGAGGTTGCCGAAGAGGCTGCGCAGCGATTCCTCGCGGCCGCCCAGAACGCGGTTGAGCTCGGAGGTCACGGTGCGGATCTGTTGCAATCCACTTCCGTTGAGGACGAGTGCGAGTGCCGAGAGCACCTCCTCGGTGGACGGGTACTGGCTGGTGCGGGCGAGGGGGATCACGTCGCCGTCGGCGAGTCTGCCGACCCCCTCCGTACCGGGCGGCACGGTGAGCTCGAGGTACTGGGAGCCCAGCACACTGGTTTGGGCGAGCTTGGCGCTGACGTTTGCGGGGATTTCGGCGTCCGGGTCGAGCTCGAGGGTCAGCTTGGCGCCCCAGTTGTCGCCCGTGATGTGGCTGATGTTTCCCACGATGACGTTGCCGGCCTTCACTGGTGAGTTGCCGACCAGGTTCTGGATGTCCGCCAGTTCGACTGTCACCTCGTGGGCGTCGCCTCCGACCGCGTTGCCGGGCAGCCCGATCGAATTGATTCCGTCGAATCGGCACCCGGCCGCCGCGGCGACGACACCGACGAGCATGGTTGCCGTGAGCGCCGATCTTCGCAGAGAGTTCGTCATCGTGGTCCCTCCGGGAGAATGAGGTTCTGCAGACTTTGGGTGATGGAGGCGACGGGATCATTCGGTGCGGGAGTGCCCGGCGTGATTCCCGGGGGACGCGGGGCGGTGATCGGTGCCGCCTGCCGCACCGCGGCGTTGGCCAAGGGCGCCGCGAAAGCGCCGGCAGCCGTGTTGCATTCGTCGCCCGGAGCATCGACCGTGGTCAAGAGTGCGCAGATGAGCGAGCGCGGGTCCGGCATCTCGGGCACCGCGAGTGCGCCCGTGAGCGAGTTGGCGTCGGGATCGTAGATGTTGTAGAAGTCGGACAGTGCCGTCGGTCCGGAGTGCAGGATCGACATCAGGGTGTCCTGGCGGTCGACGAGCAACCGGGTGATCTCTTCGAGCTGCCCGACATTGTCGACCAGAGCCCCACGGTTGTCCTCGATAAACTTCGTGACTTCCTGAAAGGTGGTCACCATGCTGCTCAGTACCGCGTCGAGTTCGGTCCGGTTGGCGTTGAGCAGCCCCGAGACGTTCGCGAGTTCGCCACTGAACGCCCGGATCTGCTGATCGCTGGCCGCGAGCGCGGTGGTGAACTTCTGCAGGTTCTCGACAGTGCCGAACAGGTCCTCGCCGCTCGCGTTCAGGGTGGTGGCGGCGTCCGAGAGGTGGGTGAGAGAGTCGTGGAGCGCTGTGCCCGTGCCGCCCAGTGTACGAGCGGTACTGCTGACGAAGCGATTGAGCGAACCGTCCGGATGCTCCGGTGTGCGTCCGGCGTCCTCGCTGAGCTTGACCACCTGCTTCTTGATCTCGTCGAACTCGACCGGGACGGCTGTTCGGTCGAGGGGGATCTCGTCGCCGTCCGCGAGGGTCGGTCCACCCGAGTACGCCGGTGCGAGCTGGATGTAGCGGCCGGTGACCAGGGTCGGGGCGACGACCGCCGCCTTCGCGTCGGCGGGGACGTCGTACTCGTTGTCGTAGTCGAACTCCACCCGGACCCGTTCACCGTCCGGTTCGATCGTCGTGATGCGGCCGACCTCGACACCGAGAATCATCACCCGGTCTCCGACGTACATGCCGGTGGTGTTCCGGAAGTAGGCCGTGACGTGGTTGACGGAGTGGTTTTCGATCCAGGCGGCCGTCAGCAACCCGACGAGGGCCACGGCGATCATCACGGCGAACAGCCGTGCCGGCAGTTCCCGTGCCATTTCGCGTACCGATGCCATCAGCGCGGCCCCCCGAAACTTCCCGGAAGCTGCCCGGACAGATTGGCCGGGACGATGTTGTGCAGCAGCACCCCGAAGAACGGTCCGCTGCCCACCGCCTCACCGACCTGCCTTGCGAACCGTTCGAGGCCGGTGAGCGATGCGTTGATGTTGTCGTAATTGCTGTTCAATGTGGCCACCAGAGTCTTCATCTGATCGAGAGTGGGTCCGAGTGTTGCCGCGTTGTCGCGGGACAGCCCGGTGAGCGCATCGGCCACCTGACGGGACTGCACGAGCACGCGATGGATGGTGTCCGCCCGGTTGTTCAGCGCGGCGAAGAGCGACTGGCCTTGGCCGAACAGCGCGGAGACCTGGCCGTCTCGATCCGCGAGGATCTTGGACACGTCCGCCGCCCCCGCGAGCAACCGACGCAGTTCCTCGTCCCGGCTCGATACCGTCTCGGACAGACGGGACAGGCCGTCGAGAGAGGGCCGCAGGTCCGGCGGAAGCTCGTCTTCGACCGAGGAGACCTGCTCGAGCGCGCCGGACAGGTTGACGGTGTCGGTCTCCGACACCTTGTCGGTGACCTCCTCGAGCGCCCGGGTGATGTCGTATCCGGAGCTGGTGTGGGCCAGCGGGATGGTGGCGTCGTCGGCGAGCTCGCCATGGCGTCCCGGAGTGATCTCCACGTACCGCCGACCGAGCGCAGTTTCGACCTTGATCGCCGCCGTCGTGTCCTCACCGAGCACGACCGCGCCGCTGTCCACATCGAATTCCACGTCGACTCTTCCATCGGCGATCGAAAGCTTCTTCACCTCTCCGACTTTCACACCGGCGATCTGCGTGGTATCACCCACTGCGAGGCCGCTGGCATCGACGAACTCGGCATGGTAGGTCGTGGCCCTGTTGACACCGGGAATCGAGTTGAAGTTGAGCGCAAGAAACAGGACTCCGATCAGCACGGCTGTTCCGATCAGGCCCATGCGGAACGCATCGCGCTCGAGGAAGGACTTCTGAGCCATCACTGGCACCTTTCTGCGGGCGCCTTGAACATCGGCGTGAGTCCACCGGGCCCGGGCGCGTACTTGACAGCGAGACCGCAGACGAAGAAGTTCACGAAACTTCCGTAACCCGCGACGCGGCTGATGAGACGGTAGTTCTCGGGCAGCGTGGACAGCACCATGTTCAGGGTGTCGGTATTCGCGTCGAGGTTGCCCGCGAGATCGCCCAGCGCAACCACGTCCTGCGCAATCGCCGGCCGATTCTGGTCGAGAACTCCTGCGAGACTGTCCGTGACATGGTCGATGTTCACCAGGGAATTGGTGATCAGGTCACGGTCGCCGTCGAGGCCCGCGACCAGACGTTGGAGTTGGTCGATCAGTGCCGAGAACTGGTCACCGCGATTGTTCACGGTCCCGACCACGGTGTTGAAATTGCTCACCACCTGACCGATCGCGTGATCCCGGTCCGCCAATGTGTTGCTCAGGGTTCCGATTTGGGCCACCAGACGTCCGATACTCGCCTCCTGACCGTTCAGTACCTCGATCAGGGAGGCGGACAGTTGATTGGTCTGATCCGGGTCGAGACCCTGTAGGAGAGGACGGAATCCGTTGACCACCTGGTCGAGGTCGAGCGCCGGCGTCGTCTGCTCGAGGGGGATCGGGCCGTCGAGCGCTCCGATCGCGCCAGGTCCGTTCGAGAGCTCCACGTAACGGTCACCGATCAGGTTCTTGTACTTGATCCGCGCCGTCGTCCCCGCCGTGAGGGGGCGTTCGGTGGAGAGGGAGAACGACACCACTGCCGTGCCGTCTCCGGCCAACTCCACCGCAGTCACCTTTCCCATCGGCACACCACCGACCTTGACGTCTTCCCCGTGGCCCAGCCCGGACGCATTCGAGAACACGGCCTGATAGGTGTTCGTGCTGCCGAAGCGCATGTTGCCCACTACCGTCGCCACACCGAATCCGGTCAACGAGGTGACCAGGACGAAGATCAGCAACTTGATTCCCGGTGCCTTCGTCATCAGCGTGCACCTCCGAACATGAACTGCGCGAACGGGTTGCCGATCAGATCTTCGATTCCGTGCGCGGGCTGGTAGGCCTTGCTGCCGTCGTCGAAGTCGGTATGGCCGGGTGCCTGCGCGGGGTCGTAGCACCGCGGCGGGCCGTCAGCACCGTTCTTCGGCGCGTTCTCCGGGTACGTGTAAGGCGGATCGCCCATCAGCAGAGTGCCGAGGATGTTCAGCCCGGCCTGGTCGCTACCGCCGACGGTGCGCTCCAGGTACCTGTTGGTCTGATCCATGCTCGCCAGGAAGCAGGGGTACATCGGCGCATGTTGGGCGAGCAGCGCCGTCGTCGGCTCCAGCGCATCGAGGGACTTCTCCAACGGGTCACCGGAAGCCTCGAAGAAGCTCCGCCCGCTGTTGCCGAAACCGCTGAAACTGAGCAGGAACGCGCTCAACTGCTGTTCCCGTTCGGTCACCGTGTTCCCGGTGGTACTCACATGATCCACGGTCCGCAGCAGCTCCGGAGCGGCATCGGCGAGGACATCGGAGACCTCCGCACCCTTGACCAGATCCCGCTGCAACGTGGGAAGGCTGCCGTTGAACTCGGACAAGTAGGCGTCGAGCTCGACCATCATGTCCCCGAGTTGGTCGCCGCGGCCCTGCAACGAGGTCGACAACGCACTCAACGTCGCGTTGACCTTCTGCGGTTCCACGGTCCGCAGCACCGTCACCAGCGAATCGAGGAGATCGTTCACCTCGGTGGCCACGCCGGTGCCCCGAACCACCGAGCCCGCCGACACCATTGTGCTCGAGGGATGTTCCGGCTGGACGAGCGTGACGAACTTGCGTCCGAACAACGTGGTCGGATCGATCACGGCCGTGATATTCTCCGGGATCGTCGACGTTCGGCTCTCGTCGATGTCCATGGTGATCTCGGCCCGGTCGTCGACCAGTTGTACCTTCGACACCCGGCCGACGACGACATCGCGCATCTTGATGTCCGAGCCGGGTTCGAGCATCAGCCCTGACCGCGTCGAGTACAGCGTGACCGGGACGGTCGCATGGAACAATCCGCGGTAGATGCCGACCGACGCTGCGGTCGCGATTGCCATCAACGCGATCAGACACACACCCAGGAGCGCGTAGACGCGGCGGCTCCGCTCTTCGATATGGCCACCCATGTCAGCCCGACACTTTCACGGCGCCCGCGGAGCCACCGTAGACGGCGATTCCGATGAGAAGGTCGATGACCATGATCGAGATCAGGGACGTGCGTACCGCACGTCCGACCGCGACACCGACTCCCGCCGGCCCGCCCTTCGCGTTGTAGCCGTGGTAGCAGTGCACACACATCACCACCACCGACATCGCGAGCACCTTCACCATCGACCACGCGACATCACTCGGCACGAGGAAGACGTTGAAATAGTGCTGGTACGTTCCGCTCGCCTCACCGAGATATTCGGTGACCAATTGCGTGGCGACGTACCCGACGAACAACGCCACGGCATACAGCGGAATCACCGCGATGACCCCGGCGGTGACGCGAGTGGTCACCAGATAGGGGAGCGACGGGATCGACATGGTCTCCATCGCGTCGATCTCCTCGCTCACCCGCATCGCACCGAGTTGAGCGGTGAAACCCGCACCGACCGTCGCGGTCAGCGCGATGCCGGCGATGACGGGAATCGCCTCGCGGGTATTGAAGAATGCCGAGATGAATCCGGACAGCGCACCGATTCCGATGCGGCCCATCGACGTCGCTCCCTGCTGGCCCACCTCGTATCCGACCGCAGTGGTGAGAAGAGAGATGACCACCAGGGTTCCCCCGATCACCGCAAGGGCGCCGGTACCCATGCTGACCTCGGCGAGCAGTCGGATCGTCTCCTTGCGGTAACGCCGAACCGTGTGCGGGATGGAGGTGACGGCGTGGCTGTAGAAGTGGAGCTGCCTGCCCATCTCCTCCAGATGACCAACCGGTGCACCGACCGCGCGGAGCGCGAGCCAGGCAACGTCCGGTCTCGCCGGGGTGGTCCGAGTAGCTTTCGACACAGAATTCTCCCGTTGACAGCCGACTGTGCGGCTAGGTGTTGAGCGCTGTCAGTGCAGCGCAAGAGTGGTGATAACCGAGTTCGCGAGGAAGAGCAGCAGGAAGCTGAATACGACGGTCTGGTTCACGGCGTCTCCCACTCCCTTGGGTCCGCCCTTCGCGTTGAGTCCCAGATGACACGCGACGAGACCGGCAAGCATGCCGAACACCGCCGCTTTCACCTCACTGACAAGGAAATCGGGCAGTCCCGTGAGGATCGAGATGGCCGTGACGTATTGCCCCGGCGACGCACCCTGCATGTAGACCGTCGCGAAGTAACCGCCCACCAACCCAACGGCAGACACCAGACCGTTGAGGAACATTCCGATGAGAGTCGACGCCAGCACCCTCGGCACACACAAACGCTGAATCGGGTCGATTCCCAACACCTTCATCGCGTCGATTTCCTCGCGAATCGTGCGCGATCCCAGATCGGCGCAGATCGCGGTCGAACCGGCGCCGGCAACCACGAGAACGGTGACCACCGGACCGATTTCCCGGATGATCGCGACACCGGCGCCGGCCCCGCTGAGGTCGACGGCACCGATCTCGGCCAGCAGAATATTGATCTGGTAGACGAACATCATGCAGAAGGGAATCGCCATCAGCAGCGCCGGCATGATCGACACACCCGCAATGAACCATGCCTGCTGAACGAACTCGCGAGCGTGGAAGGGGCGCTTGAACATGCATCGGAACGTCTCCATCGACGTCGCGTAGAACGCGCCCACCGCAGTGGGCGCGACCTGAATGCCCTTCTTGACAGTGCTCGCCCTCGACGGGCGGGCTTCCAGACCTACTGACATCGAACGGCCTTCCTCACTGTTTCCGGAGTATCCGATACGGCGGAGTCGGTCATCGTTCGTGGACGAGGACGACCTTCACCGCTTCGCCCCGATGCTGCACGGCCACAGCTTCGTTGATCTGTGAGAACGGCATTGTCGTAATCAACTTGTCGAACGGGAACCTGCCCTGACGGTGCAGATCGAGAAGGTACGGAATGAACGTGTCGGGGTCGGCATCCCCCTCGACGATGCCGCGGATCGTCAGACCGAACAGCTGCGTCGACATCATGCCGATCGGGATTGTGGCGGTCGGGTCGGCGGGGACCCCGATCAGGCCGAGCGTGCCCCGGACACCCAGTGACTGCAGGATCTGGTCCAGCACGGGCAAGAGGGCCGTCGTGTCGATCGCGTAGTCGACGCCGTCGGGCACCACTGCCCGAATCTGTTCGGAGAGGTCACCGTCCGCAGGATCGACCACGTGGGTCGCGCCGAGAGACAGCGCGAGCTCGCGCCGCGACTCGTGAGGTTCGACGACGATGATCACGCAGACCTCGCGGACCACGGCGGCAAGCACGGCCGCCAGGCCAACCGAACCCGCGCCGACGACGACCAGTGAAGATCCTGGAGCGGCGTCGAGAGAATTCAACACCGCGCCTGCGCCGGTCTGGATTCCACAGCCGAGTGGACCGACAAGTTCGAGAGGGGCATCGTCCGCGACCTTCACGACGTTGCGTTCATGAGCGATGGCATGCGTCGCGAGGGAGGACTGGCCGAAGAAGTTGCCGCCGAGCGAGGCGTCCCCCGCGGTGAGTGCCGAACTGCCGTCCGGGCGCACACCACCGAAGTTGAACGCCATGAAATTGTGGCAGTACGCAGGCTCGCCCTTCCCACAGTGGGCACACTGGCCGCAACTGTTGAAGCTGATCGCGACCTTGTCGCCTGCAGCGACCTTGGTGACTCCGGATCCGACCCTCACGACCGTCCCGCTACCTTCGTGGCCGACGACGCCCGGAAGGGGGAACGGGAGATGGCCCTCCTTGACGGCCAGATCGGTGTGGCAGAGACCGACGCCGGCGATCTCGACGAGGACTTCGTGTTCCGTGGGTTCGCTCAGAGACACGGTCTCGATGGCGAAGTCGCCCGCGACTTCGTGGACTACGGCGGCGGTGATCTGCACGACTGCTCCTCATTTCAGGTATTCGCCCGAGGACGGGCATCACTTGCGTAGGTGCGATGTTAGGTAGGTCACAAGCTGTGGAAACAGGGATGAGCGGCAAGTTCGCTCCAATCTCCCCCCTTTCACCCCCGATGGGACTACGGCACCCGAGAGGTCCTGTCTTCCTGTGAAACTTCTCCACGTGGAGTCGAGACTCGTGTGCAGGAGGCGACGTACGGGCGGCAGTCTCCGCGCCCGTTCTCGCAGCGCTGTATTCCGTCGAGAACGGATGTACAGCCAGATCGGTGAATGGAAGGCCGAGGGGCTCGTATCCGGCGATACCCTTGACCTGACTCTCGCCGGATACAACGCAGGTATAGGAGCGGTACGCCAATTCGGGGAATGCCCAGAGGGACCGACGACTACGAGAACCGGACCCGGCCGTGCGTCGCGAAGGTCCGTGAGTTGGCGGAGCGGTTCGCGTCGGTTCTGCACGGACACCCAATGGAACGTCGGTGTCGAGGTCCCGCTGCACGACGCGAGGCCGGGCGATCTGCTGTTCGGCAACTGGGGCTCGGGACGGCCCGGCCACGTCGCGATCTGTCTGGGAAACCGCCAGATGGTGCACGCGCCGACGACAGGCGACGTCGTTCGGATCGGTCGGTTGCTAGCCGCGCCCGACAGGGGACGCCGGGTTCTCCGGTGTCTTCGCGTCGGGTCGACCGCTGGCCGCGCGCGCCAGGAAGCGCTCTCGTGCAACGAGATAGAACGGAAAGGCCATGGAGACGCCGATGTAGGACAAGAGCACGAAGACCACGCCCCACTTCCGGCCCATGCCGATCCGTGCGGTGTCCGTGAGCACCCAGACGATGAAGACCGTCCAGGCGATCAGCATGTCGATGCTCAGGAACGCGGCGGTGCCGCCCGGCTCGATACCGTCTCCGAAGAATTCGACCGGGTTGAGGATGTTTCCGCCGTCGCCGATCCAGTCGAACGCGAATGGCCAGGTCAGGAATAGCGCAGCGATCCCGGCGACGACGTAGAAGGCGTGGCGCGCATTCATTGCGGTATTTCCGCGCATTTGCGTGGTCACGACGTCACCTGCTGTCTGCGACGCGAACGTGGATCTCGGCCTCGCCGTCAGCGACGACGAGCTGGCAGGACAGGCGAGAATCGTCGTCCGCGGCGTCCAGATAGGCGATCAGATCCGTCTCCTCGTCCGTCGGTTCGGCGAAGAAGCGGGTGTACTGCTTCGGGAGGTGGACGTGACACGTAGCGCAGGCGCAACTGCCGCCGCATTCGGCAACGATGCCGGGGAGGTTGTTGCGGAGCGCTGCGTTCATGAGCGTTTCACCGGGTTCGACATCGACGTGCTCCGTCGACCCGTCCGGCAGGTGATAGGTAACTTTCGTCATGCGCTGAGGGCACTTTCTCACTCGAAGGTGGTGCGCCGAGTGTCATCTTCGTCTCGGCGCACCACCTGGTCAGGCGAACGTCAGGTGGACGGGGAGGTGCCGCAATCCGCCGACGAAGTTGGTCTGGATCATCTTGGGTTCGCCGGTCACCTCGACGCGACGAAGCTTGGGCAGCAGTTCCTCGAGCATGACCTTCATTTCGAGCTTGGCGAGATGCTGGCCGATGCACATGTGCGGTCCGTAGCCGAACGCGATCTGCTTGTTCGGACGCCGGTCGATGTCGAAGGTGTCCGGGTTGTCGAACACGTCGGCGTCGCGGTTACCGGATTGGAACAGCAGCATCAGTCGGTCGCCGGCCTTGATCGAACTCCCACGGAGTTCGTAATCGGTGAGTGCGACTCGGGTGAACTGTTTCACCGGAGACACGATCCGCAACGCTTCGTTCACCAGGTGGGGAACCAGATCGAGGTCGCCCTGCACTCGCTCGAGGATGTCGGGACGTGCGGCCAACTGCTGCAGGCAACCAGCAAGGGTGCTCGCCGTGGTGTCGTGGCCGGCGGTGGCGATGGCGACGAACCACCCGTAGGCGAACGTCTTGGGGAAGTACTCGCCGTCGGCATCCTTCGCGACCGCGATGAGAGTCGCCAGATCGTCGCGTGGTTCTGCTCGCCTGCTTTCGACGAGAACATCGAAGTAGGCGTAGAAGTCGGAGATCGCCGCTGCCCACTGCTGTGCGGCGGCATCGGGAGACAGGCTCTCGATGTCCTCACGTGTCGCATCCGGGTCGGCGACCCCGAACAGGTCCTGTGTCAGTGCCATCATGCGCGGCTCGTCTTCGACCGGCACACCGAACAGCGACATGATGACGTGCAGCGGGAAGAACACCGCGAATTCCTGTACGGCGTCGAGGTCCTGACTCCCGGATACGAGCCGATCGACGGATTCCTTCGCCGTCTCGCGGATGCGTTCCTCCCATTTCTTGAGGTTGGCCGGCCGGAACCAGTCGAACGCAACATCCTTGACGGTGGAGTGCTCCGGGGGATCGAGGTAGGGCAACGCGTCCAGGATGCGAAGACTTCCGCCGGTGAGTTTCTTCGTGAACTCGTCGCCGGCCTGGTTGGCGAGAATGGGGTTGTGCGAGCCCTTGTCCTCGCCGCCGCCGGCGCTGAAGATCTGTGGCTGCCGCTCGATCTCCATCAGATCGGCGTGCTTGCTGACCAGCCAGAGAGGGTCGTACCCCTCCACGCGTGCTTGCCCGAGTGGCCGGTTCTCGCGCAACCATCGGTACGCCTCGTACAGTTTCGCGTCGTCGGTGTGTCCCTCGGCGAGAACGATCTGCCGTGCTATCTCATCGGGAATTGTTGTGGTGTTGGCGGATTCGACCGTCGTCATGATCAACCTGCTCTCTGGTGTGGGCTGAACAGCGCCGGGACGTATCGGCGCTGTCGCGCGGTGTCCGTTCATGCTGTGACTCGAGTCTCATGCATGAACGGCACCCATGCGTCACCCAGATGAGGGGTTTCGCCCCCGATTCGGAGGCAGTTCTCAGGCCGCCGAGATTCCCCCGTTGACGCTGATCGCCTGTCCGGTCAGCCGGCGGGCGGCGGGGGACGCGAGGAAGACGGCGAGCGCAGCGAGGTCTTCGGATTCGGGTACGCCGAGGTGAGCCTGCTGTGCCGCCTTGGCGAACAGTTTGGCACTGAACCCGTCGGAGGTGATGCGTTCGGTCGACGCGGTGCCGTTGACCAGCGACGGCGTCAGGACGTTCACGCGGATTCCGCTGCGCTTGGCTTCGATGGCCAGCGTGCGGGTGAACATGACGATCGCCGCCTTCGCTGCCCCGATCACGGATTCGCCCGGCGTAGCGGTCTTGCCCGCATCCGAGGCGAGATTGATGATCACTCCGCCCTTCCTCGCCGTCATGTGCGGGACGATCTCGCTCGCGAGATACATGCACGGGAGCGCGAGTTGGTTGAAGATGCGCGCGATGTCGTCGGTGGGAATGTTCGCGAACAGTTCCGGCCGGACGTCGGCGGCTGTCGTGGATACCAGGATGTCGACGCCGCCCAGAATCCGCTCGGCTTCGGACGCGATATGGGCGGCGCCGTCGGCGGTGGTCGCGTCGGCGGAAAGGAAGGACACCTCACACGTCGAGTTGACGGACGAGATGCGTTCGACGGCAGTGTGTCCTCGTTCCGTGCCGCGCCCGACGACCATGATGCGCGGTGCGCCGGCGTGAGCGAGGCCGACGGCGGTCGCGAGCCCGATCCCGGCCGTGCCACCGACGATCAGCCCGCTGCTGTCCTTCAGTTCTTTTGGCGGTGAGATTTCATGCGTTCCCATGGTGAGCTCCTTCAGGGTGGTGGGTCAGAGAGATACGGTGCCGCGGGCGAAGATGTCCTTCGCGATGATGCGTTTCTGGATCTCGGCTGTGCCGTCCGCGACGAGGTACGCGGTGACGTCGCGGTAGCGTTGCTGCAGAGGAGATTCGGTCGAGTACCCGAGGTTTCCGTGTACGCGCATGGCGAACTCGATCGCGTTCTTGGCCACGACGGGAGGCCACCACTTGCTCATCGACGCCAGGGCGGTGTGCGGCTGGGCTGTTTCCCGGAGCCACAGCGCCCGGTAGCAGATCCAGCGAGCGCCTTCCAGATAAGTGGCGTGCTCGGCGAATTGGAACGCGAGTCCCTGGTGCTCGGACAGCGGCTGCCCGAACGTCTCCCGTTGCTGCGCGTACGCGGCGGCTTCCTCCAGGCTCTGTTTCGCGGCGCCGAGGCACATCAGTCCGAGCGCAGCTCGGCTGAAGTCGAAGTGGTCCATGACCGAGTGAAAGCCCTTGCCGAATTCACCGACGAGATGCGATTCGGGAACGAAGACGTCGGACAGGTGAATGCTTCCCCAGCCCAAGGGCAGGCAGCCCATGCCGGGCATGTGGCTGACGCTGACCCCGTCCGCGTCGAGCGGCACGACGAAGCAACTGACACCCCGGGCACGGCTGGATCCGGGCTCTCGCGCGTAGACAAGTGCCGCAGTGGCATTCATCGCCCAGGAGATGGCCGTCTTCTCGCCGTTGAGGCGCCATCCGCCCTCTACCGCCGTTGCGGTGGTGGTCAGTGCACTCGCATCGGAGCCCGAGCCCGGTTCGGTCAACGCGATGGCGATGGTCTGCTCCCCGTTGATGAGGGGAGGGAGGTAGCGCTCCTGGATCTCGTCTCGGCACAGCGCCAGTTGAGAGGCGACCAACCCGATCTGGACGGGTGCCGATGCCATGTTCACGTCGCCATAGGCGAGGGTCTCGGTGGCGATCCCGAGGAGGACGGGGTCTTCGGCGCCCGTGCCGCCGTACTGTTCGGGCAGGCCGATGCCCAGCAATCCGAGGTCGCCGATCCTCTTCAGAATGTCGAAAGGGAAGTCCGTTGACGCGGCTCGGTCGCGGTAGCCGGGGAGTAGGACTCGGTCGCTGAACGCGGCGAGCGTCTTTCGGAACTCTTCGTGTTCGTCGGTGAATGCGAATGAAACCATCGGAGTGCGCTCCTGTGCGTGACTCGGCTGGGGGATCACGGCGAGGGAGCGTTGTCGTGCGCTGAGAGGCCGGACGGCCCGTTCCTCGTCCCGTGAGAACTATTCTAGGTTTGAATAGTAGGTCGTCAAAGCTAATGGGGCAAGGGGTGTCGGGTAGATGTATTGCGGGGGTATGCGGCGGCCGGGTCCGACACCTCAACCGCGGGAGGGCGTCTGGCGCCTCTCAGTGCCCGGTTTCGACGTCACCGACGGCGCGACGTACCTGTTGCAGTTGTTCGATCAGCGCTTCCAGGGTGTCGGTGTCGACGGGCGCCAGGCCGAAGCGCACTGCGGCGAGGCGATCGTTCGCATCCTCGACCACCTCCAGGCCGGCCGGGGTGAGGGTTGCGAGAACGGTGCGGCGATCCGTCGCGTGGGCTTTGCGTTCGACGAGGCCCGCCTTGACGAGTTGGTCGACCGCCATCGACACGGTGGTGGGGTGGACCATGAGGTACTTGCTCAACTTGCCGAGCGTGCGAGTGCGCTGCTCCGACAGTTGCAATGACGTCAGAATGAGATAGGCGTTGCGCGACAGTCGAAGTGAACGCAGTTCCTGGTCCATGGCGCGCACGATCCACTGGTGCGTGCGGAGCAATGCCATCGTGGTTCCGAACTCCAGATCGGCCGAATCGCGCCGCTGGGACCATTCGGCTCGCATCCAGTCGACCACGTCGTGGCGCTCGTCGTCGGCCGGCGTCGGGAGTTCACTCGCCACTGGGCGTCCTCTCGTCGTCACCGAACCGCGTCGAGGTAGATCATAGAACCGCGGTCAGCCGTGCGAGAGAATCACCTTCCCGAACCCGCTTCCCTGTTCGAGATGCTTGTGTGCGGCGGCTGCTTCGGTGAGGGGGAAGATCGCGCTGATGGGTACGGGCGGGACGGCTTCGGTGTCCAGCAGTGTCAGTAGCCCCGCGAAGTCCCGGGGACTGCCCATCGTGGTCCCGATCAGTTCGTACTGACCGAAGTAGAAGGGCCGGACGTCGAGGGTGGCGAGCTCGCTGCGTGACGCGCCCAGCACGACCAGGCGGCCACCCGGCCGCAGTGCGGCGATGGACTGCTCCCACGTCCCCACCGAATCCAGGACGAGGTCGAATCCCCGACCGTCCGGGGTGAGCCGGCGAGCCTCGTCCGGCCACTCGGGGTCGGTGTAGAGCACGCCGTTCGCGGCGCCGAGTTCCTGTGCCTGCGCGATCTTGGCCGCCGTGGAGGACGTGACGGTGACGTTCGCTCCTACTGCGGAAGCCAGCATGACGGCCATGGTCGCGACGCCGCCGCCTGCACCCAGGACGAGCACGTTCTCGCCGGCGCGGAGGCGGCCACGCGTGAACAGGGCGCGGTAGGTGGTGAGTCCGACGAGGGGCAGTGCGGCGGCCTGCTCCCAGCTGAGCCCGCGTGGTTTGGGTGCGACGCAGTCTGCGGGAACGCGCACCAGCTCGGCATAGGTGCCTCGGTGGTGATCGCCGAGGATCTCCCACTGTGCGCTCGGCGCGGCGTCGCGATCGCCCCACCACAGCGACGGGAGGACGAGAACGTCCTCGCCCGTGTCGGTGCGAATACCTGCGCCGTCGGCGCCGAGTACGTGCGGCAGCGGTGACGAATACCTGCCCTGGCGGACGAGGACGTCGTGCCAGTTGAGCGCGGCCGCCTTCAGGCGGACGGTGACCCAACCCGAGCTCGCCACGGGGTCGGAAATCGACTCCACCTTCAAGACATCCGGCTCCCCGAATTCTCGCAACACGACGGCGTCCACAGAAAGTCCTTTCGGTCGTACCATTCGCACGGTAGCATGTTTTCCGTGCGTATTCGGCGGTGGTTGCCCCTTCTGGTCGCGGCGGTGACGGCGGTGAGTGCAGGCCTGGTCGCGGTTGCCGGACCTGCAGTCGCCGAGATCCCGGCGCCGTCCCAGGATGCGTTCTACCAACCTCCTGCCGGCTACGAGACTCAGCCCGACGGGACTATTCTGCGATCACGGCCGGTCTCCGCGACGGCACTGAGTGTGCCGATCCCGGTCGATTCCTGGCAGATGCTGTACAAGTCGCTCGACTCCCACCGAGCAGCGGTGGCGGACGTCGCGACGGTTCTCGTCCCGAGAACACCATGGACGGGTGACGGCCCCCGGCCCCTCGTCTCGTATCAGACCGCGGAAGACAGTCTCGGATCTCGGTGCGCACCGTCCTACGCGCTGACGGCGGGGCTCGGAGCCGCGACGTCGAACGCCGCATCGGAGTCCCTGATGATCGCGTATCTGCTGTCTCGTGGTTGGGCGGTCGTCACCGCCGACTACGAAGGACCGGAATCCGAGTTCCTCGCCGGACCACAGGCCGGCTACGCGGTTCTCGACGGAATCCGCGCTGCCCTGCAGTTCGGGCCGAGTGGACTGAGCCCGCATGTGCCGACCGGCCTCTGGGGGTATTCGGGTGGCGCGTTCGCCACGGCCTGGGCCGCGCACCTCCATCAGGCCCATGCTCCCGAGCTGGGACTGGACGCAATAGCGTTGGGCGGGTTGCCGGCAGACCTCGAGGCGACCATGCGGAACGTCGACGGCGGGTACGGTTTCGGCCTCACCTTCGGTGGCGTGACCGGCATCGATCGCGCGTATCCCGAGATGCGGCTGAGTGAGCTGTTCACCGCGGACGGCCAGGCGGCCATGCAGGCGAGCAGCGCGGCATGCACCGTAGATCTGATCGCGACGTACGCGTTCCGATCGCTGCGCGACTACACCGTCGACCCTCGTCCCTTCGACATTCCGGCATTGCGAGACGCGCTCGCGGAGAACAGTCCGGCCCCGGGCACTGCCGGTGCGCCGATCTACAGCTATCACGCGGACGGGGACGAATTGGTGCCCGTCGCGGTCCACGACGACTTCGTTCGACGGTCCTGTGCCGCGGGCAGCCCAGTACAGGTGGTGCGGTATCCCGGCGGGAGTCACAACACCACCTTGGTCTCCGGCGCGCCGGGGGCGATCGACTTCCTCGCAGCATGTTTCGCCGAACAGGCGCCCGTCGACGACTGCGGGTGACGTCCGCCGGTGCGCGGCGCGAAATGCGAAAGTTGTCGGGCGAGGTCCGCGTAGGTCTGTGCGATCGCGTCGAGATCCCACGCGTGGGCCGACTTGGTCGGACAAGCCGATCCTGTGTACCGCCCCGGGAACATTCAACACATCCTTGGGAAGAGTTCGATGCTTGTCTCACGACCGATCTGTCGAATGTGGGTTTCGACGACTGACTGACGTTCGCGCGCTCGGTAAGTACCGACGGCCGTCGGAATCCCTCACTCGCCTCACCCTCACGGATGTATCACGGAACCTTCTGGGGTATTTCGCCCCGTCTTCGTAGCGTAGGTCACATTGCGCTGCCTACGGTCGTCCTTACTCGACGAGAACCCGATGACCGGAGGAGCTGCTGTGATTACCGCTGCCGATGTGGATTACCACCCAAGTGAGCCGACGGCCCACACGTGGGCTGAAACGCAAGTCTTGGTCTTTTCAGTTCCGGAAGCCGGAATTCTGGGCAATGCCTACGTGCTGTCCCGGCCGAATGTCGGTGCCACGATTTCCTCGGTGGTCGTGCACTCCGGGTTCTGCACCCACCCGCATCAGATCGACTTCACCGACCCTCAGATGCATGTTCCGGCTCCGAAGACGTTCTCCAAATTCACCCTGGAGAGCGGCTTGAGTCTCGAGGCAACCAACGCCCCCCGTGACTTCCGCGTGTCGTATGAGCACGCACTCGGAGCTTGCCGTTTCGACCTCGAGTTCAGAGGGCTACACGAACCATTCGACGTTCACGATGCCGCACAGAACCCACTGGTAGCCGGTTCGAAAGGCCCCATCGACACGGGACTCGGCGATGTGTGGGCGAACGGGCACTACGACATGATCGGGCATGTCACCGGATCACTGGAACTCCGTGGCAAGGAGTATCAGGTCGATTGCTACGACGGCATGGATCGCAGTTGGGGCCCTCGCGCCGAACTCGGCCACAGTGGTGCTGCCTGGATTCATGTGACGCTGGGGCCCGACTTCGGTCTCCACCTGGGGATGGCCCTGGACATCCGCGATGGCGAAGTGGTCTACGACGGTCTGCGGTTCGGCTACGTCGTCGAGGACGGCGAACTATACGGGATCACCGAGGCGACCGTCGAGGCCGCCCGCGTCGACCTGGTCGCGGTGACCAACCACGTCACGGCAGTAGACGTCCGGGGCAAGAAGCACGAGTTCTTCGGAACCGCCGTCGGCGGCGCACCGTGGTACAGCTTCAGCCCCGCATACGTCAGCTGCCAGAGCTTGTTTCGCTACCAGGTCGGTAATCGGGTTGGCTACGCAGAGGCGACGGATGTCCTCGGCCTCGAATTTCTGGGAGAGCGGATGTCTCGTCACGGCCGGTTGCGCGTCGGAACCCGTCCCTGAACCTTGGTCCTCCCGCCGATCCACCCGACTCGATCCGTTGCGGCATCCTGTGCTGCGGACGGTCACGAAAGGCCCCTGTCTCCATGTCTCGTTCCATCACTGCCGCGGTGGTCACCGAACCCGGCGGTCCATTCACACTTCAAGAAGTAGAACTCGCCGACCCCGGGCCTCGGGAAGTTGTGGTCGAAATTCGTGGAATCGGTTTGTGCCATACCGATCTCGCGGCACGCGACGGCATTTTCGGGCTGAAATACCCGATGGTCCTCGGGCACGAGGGCAGCGGCGTCGTCGTGGAGGTCGGCGCGCAGGTGACCACGGTGGAGCCTGGTGACCACGTGGCCCTCTCGTTCGCATCGTGCGGAAGCTGCAGTACGTGCAGCGACGGTCAACCCGCCTACTGTGTCGAGTTCGGCGCGCGCAACTACGGCGCCGGACTGCGTGAGGACGGCACCAGCTCGATCAACCGAAACGGTGCTCAACTCACCGCAGCGTTCTTCGGGCAGTCGTCGTTCGCAACGCATGCGCTGACGTCCGAACACAATGTCGTCAAGGTGGCCGCGGATGTGCCCGTTGAGCTCGTCGGTCCGCTCGGTTGCGGTATCCAGACCGGAGCCGGCGCGGTGTTCAACAGCATGGACTGCAGAGAAGGCGAGTCCCTGCTGGTACTCGGTGCCGGTCCCGTCGGTCTGGCTGCGGTGATGGCGGCCGTCGTACGCAATTGCGCAACGATCATCGTTTCGGACCCCGATCCGCGGCGCCGTTCACTCGCCTCCGACCTCGGCGCAACCGCGACGCTGGATCCCACCGACGGACCACTCATGGAACAGGTCCGTGCTGTCGAAGGCGCCGGAGTGGACTACGCGTTCGACACGACCGGCATCCCCGCAGTGGTGGAGGAGGCACTCGGGGCACTCGCGCCGCTCGGGACCCTCGGCTTGGTAGGGGTGCCCCACGACATGGCGGCCACCCTGTCGCTGCCCATCGTCCCGGCCATGGTGGCCGGCTTGACCGTGCGGGGCATCACCGAGGGTGACAGCGATCCCCGCACCTTCATCCCTTATCTGATCGACCTCTATCAAGCAGGCCAATTCCCATTCGACCGACTCATCGCGACGTTTCCGTTCGCCGACATCGAGTCCGCTGTCCAGGCACAGCAGCGTGGTGACGTGGCGAAGGTGGTCCTGCTGCACAACGGATCGGCGGCCACGCCGTCGACCTACGAGACAGGAGCATGACCATGGTGGCAACAACAGACTCTGGCCGTTCCACCGGACGGGTGGAGCCCACGATCGACTCCGTGCTGCGTCGAAAGATGGAACGGCGGGGGACGGTAACTCACGAGCAGCCCGTCATTGACGCAGTGTCGGCGAGGTTGCACGAATTTCTCTCCCGCCGGATCGATGGCGACTTCCGGATCGACGGCATCGCCCGACTCGCCGGGGGTGCATCGAAGGAACAGTTCGTCTTCGGCCTGGACTGGGAACAGAACGGGCGGCGGGTGCAGGACCGGATGGTGTTGCGCATGGATCCGCCGGGGTCGATGGTGGAAACACCGCGGCTTCGGGAGTTCGAGGTTCTGCACATGCTCGACGGTGTCATCCCCGTGCCCCGGGCGTACTGGGCTACTGATGATGCGACCGAGCTCGGAGCCCCATCGATGATCTGCGGCTATGTTCCGGGATCCGCTAGTGCGGCCGGTGCGTTGAAGACGGCCTCCGGGCTCGGGACGGTCTACGGGGCGCGATTGCGCCCGGTCCTGGGACCTCAGTTCGTTCGGCATCTGGCCCAACTGCATCGGTTCGACTGGAGCGACCACGATCTTCCGTCCTTCGAGCGTCCACGAGTCGGGTCGACCGACGCAATCGATTGGCGATTGGCGGCGACCGATCGTGCGTGGCGAGAAGACGCATTCGAGGCACATCCGGTGATCGCTCTGACCCAGCAGTGGCTGTGGGATCGACGGCCGGCCGTCGATCACGTCTCGGTGGTTCATGGTGACTACCGAAATGGCAACTTCCTCTTCGACGAGGACTCCGGCGAGATCACCGCGCTGCTGGACTGGGAACTCACCTATCTCGGTGACCGCCATCATGATTTGGCCTACGCGATGATGGAGGGGTGGGGTGAGCACGATCCGGCGACGGGACAGTTCTACTGTTCGGCGTTGGTGACCCCGGACGAGATGATCGCCGAGTACGAGCAGATTTCCGGTCTGTCGGTGGATTCCGAACGACTGGAGTACTACACGGTCGTCAACATGTACTGGGCCGCGGTTGCTTTGATCGGCACCGGGCCGAGAAACGCGGCCGAGCGCCTGACCCACCTGGATGCGATGCAAACGTTCCTCGGCGGGCTCGGCGCGTTCTATCTCGATCAGTTGCTGACCATCGTCGGCAAGGACTAGGAGCTCCCATGATTCCTACTGTGGCACAGCAGATCGGCGCTGTCAGAACCACGATCGCAAAGACGGTGCTGCCCGCGCTCGATCCGAACGACTCGTTCGCCGCGGAGCAGGCCGGACTCGTGCTTGCTTGCCTGGACTGGGTGCTGGATGTGCACCAGTTCGAGTACCCGTACGAGCGGGCAGAGCATACAGAAAATCGGAACACACTCAGTGCCTTGGCCGATATGGATCCGCAGATCGCCGATCAGGTCCAGGAATTGCTCATCGAGACAGCTTCCTCTCCGTCTGATCTGGCTCATATGCGGGCGCAGGTGCGCCGACTGAAAGAGGCAGTCGCGCGAAGCTATCAGGTACTCGCTGCCGCCGGATCGCCCCTCGCGGCCGCGGCACGCCGCACACTGGCTGACGCTGCCGCGCAACAGGTGGCGCGGGAGCTTGCGTGGTGCCGGATGACGGGCTTCCCCCGCGGTGAGGTGCCGAATATTTCCGAAGTGGTCGCGACCTGAGCACGTCGCCGGCGGCAGAGTCGATGGGACCGTCTACTTGACGAAAGCGGCGGATCCGGCCTGATCGGTCGGATCCGCCGACTTCCCACTGCGGCGCCCATCCCCGGTGGAGGTGGCGGTCGGGTAGGGCAAGTGATGGGGCGCGGATTACTGTTCTCGAACCGGCGGGTCGGTATCAAAGCGTGCGATGAGTTCGGCCCGGTTGGCGACGCCGCACTTACGCAGAACCTTTTTCACGTGAGAGCGCACTGTCTCCACGGAGACGACCAGATCGGTCGCAATCGCAGCGTTCGAGGAACCGGTCAGCATCAACTCGAGGATCTCGCGCTCTCGGATGGTCAAGGCCTGGAGGACCCCGGACGAGGGCGGGACCTGGGTAGACGCGAGGGGAGGAGAGGGCATCTCGGGTGCTGAATTGTCACGGCCCCAAAGCATGTGGAGGAGATCGCGCTGACGGTGGCGCCGCCGGTCCAGGGCAGCGCACTCGAAGGCAGTGCCGACCAGTCCCGCGTAGGAGATCAGGGCATCGACGACCGGGACAGCGAGCGTTGCCCCGACGCGGATTACGGCCGCGGGTCTGCCGTCGATGTCGACGCGAAACACCATGGACTCCGCGCGAGTAAATACCGCGGGGATACCGACAGACCCCGGACCGGCGAACGCGGATGGAAGTCGGAAGGGTGCGGGAAGCGGGAGACCCGGCGCGGCGCGCAGAGGGGTCGCGTGTAGTCCGTCGAGTTCGGAGAACACTACGTTGTCGCACTCGGCGATACCGGCGGCACCAGGGCAGATCGCGCAGACAACATCCTCGACGGTAGCGGCTCGCTGCAGGATGGTCGCGGCCGAATGGAACGCCCTCGCTACGGTCTCCACACGGTCGAGCTCGGCGGACTGGGTCCGGTCGCGGCGCTCGATCAGTTCGGCGAGCCGGATCCCGGCCTCACGGGGATCGGCCGTAGAACCGGAGGTGAGCTCGGCCAGGATGCGGTCGATCTCGACAGTCATAGCTTCATGGGGTGCCATTCGCTTCTCCTCAGCACCGGCCCCGCCCCTGGCGGTGCGACTTCCTGTACAGCGCGGCTGCTTCGGCGCGGGTGGACACAGCGAGTTTGCGGTAGATCCGTTGAATATGAGACTTCACGGTGCCTTCGGAGACGAACAGTGCCCGCGCGATGTCGGCGGAGGGGGCGCCGTGGGCGACGAACTCGAAGATCTCATGTTCGCGGGCAGTCAGTGCGGTGCAGTGCAGGGCTCGGACCGGGCCGTCCGAGCAATCGGGTCGTTCGGATTCGGTGTCGAGTGCTTCAGCCAGGCTCAGCTGGGTCTGCTCGAGCTCATCGAGCGCGGTCCGCATCGCTGTGATCTCCTCGGCGACCCGCTGGTTGCGGGTCACGATCGCTGATCTGAGTGTCTGGTGCTCCTCGGTCAGCCCGCACACAGTGGCTGCGGCCCGCAAGGTCATCATGTCGGTTTCGTCGACGTCAACGTCATGGTGATCCGCGTGGAGCAGTGCAGTCACACGGCCAGCCGAAACAACCGGCACTGCGAGATAGCCTTGTGGACGGGATAATTCGACGAGCGGACGGTAGGTGTTCCGATAAACGTCGATCGAATCCACAGCGATCGCGCGTCCGCTTCGCATCACCTCCTCCTCACGTGGCGCGGCTCCGGGCGGAAGGGATAGGGTTTCAATCGCTCGGCGTAAGGGGGTGAACGAGTCTCCCAGCTCGGGGTGAATTGCGATCGTGGTCGGCGACCACCCGGAGCTCGAGGCTGGGGAGTACACAGATTTCCGGAAGCCCAAGTCCTGGCACAGTCGATCGGTCACAACGTAGGGGCGCTCGGCCCACGACGCCCCGCGCAGGTGCGCGAGCAGCGACCGGAGCCCGGTGAACTGGGACCTGTGGTGCGCGATTCTTCGTGCTTGGTGCCGTCGCCGGATCGCCTCGAGTTCGGTGAGAAGCTCGGCAGCACTGCGAAGTTCGTGACCGTCACCTCCGGAACGCAGACGCGAGAGAAGGGCCTGGCGGGTCCACTCGAGGGTGAGCGAATCCTCGGCGGCCTGCTCCGTCAGCCGTGCGGCGGCTCGGCTATCGCCGCTCCGGACCGCCAGGTCGAACAAGACGGTGAGCCGGTGATCGTGTGAGTGTGTCATCGAATTTCCTCAGGTCCTGTGCCACGCGCGACCGCGTGGCCTCACGATCACCGGGCGGCGGTGCGATCAGGCGCGTGCCGCGGGAAGGTAGACGGTCTTGAGTGTGCGGAACGCGTCCAGTCCCTCCGGGCCGAGTTCACGGCCCAGCCCGCTGGCTTTGACACCACCGAATGGGGCGTGCGGGTCGTTCGAGTAGTGGTTGACGCCGATCGTGCCCGAGCGGATTCGACGGGCTACGGCGGCAGCTCGTTCGACGTCGGCGGACCACACTGTGCCGCCGAGTCCGTAATCGCTGTCGTTCGCGATGGCGATCGCTTCGGCCTCGTCCTCGTAGGGAATAACCGTCAGCACTGGGCCGAAGATTTCCTCGCGGGCAATCGTCGCCGAGTTGGTGACGTCGGCGAAGACCGTGGGCTCGACGAACCATCCCTGATCGAGGCCTGCGATTCGCCCGCCGCCGGTCGTCAGACGGGCCCCTTCGGCGATCCCCTTCGCAATGTAGCCCTCTACGCGGTCACGCTGCCTTTCAGATACGAGCGGGCCGATCTTGGTGCTCGGGTCGAGCGGATCTCCGATCGACAGAGATCGTGCGAGGTCGGTGATGGTGTCGACGATGTCGCCGTACCGGGAGCGCGGCGCGAGAACACGAGTGTTGAGCCAGCAGATCTGGCCGTTGTTGAGGAACGTGACGCCGAAGAAGTCGTCGATCGACGAAGCCAGGTCGGCGTCGTCGAGGACAACCGCCGCAGACTTGCCGCCGAGTTCGAGCGTGACCGGGCGCAACAGACGTCCGCACGTTTCGGCAATGGCACGGCCGGCGCCGGTGGAACCGGTGAACGAAACCTTGTCGACGCCTGGATGCGAGACAAGGTAGGCGCCGAGATCCCGGCCGCCCGGGACAATGTTGAGCACCCCGGCAGGTAGCCCGGCAGCGTGCGCGGCCTCCGCGACGAGGAAGGCGTCAAGCACTGTCTCCTCGGCCGGCTTGAGCACGACGGTGCATCCGGCGGCCAGCGCGGGGGCGATTTTGAGGAAGGAGATGGCTTGGGGAACGTTCCACGGCACGATCGCTGCGACGACGCCGACCGCTTCGCGGGTCACGATCGCCGACCCACCCAACATTCCCGGGCGGACCTCTTCGGCGGGTTCGGCGGCGGTCAGGCCGGCGTAGTAACGCACAAGTACGGACGGGAACCCGCCCTCGAACTGGTCGGCGAGCCAGATCGGCATGCCGTTCTGCATGGATACGCGCCGCGCCGTCTCCGGGCCACGGGACTCGAGCTCCTCGGCGAACCGTTCGAGGACCTTGCTGCGATCCGCGGGATCCCAAGCGGCCCAGCCGGTCGGATCATCGAAGGCTACGCGAGCGGCCGCGACCGCGGCATCGATGTCGGTCTCCACGGCCCGTGGGACGGACCCGACTGTGCTGCCGTCGGCTGGGGAGTGCACGGTGATCGTCTCAGTGGACCGTGGGGTTGCCCACTCCCCACCGATGTACAGCTCGGAGTAGTCGATTGTGCTCATGGTCCTCCTCGGGCGAAGCCGCCGGAACCGGCGGAGAAACCCTCTCAATGAGGGACAGGGCAACCTTGCTGGACGGCGACATTTGGATCAACAATTTTCCTTGGTTCCGGGCAAAGATCACCCAGAAGGAGTACTCACTGACACCCAATTCGGCCCGGACGGACCGTTGCAGACGCGGATGAGGAGTGTCGGGTATCACCGCTTCCGTTTGGTCTAATGTTAAATCCATATTAACCCTTTGGCAAGAGGCGCCCTCTCGGTGAGCCGACACGATGTGGACGGCGAACCTGGGCTCCGCATTCGGAGGATGAAGAGCCCAGGACCGCTCTATTGCGCGGCTGCGCAGGATTTCCCTGCCAGGAAATCATCGACGCTCCGGAGACGATCTCGGCTGGATTCGAACCCGAACGGTGCGTACCACGATCGCTGGAACGCGAGGAGCTCGCGCGAGGATTCGACAACCCACCGGCCCAGCGCCTGGCGAACCTCGTCCGGAACCGTTTCGTCCCGTACAACGGCGCTTACGGCGGCGGCGAGTGCGGCACCCTGCTCGAGGAGTTCGGTGGTGCCCGTGGACGCGGCGTCGCGTGCAGCTCGTGCAGCATCGACCTGCTTGGGCAGGTCGCCGACCGCAGCACCGACTGTTGCGGAGAGACGCGTCAGCACACCCTCGGCCATCTGGAGATATTCGCCCAGTTCGAATCGGGACCGTTCGTGGATCCGGTAGATCCGCGTACGCAGGAATTCCAGGTAGTCGGCGACGAGGGGCAGTTGCTCGGAGGCGAGCGGGTCATTCGGGTCCACGGCCGGTGCGACCGAGTCGAGGAGTGACTTGCGCAGGGCACCGAGAGTATTGCTCGAGTGGTCCATTAGAGCACCTCGCTCAGTAGGGTGTTCAGTTCGTCCGCAGCGACCGCGGCCATGCCCTTGACCCGGCACAGGACGACATCCTGATGGGATTTGCCGAGCTTGGCGACACGGTGCGCCGAGGCCAGCGTGGATACGACGATCTGGTAGGCGTTGAGAATCTTGTAGAAGGTGATCTTGTCCGGATCCACTGGGAGCCCGGTGGCCTGTTCGTACCGTCGGTAGAAGTCACCTTCAGGGATCAGTCCGCACACAAGGTAGCGGTCGAGTTCGTCGAAGTGACCGAACGTGGACTGCGTGGTCCAGGCAAGGTCTCGGTGCCGGTCACCGAGATGACCGCGTTCCCAGTCGAGCCAGGCGGTGATCTCGAGGGTGGATTCGTCGTAGAGGAAGTTTCCGCTGCGGTAATCGCCGTGAACGATGCCGACATGATCGAGGACGGGCAAGTGGTGGCGCATCCATTGCTCGGCCACGTCCATCAGCGGCAGGTCGGTCGCCCGGTCCTCTTCCCACGTGCGCCGGGCTTGGTTGAGCAGCCATCGTGCCGCGTCGTCGGTCCCGACCCGGGGTTGCGCAAGGCTGGTGAACGTCGCTGCGGACAGATCGAAGGTGTGAAGGGCCGCCAGGTAGGACAGGAACTGCTCGGCGAGTGGTTCGCGGGCGTCGACTCCGAAATTTGTGCCAAGTCCGCTGATCTTCCCGGTGACGGTCGCCGACGGTTTGGTGATCCCGGAGACGTACGAGTAGATCAGTGCGGGTTCGGGAAAAAACTCTCCGTCGATGTCGATGAAGTACGGCCGTGGGACGGGAATTGTGTCCCGCACGGCGTCGACGAGTTCGAACTCGCGTAGCCGGCTGGTGGCATTCGACCCTTCGGCAGGGTCCATCCGGACCACCATCCGCTCACTCGTCCACGTATCGGATTTCTTACGGTGAAGGGTGAAGCCCATCTGGATCTTGGACACACCACCGGTGAACCATCGAGCGTCCGACACTCGGAAGGGGCCATCGACGCGAGTGGAGAGGAACGACTCGACGCACCGAACGAACTCGTCGAGGTCCATCCGCCGGTAGGGGCCGAGTGCGCGCCGGTTCATCTTGCGTGTCAGTGTCCGATCCACTTCGGGTTCGGTCGGGTAGAGCCTTCGCAGATGTTCGATCTGTGTGTCGGTGGGGTCGTCGGCCCAGTCCCGGTCGGGCAGGGGAAGAGTTGATCTGGTCATGAGGTTCGCTCCTACTTCAACCGGCCGTGGCGGGACATCCGCTCCGCCATGTAGTCCAGGCCGAAGATGTCGCCCATCTCGCCGTAACCGACGGCGGAGCCGCGCTCGTAGCGGAACAACGACTGGTAGCAGACGTGGGACGGGTTGAACGTGTACCACGGGTGGCCGGCGATCGCGCTGCCGAAGAACTCGTACTTCTTGCCGCGGACGTCGGTGGCTGTGACGTGATTGCTGAACGCGAGCATGTCGACGCGCTCGGCCTGGATTGTTCCGTCGACCAGGCCGTGGACCTCGCCCTGGTCCACGACGTACCCGAAGCGGATCTTGTCGTAGAACACCTGGCCTCGTTCGATCCGCATCGGCACCGCCATGTGCATTGCGAAGTCCTCACCGAAGTTGATCGAGACCCAGGAGACCGAGCGGGTGCCGATTTCGGTGCGGGGGCCCCAGCTGTGGTCCATCCCCTCGTAGGACTCGACCTGGTAGGTCTTCCCCCGTAGTTCCAGCTCGCCGCGGATCCGGCCCTTGACCTCGAAATGGCCGTTTTCCCACTCGTCACCCTTGCGGGCGTCGTCCGAGGAGGCGCGGTCATGCTCGAGGAGTGGGTTCTGATCGGGGTCGTGTGGGTCGAACGGGTCGTGCAATCCTTCGAAGGTGAGATCGAAACTCGCCGCGCCGAGCGCGTTCTTGTATTGCATGCGGTAGTTGCGCGGACCGTCCGAGGAGACGGTCAATCCGTTGTCCAGGGAGTAGTTGCTGAACGACTCGGGGCAGGGGAGATGCATCTGGGGGTCGGTGAAGTCGACTTCGTAGGGTTGGCGGCAGAATCCCTGGCCCAGGATCACCGAGGACAGGGTGACACCGAGATTCGGACGGGCCAGCACGTAGGCGTTGCCGAAGATTGCTGCTTCGGGTACGGAGATGATCAGGACCGTGGTTTCGGTCCAGGTCCGATCGGTGAGGTCGCGGGGGTGGAATTCGGTGTCGGTGTAGTTGATCACAGTGTTTCCTCGTGTGGAGTCAGTTGGGTCTGATGTGGTCAGTGAATTCAGTCGTGTTGTAGCTGTGCGGTTTTCGTGTTCGTTGGTGTGGTCGAGGGAAGATCCTTCGCGGTCGGGGGAAGGGTCTTCGAAATCGCGATCATGAGGATGCCCCCGATGCCCAGAACGATCGCGCCGACGAGGAAAGACAGCCGATTGCCGGCATCGCCGGGGAACGCATCGCGGATGATGCCGAACATGTACGGCGAGACGAATCCTCCGATGTTGCCGATGCTGCTGATCAACGCGATTCCAGAGGCGGCGGCCGCGCCGGAGACGACCTTCGGTGCGGTCGTCCAGAACGTCGGAATGGTGGCCATCGCGCCGACGGTGCCGACGCAAATCGCGATGGCGGCGACGACCGGATTCGACGATACGGTGGCGGCGGCGACCACCCATCCGCTCGCGCCGATCAGAGTGGGAACGGCGAAGTGCCACATGCGTTCCTGGGTTCGGTCCGAGCTCCGGGAGATCAAGACCATGGCGATTCCGGTAAAGATGTACGGTACTGCCGCGATGTAGCCGATGCCGATGGTGCCGATGGTGCCGCCGGTCATCTCCTTGATGATCGACGGAAGGAAGAAGCCCATGAGATAGATGGGTACGACCATCGAGAAGTACACGACCGAGAGCATGAGCACCCGGTAGTTTTTCAATCCGTCCGTCCACGAGGAACGGCCGGTTCCGTCCCCGGTGCTATCGGGGCTCTCCCGGCGAATCGTGTCGGTAATCCACTGCACCTCAGAGGTATTGAGCCATCGTGCGTCGCCGGGCTCGTTCGGAAGGAATTTGAGGATGACGGCAGCGAGCACCAGGCAGGGCAGTCCTTCGGCGATGAACATGAATTGCCATCCGGTGAATCCCCAGGGGTGGAACGACATGAGAGTGCTGGTGAGGGGGGAACCGATGGCCGAGGCCACCGGGATGGCGAGGAAGAACAGCCCGAGGATTCGTCCCCGGTTCGCCGACGGTACCCACCGGGTCAGGTAGTAGACCACGCCGGGGAGTAGGCCTGCTTCGGCGGCGCCGAGGAGGAACCGCATCCCATAGAACATCCAGAGGTTGTCGACCAAGGACATCAATGCGGTGATCAGGCCCCAGGTCACCATGATCCGGGCAATCCAGATCCGGGCGCCGACTCGGTGGAGTGCGATGTTGCTCGGGACCTCGAAAAGCACGTACGCGATGAAGAAGATGCCGGCGCCGAGACCGAATGCGGCTTCGGTGAGGCCAAGGTCCGCCTGCATCTCGAGTTTGGCAACACCGATGTTCGTGCGGTCCACGTAGCTGAGGAGCGCTCCGAGGAACAACATGGGAACGATCCGGAACGCGATCTTTCGGGAAACTGCGGATTCCAGGTTCTCGGTGGGCGAGTCGGGTGTCTGCACGGCGGTGTTCAGCCGATGTTTATCCATGGTCATCTGAACCTTCTGAGGATGGATCGCGGAGGGTTGGTGTCCCAGCGGGAAGTGACGACGTCACCGCGAACCATAAGAACGCTCCGGGGTGGAGGACAATGACGTGCCAGGTTGCGGCTGACATCACGGGTGCGCGAAGACTGTCCGATCCGACAGCGATGCGCTGAAGCGCGCTGGCTGATCAGCGGGTGATCTGGTAGAGAGCATGCGTTGGAATTGGCTCGTAGGCCGACGACGATTGCCGAAGTGCGGGTGTTGCGCGATTCCAGTGGTGGGCGAGACCACAATTTCTCCCATACCGGTGACCGCCGTCACTGTAAACGGGGGGCTTCCGGAACTGCTCGTGATGTACTACAACGACATATTGTGACAATCAACGGGAATCGAGCCAGACCGGCCGCCGATATCGGGGGCCGCGATCTGTCGCCGGGGCTCGCTGTCTTCTGCGCCCGCTTCGCGCACCGATTCCTCCGTGTCGAACCGCGTCGGCGAATGTCGGCCTACGTCCACGGGTTGGTGAGCGGCGGCGAACGCAAGAACGGGTGGGTCCAGGCCGAATCGGCGGGTGAGGCCGGCCCGGAAGGTATGCAGCGGTTGTTGAATGCAGCGACGTGGGACGAAGACGGCGTTCGTGACGACGTGCGTGAGGTGGTTGTCGGGGCCATCGGCGACATCTGGCAAGGGCGGTTGATAGTGGGTCAGACGCCTTTTCTGAAGCGAGGGCGTCGATCCGCCGGGGTGACAACCAGGATCGCGGAGGAAACCGGGAGACACGAGAACGCTCAGATCGGCGTCTTCCTGGCGTACGCGTCCGAAGCGGGATGTGGCCTGATCGACCGCGAGCTCTACCTACCGCAAGAGTGGACGGACAACCGGGGTCGGTGCCGCGGGGCTGGTGTCGACGACTCGGTCGGCTACCGGAGCCCGTCAGACCTGGCTCAGGTGATGATCGGCCGGGCACTCGACGCGGACGTTCCGTTCGGGTGGGTGACGGCGGGTGTTTGCCATGGACGGTCGGAGCAGCTGCGGAGTTGGCTGGAGGAACGCGGCGTGCCACATGTGGTCGAGGTTCCAGGAGAGTGCCGGGTTGCCACTGCAAACCTGCAGGTCCGTCCTGCGGCAGAGGTGATCGACGAACTGTCGGAATCGGTGTGGCACCGTCTCAGTCACCTCGACGATGTCGCAGGTCTTCGGGTCCGGGACTGGGCGGCGGTGGACCTGTACAGATCGGGGCGGCAGTATGGGAACTGGCTGCTGGCGGGTCGATCGATCACCGATCCGTCCGATGTCAGCTATCACCTGTGCTTCGGTCCGATCGGCAGCATCCTGTCAGAGCTCGCTCGCATAGCAGACGGTCGGCGGGCAATCGACGAATGCGTTCGATCGGCACGACTCGAGTCCGGGCTCTCGGACTATCAAGTCCGGGGGTACCGGCCGTGGTACCGGCACATCACGTTGGCGATGGTGGCATCGGCGTACCTGTTGATCCTGCGCGGAACGAATGCGGATCGGGGTGAAGACGGTTTATCCCAGATTCGGCCGGTTCGCTCCCGGCCGAACGCGGTCGCACCCTGGTGGTGAGACGACAGTGCAAGTGCGGTCTACGACGGCGTGGTCGAGACCCATCTCGCCCTCCTCGCTTCGGTCGAGGACGACGAGTGCGGGGTGGCCCTGAAAACGAAGTACGAGAAGTGCGGTCTGGACGCTCAATTGGTCCGCCGCAGTTCCCACGACGTCGAGGCCGATCATGGCCCGAACGCGCGAGAGGCGTAGCCGCACCGTGTTCTCGTGCACGCCGAGCTGGTTTGCGGCACCGCGTGGGCTGCGACCGGTGTCGAACCAGCACTGCAGAGTACGCAGTAAGTCGGCGCAGCCGGGATCGTCGCCCAGGATGGGGCCGAGGACATCGTCGGCGTAATGTCGCAGGGCCGCAACGTCACCGTTCGCCAGAAATACGCGAGCCGGCCCAAGATCGTCGACCGAGAGAATTCGGTGCGTCGACCGTTCCGAGAAACGGTCCATACATTTCACGACTTCGCGTGCCTCACGGTGCGCACGGGAGAACGCAGCCGGTTCGCACACCGACGACACGCCGGCGATCAGTCCCGGCGGCTGGCACAATTCGGCAGCCGCCTGTGCGACCGCGGTTTTGACCCGCGACACGGCCACTACCGATCCGACATCGTCCGAGGACTCCACCAGCAGAAGCAGCCCCTCTGACCCTCGAGTCGACAGCACCTCGACGCCAAGGGAATTCTCCAGATGTTCGACCATGGCATGGTCGAGATCTTCGGTCTCCCCGTCCGGCACCTGTACGAAAACGAGTACGCGACGGGCCTCCGTGTTCACGCCCAGATACTCGCCGCTCGCGGCGAGATCCTCTTGGACACCCGTTCCATCGACGAGTTGTCGGGTAAGCGCAGATTTGGCGTTCCACGCGACGCGAGCTATGCGCCGTTGAATCAAGAACTGGGAGCCGATACGGCGTGCACTGCGAGCAGCGGTGTACTCGTCGGTGGGGCGCAGCGGCGTGGGATGCTCATCGAGCACCAGCCACCCGAAGAGCTCACCACGCTCCACGATCGGGGTGACGATCTTGCGGCGGACAAGATCTGTGGCCGGTCCGGCAGACAAAACGATGGGTCTCGGTCCCACGGTCGAGTCCCGAGGGTATGAACGGAGGATTGTTCCGAGCGAGGGCATCGAGACCCGTCCTGCGGAATGAGGGCCCGCGGCGGTGATCATCCGCTCGCGCAGGTCGAACAAGACTACGGCTTTCCCCGTCAACTCCGCGCAGACTCGGACGATCGCGGACATGGTGTCGGCGGTGGCAACGGCATCGTCGAGTCGTTCGACGACCGCGGCACGTTCGTCGGCGAGCAGTCTGCCGTGTTCGAGGTCCCGCCGGCGACGTCGTTGTTCCTCGGCGTCGAGGACGGTGAGCGCTGCGGAATCGACAAGTGTGCGGAGAGCGAGCACCGCGGTGGAGTGTTCGGTGGTGAATTTGGCTCCCGGCCGTGAATCGCTGAGGAGAAGAAGCCGGATAGGCGACGATCCGGGATCGGACACGCGAAGAAGAACTACCCGGGCAAAATCAGGTTCGTGCGGGGAAACGTGCGTCAGGGCTCGAACGGAAGCAACGATCGGCTCGGTGGATGCCAGCGCCCGCCGAACAAGCGGGTCTTCGGGTAGCACACGAAGGGATAATAACTGAGACCCGTTGTGGGGGAGGGGGATAAATATTCCACGAGCACCGTCTTTCACCAGGATGCTCGCCGTTTCAAAACCGGCCTGCGCGGCAGTGCGGATGAGAATGTCGTCGAGTAGACGTAGATGCGGGGAGTTCGCGGGCAAGGGTGCAGTCATGTGTACCTCGGCGATGCAACGCAGCGCATAGCCGACTCGTCTCGTCGGGGTAAGGACGATCGAAAATTTATGTCATAGGTCTGACCATAACTATCCCCGGGAAGGTTGGCAAGGCCCGGATTGCCGCAGGTCGGGCGACCACCTCAGGCCCACGGCGGCGGTACTCAGCGAGTAGAGCCCGCCGTATCGGAGTTATGAATCGCGGGGGCTATAGCGGGTAGTGCGTCAGCACCCCCATCGGATCGTGCCGCTGCCGCAGTTCTCGCAGTCGCCGCAGGTTTCCGCCGTAGGCAGCGTCGATCTCGGCTCCGGTCTCGGGGAATCCGGGCCGGACTTCGACGCTGTAGACGCCGGTGGTGTGGGGTGCGAGCGCGTCGAGGGTCCCGCCCGCCCACGACAGGCAGGCGGCGCCGTCGTAGGGGTCGGACCAGATCGCGTTGATCGGGATGTTCCACTCGCCGCTCCGGCCCCAGAATGCGGTGTCGCCGTCACCCACGTCGGCGAGCGCACCGCCGGTGTGCTGGAAGTCGATTCGACATTCCCGCGTCGGCGCCCCGCGGATCTGGGTGGCCAGGGCTTCGGCGAGGTGGGAGTCGAGGGTCGGTCCGGTGAAGACGGCCTTCCCGAAGAACGACCCCCTGTGGTCACCCGGTTGGGGCAGCCGGATCGGTTCCGGTTCTTCGCCGTCGGCTCCGGGTGGCGCGAATTCGGGTAGCCCGGAGAGGTAGTTGCCCGTCGTCTCGGACCGGTACAGCACGCTACCCGACACGGCGGCGACCGAGGTGGCGGCGGCCCGGGCGCGGTCGATGTCGGATGCGTCGTCGCTCGCGCACGCGGTGTACACGAACAGGACGGGTTCGTCGGCGGACAGCGCGCTGTAACCGAGCACCGCGCCCATCGTCGTGTCACGCGGAAGCGTCGGGGCGACACGGAAATAGGTGGCGAGCGCGTCGAGTCCGAGCACCATTCGATCGACCCACACCGGGCCCTGCGGATGGGTGCGCAGCACCGCCGACGTGACGACACCGAAGCACGGGGCGCAACCCCGGACCGCCCACCACAGGTCGGCCTCGTCGCCGGTACTGGCATCGGACAGGTGGACGACTTCGCCGGAGGGCAGCACGAGTTCGACCTCGAGCAGTTGATCGACGGTCAGCCCGAGACTGCGGGTGAGGTAGCCGACGCCGCCGCGGGTGACGAGTCCGAAGCCGGCATGTCCGACGATCCCGACCGGCACCACCCGGCCGGTGGGGGCGAGGGCGTCCAGCATGGTTCCCACGGTCGCGCCACCGGCGACGACCACTCGATCGTCCTCGGGCCGCGCCGTGTTCATCTGGGCAGACAAGTCGAGCATGACGGCGTCGTCGGCGACGCAGTTGGAACTCAGCCCGCCGCCGCGGACGGTGACGGTGCCGCCCGTCCGGTGCGCAACCCGCATGACGGTGGAGACGTCCTCCACGGACTCCGGTTCGACGACGCAGGACGGGCGGCGTCTCGCGGCGTCGGGAAAGAACACTCTGCCCAGTGCCGCGCGGTAGTCGCCGGTGTCCGGCAGATGAACCCGGTGCGGGAGCACCGCCTTCAGCTGCGCGACACATTCCGCGGATGGTGAACTCATGAGCGCCTCCTATCCGGTTGCGTTACCTGCCTGCCACTCGGCCCACGGAACTTCCCAGTCCCCGTACGTGTCCCACACGGGCAGGATCGGTCCGCCCGAGTTGGTGATCTCGACGACGTCGCCGATACCGAAGTGGTCGAACATCCACTGGGCGTTGGCGGGAGCCAGGTTCACGCAGCCGTGGGAGACGTTGCTGTTGCCCTGATCGCCCACCGACCACGGCGCCGAGTGGACGAACTCGCCGTCGTTCGAGATGCGGAGGTTCAGGTCGACCTTCTCGCGGTAGTAGTCGGGGTCGCCGGCACAGACGCCGTACGTGCAGGAGTCCATGATGATGCTCTGCTGCCTGTCGGAGACCACGTGCGGGCCCTCGTGCGAGGGGTGGTCGGGAGAGCCGAGGCTCATCGGCATCGAGGTCTCCTGGACACCGTTGTGGAATACGGTGAGCACCTCGCTGGCCCCGTCGGCCTTGGCGACCCACGAGTCGTGCACGGTGTAGTCGGCGGCATTGTTCTCGGCGCCGAAGACGCCGTCGCCCAGGTCGACGCCGAACACGTCCGCCTCGATGTGGATCTTGGTTCCCGGCGCCCAATAGTTCGCGGCGCGATAGTGCGCGTTCTGATCGTCGGTCCAGTACCAGGCCCCGGGCTGCGGCGGTGTCGTCGTCACGTGCAGTCGCTCCTGCACCGCGGCCTTGTTGGCGACCGGAGCGGTGAACTGGAACACCATGGGCTGGCCGACGCCGATGCCCGTGTCCGCGACGACCTCGGGTGCCGGGACGACGTTCGCGTACGCGGTGGAATCGGGGGTCATCGTCGTCACCGTGAACGTCTGCTCGACGGGGGCTCCGTCGGGGTTCGCCGCGTCGGCGACGACCGTGTACGTGGACCCGTATCCGAGGGGTGCGGTGCTCGTCCAGCTCGTGCCGTCGGGTGCGAGGGCGCCGGCGACCGGTGCGCCGGCATCCGCGGGATTGGTGACCGTCACGGTGGTCAGCCGGCCGCCCGTGGCGGTGACCACGATGGGGGTGGTCGGGTTGATCGGCGCGCCTGCTGCCGCGGGAACGGCGATCGAGGCGGGCGCGGCCTGGGTGGTGGTCGGGGGTTCCGAGGTGCCGGTGTCTCCGATGGTGCATGCCGTGGCCAGGAACGTCAGGGCCACCACTGCAACGATGCCGGCTGTCCGTGTGCGGAGAGTCACGACCACCTTCTTTCGGATCTCGATCAGCGTTCGCCGTCCTCATACTGCCAGCGATCGGCTCGGAGTTTCCTGTCAGACACTCGCCGACCCCGCCCGACCTGGGTGAATCCGCCCACCCACGGTTTTTTAGACAGCTGTGCTGTCAATATGTATAGCCGTAGACGCACGTAGTCGACGCAACATGACGATTGACCTCGGGAAATAAAACAGCTAGACTGGCTAATGAAATTACTCCGGCGAACGAGAGGCGAATACATGGACGAGAAGGCTGATCGACTCCGTGAGGACGTCGTCATGTTCACCCGGCGCATCCGGACTCAGCGCTCCGGGCACCTGCTCACGCCCTCGCAGCTGCAGGCCCTGGCGCATCTCGACCGGGAAGGTCCGATGAGCGCCCGTGCTCTCGCCGATCTCGAGCAGGTGGCGCCGCAGTCCATCGCGCGGACCGTCTCGATTCTCGAAGACTCCGGGATGGTATCCCGCACCGTGGACCCCCAGGATGCCCGGGCGAGCATCGTCGCGATCACCGCGCTGGGATTGCAGACCCTCACCGCCGACCGGTCGCGGCGGAGCGAATGGCTCTCGGCGGCGCTCGCCGCCGAATGCACCGACGCCGAACGCGACCTCCTCTTCATCGCCGGACGGCTACTCCGCCGACTCGCAGCAACCCCCGAGTCGGCGCCGCAGCGGGAGTCACTGATGAGCTCGTGACCGCGACCGTCGCCGACACCGCTGTCGCGCAGAAGTCGCCGTCCGTACCGTTCCGGGTCAGCGGATCCGTCGCCACCGGGAGCATCCTCCAACCCCTGAACTCGTCGATGATCGCGGTGGCGATCGTCGGCATCGCCGCCCAGTTCGGCTCCTCGTCCGGCATCACCTGGGTGATCTCCGCGCTCTACATCGCCACCGCCGTCACCGCGCCGATGGCGGGAAAGCTCGGCGCCCTCCTCGGGGCGCGGAAGGTGTACCTCGGAGGCCTCGCCCTGGTGGCGCTGGGCTCCGTGGCCGGTCTGCTCGCACCCACGGTCGGCTGGCTGATCTTCTCCCGCATCCTCGTCGGAATCGGAACCGCCACCCAGTATCCCAACGCGATGACGATGATTCGCGGCTACGCGGAACGGCACGGTGCGCAACCGCGCACCGCGATCACGACCCTCGCGATCTGCAGCCAGGGAGTCGTGGCACTCGGCCCGACGCTCGGCGGACTGCTGGTGGGTGCGTTCGGCTGGCAGTCGATCATGTGGATCAACCTTCCGATCGTCGCGTTCAGCGCGGTGGCGGTCACGAAGTTCGCGAACGTCGGCTTCGTCGGCGGCATGTCGGTCAGCCGACGGCAACTGGTGCACGCGCTCGACGTCGTGGGAGTCCTGCTGTTCCTCGCGCTCGTCTCGTCCACGATGCTGTTCCTGCTGTCGGTCACCACCGACCCGGTGTGGTGGCTGATCCCCGTGTGGGCACTGGTGCTGGCGCTGTTCGTCCAGTGGGAACGTCGGGCGGACGAACCGTTCATCGACGTTCGGGCGCTGGCCCGGAACCGGGCGCTCAGCGCGACCCTCGCGCGGACCCTCCTCACGTACACGGCCTTCTACTGTGTCTTCTTCGGAATCCCGCAGTGGTTGCAGTACTCCCGGGGGATGGGCGCCACCGAGGCGGGGCTGACGATGCTGCCCGTCGCCGTCGTCGGGATCGGCTCCACACTGCTCGCGTCCCGGACGTACCGGCGGCACGGGGTGCGCCGAACACTCACCGTCGGGACGTGCGCGCTGCTGGTCGGCGGGGTGCTCCTGGCCTCGGTGGAGAGCAGCACCGCCCCGATCGTCGTGCTGCTCATGGTGGCGGCGGTGCTGGGAATCCCCAACGGATTCAACAACATCGGCAACCAGAATCTGATCAGCTCGGTCACGTCCGTCGAGGAAGTGGGCACGGCGATCGGGATGTACCGCACCGTGCAGTACATCGGGGCGAACCTGTCGGCCGTCGTGCTGCAGACCACTGCCGGTCACGTCATCGGCGACGACGGACTGCACCGCACGGGATGGTTCATCGCGATCGCGGGTGTTCTCCTCCTCGCCGGGGTCCTGATGTCGCGGAACATGGGCGACCGCCGGTCCGCTGCGTAGGGGGCACGTCAGGAGGGAACCGTTCCTCCGACCGCCCGCCAGGTCAGCGCCGCGGTCCGGGCCGCCCAGTCCGCGGGGGGCGGATCGCCGGCCAGGGCGCGGCCGTACCAACTGCCCGTGGTCATCGTGACGGCGACCTCGAGATCGGCGTCGGCGTCGATCATCTCCAGCTCCGCGGCACGATCCAGGATGGCGCGGATACGACGCCGGCGCGGTGCCACCACCCGGGCGCGGTACTGCGCGCGGACGTCGCCGTCAGTCGTGTCCTGCAGCATCGTCCCGACCAGCGACAGCCGGCCGGTGCGCGACACACCGCGCTGGAAGTCGGCCAGTTCCCGAACGAGATCACCGAACGGGTCCGCCGACGACCGGCCGGTCTCCTCGTCGGCCAACTGCGCCACGACGGCTGCGGCCAACTCCGCCTTCGTCGCCCACCGGCGGTACAGCGCCTGGCGGGTGGTGCCCGCCTCCGCCGCGATCGCGGCGAGCGACATCGCGTCGTATCCGGCCCGGGACAGTTGCCGGCCCGCAACTCTCAGGACCCGGGTATCGATGTCGGTGTCGCGACTGCGCCCGGCCACACTCATGCTCGAACCTCCTTTCAATCCAATACTGATGTGTATTGTAATGGAGAGACGACGGAAATCGGGAGCTCGCATGAGTGATCAGGACACACCGTCCCTGTACGACTGGGCGGGCGGTGAGCAGTCGTTCCGGCGGCTGATCGACGCCTTCTACGACCGGGTGGAGCGCGACGAACTGCTGTCGCCGATGTTCCCCGGCGGCGTGCACGAGGAGCATCGCCGCAACGTCACCCTGTGGTGGTGCGAGGTGTTCGGCGGCCCGCCGGGATACACCGAACACCTCGGCGGCTACGAACGCATGCTGCGGCACCACATCGGTCTTGCCATCAGCCCGCAGCAGCGGCACCGCTTCGCCGCGACCATGAGTCTCGCCGCCGACGACGCGGCCCTGCCGTCCGACCCCGAATTCCGCTCCGCCTTCATGGCATACGTCGAGTGGGGGACCAGGCTTGCCCTGCAGAATTCGAGTCCGGGAGCCGAGGTGGTCGAGCACGCACCCGTCCCGCACTGGGGTTGGGGCGTCGCCCCGCCCTACCGCGGCTGACCGGGCAGCGTGTCGGCCGACGTCCTACAGGTTCCCGCCGGTGATCGGACAACCTGCGGGCGCCGGGAGAAAGTTGGGGCGGAGGTCCATGTCGGGTGCGTCGTAGAGCCGGTGGAACGTCGGGGTGAGTGCCGCCGACATCGGTGGGTTGATCCACGACCAGTCGGTGGGGCACTTCCGGCCCAGCGATTCCTCGCGTTCGACATGGCTGATGAACTGCTTCGCGACGGTGTGATGATCGACCATGTGCACGCCGGACTGCCGGTAACTGTGGATCACGGCGCGGTTCAGTTCGACCAGTGCCCGGTCGCGCCACAGCGTCCGTTCCGAGGACGTGTCCAGGCACAGCTTCTCGGCGATGGCGGGCAGCATGTCGTAGCGATCCTGGTCGCTGAGGTTGCGGGCCCCGACCTCGGTGCTCACGTACCAGCCACTGAACGGGGCGAGTGGGTAGGTCAGCCCGCCGACCGAGAAGTGCATGTTCGACACGGCGGGCACGGCATGCCATTTGAGACCGAGATCGGCGAACCAGGCGTAGTCGGGGTGCTCGATCTCGACCTCGAGCACCAGCTCCGGGGGAACGTCGTACCAGCGCAGTGGCTCGTCCGGGGTACTGATCAGCAGGGGAAGCACATCGAAACGTGTTCCGGCGCCGCGCCACCCCATCCTGGTGACGGCCTCGGTGATTCCGACCTGGGCGGGGTCCCCGGTCACCGTCCCGTCCGCGTGGCGGTAGCCGGCGTACCGGATCAGTTGCGGGCTGACGATCTTGTACTCGCGTCCGTCCGCCAGCGGTAGGGGACCGACCGTGATGACCGAGCGCAGGGCGCCGCCGTTCGTCGCGACCCGCAGGTGCTCCCAGCACGCCTCCGCGATCTCGTCGGCGCTGGTGGCGTGCCGGGCGTCGAGAAGCTTCAGCGTGCGCCAGTGCTTGCGACCGACGCAGCGGGCGTGATTGCGCCAGGCCAGCTGCGAGCCGACTTCCAGTTCCTCCACGGTGTGCTCGTAGCGGCCCGTCTCGGCCAGCGACTCCAGCGCGTCCGCGAGGCGGGCGGTGGGCAGGTGGGCCAGCTCGGGCTCGCTGAAGAACTCTGCGCACTCCCGCATCTGCGCTGCGGACCGCGACGTGACGTCCAGCGAGAACGACATAGTCCCTGTGCTGCTCACCATTGACCTCCCGGCGATCGTGGATCCTGCGGCGGTCAGTATGTCAGCGAAGCGGGCACACCCGTCCACCGAGTGCGGACGGGGTGAGGAAATACCGCCGGCAGGACGGCGGTTCCCCCGGAGATGAAGCTGTCGATTCTCGACCGGTCCCGGACGCGCCGGGGTGCGCCCGACTCTGCCGCGCTGACCGGGACGATCGAGCGGGCGGTGCACGCCGAACACCTCGGATTCGAGCGGTTCTGGGTGGCCGAGCACCACGCCGTGCCGGGCATCGCGAGCGGGTCGCCGCCCGTGCTGCTCGCCGCCCTCGGCGCCCGCACCAGCCGGATCCGGTTGGGGTCGGGTGGTGTCATGCTGCCGAATCACCAGCCGTTGGTGGTGGCCGAACAGTTCCTGATGCTCCAGGCCATGTACCCGGGCCGGATCGACCTGGGGGTCGGACGGTCGCTGGGATTCACGAAGCCGGTGCGGGAGGCACTGCGACGCGACCGCAACGCCCCCGACACGTTCGCGGACGACCTCGACGAGGTCCGGAGCTACCTCGAGGGCAAGGGCGCGGTGACGGCCCGGCCCCGGGTGGCGAACCCCCCGTCGATGTTCGTTCTCGCGACTCGCCGCGGACTCGACTTCGCCGCGAAGGCCGGTCTGCCGGTGGTGGTCGGCGGGCCGATCCTGCAAGGGGCGGGCCCGCGCGTGGAGGAACTCGACCGGTACCGCGACAGCTTCGTCCCGTCCGCCGCTCACCGGGCCCCGTACGTGATGATCTCGCTCGAGGTCATGATCGCCGAGAACGACGACCGGGCCCGCGAATTGCTGCTCCCGGAGGCGTGGGCGCTGGCGCAATCGAGCCGGACCGGGGAGTTTCCGCCGCTCGACTCGGTCGCGGACATACGCACTCAGCCCTGGACCCCGCGGCTGCGCGAACAGGTCGACGCCACGATCGCGTCGTCGATCCACGGCGACGCCGAACAGGTGACGGTCGCGCTCGACGCGCTGAGGGCACGCACCGGCGCCGACGAACTCCTGGCCTCGACGTCCACGTTCGACCGGGACGCGCTGTTCGAATCCGATCGGCTGTTGTCACTCCTGGACGTGTGACCGCGCACGACGCACAACAGTTGCCGCAAGTCTTGCGCAAGTCTTGACAATCTTGCGCAAGGCGGTGGATAGTGTGTGTCGGCAGTCACAACCAACAGCGAGGCGGTAGCACCGTGGCACCCACCTTGACCGAGGTCGCTCAACGCGCAGGGGTATCCCTGTCCACCGCATCGCGGGCGTTCAGTGCCCCGGACCGGATCGGACCGGACACTCTCGCGCGGATCATCGCGGTCGCCGACGAGATCGGCTACCGGGCGGCGTCGCCGACACGCAACGACGCCGTGAGGCCGACGGCGACCACCGTCGCTGTCGTGGTGCCCGACATCGCGCACACGGTGTTCGCGAGTTTCGTGAAGGCGGCGCAGGCTCAGGGGTGGCACCGGCGGCAGACCGTGCTCCTCACCGACACGGACGGCAGCGCGGATCGTGAGCGCGAGGTCCTCGGCGAATTGCAGGGTCGTGTCGACGCACTCGTCGTCTGCGCGCCGCGACTGCCCGCCTCCGACATCGTGCAGCTTGCCGGCGACACCCCACTGGTGCTCGTCAACCGGTCTTCGCCCGAATGCGATTGTATCGTGGCGGATTCCGAGGATGGTCTTCGTCAGACCATCGACTACCTCGTCGCCCTCGGGCACGAACACCTCGCCTACGTCCAGGGCTCGCCGCAGTCCTGGTCGAATCAGCGTCGCGTCGCCGCGGTCGAGGAATTCTGCAAGTCCCGCGATGTGCAGCTGAGCCTGCTCGGCTGGCAGCAGGAGACCCTCGCGGGTGGTCATGCCGCGGCCGCGAGCGTGATCGCGACCGGTGCGAGTGCCGTGATCACCCACAACGATCCGATGGCGATCGGTGTGATGAACGGCGTGCGCGCAATGGGCTTTTCGGTTCCGGACGACCTGAGCGTCGTCGGCATCGACGACTCACCGCTGGCCGAGCTCGCCAACCCCGCGCTCACGAGTGTCAACGTGCCCATGGCGAGAGCCGGCGTGCTGAGTCTCGACCTGGTGTACCAGCGCGCCGGCGAACCGGATTCCGACGTCCGCGAAGTTCACCTCCCCACACAACTTGTCGTCCGTGCGTCGGCCGGACCGGCGCACGATCGGGTGTTTCGCCCCGGAAAAGAGAGCCGTTAGATGAAAATCGTTGTTGCCGACAGTAATCTGATCCCACATCGGGCGCGGTTCGATGCCGCGGTTCCCGCAGGATCGCAACTGTCCTGGCACGGCAGCTTCGACGAGGCTGCCCTGATCGAGGATCTGCGTGACGCCGACGTGTACGTCGGGGGAAAGTTCACGCCGTCGATGGCGTCGTCCGCGACCATGCTGCGGCTCGTCCACGTTGCCGGCGCCGGCACGGACAACATTTCGTTCGGCGCCCTGGCCCCCGACGTGCTGGTGGCGAATACCTTCCACCACGAGAAGTCGATCGCGGAATACGTCGTGGCGGCCGCGGTGATGCTTCGGCGCGGCTTCGTCGCCCAGGACGCGGCCCTGCGGCGCGGGGTGTGGGCGACATCGGTCTACGACGACCGCCTCACGCAGTCGAATTCACTGCAGGGTGCGCGGGTGGGTTTCGTGGGTTTCGGCCACATCGGCAACGCCACGTGGAATCTGTTCCGGGCATTCGGCGCGACAGGAGCGGCCGTGACCGGCCGTGGCAACGTCGATGCGACGGGTGAGGGGTTGGACTGGGCCGCCGATGTGTCCCAACTCGAGCGCCTGCTCGCCGAGTCCGACGTGGTCGTGGTGTCCGCACCGCTCGACGACCGGACACGGGGCATGATCGGCGCCGAGGAATTGCGCGCGCTCGGCAGCGACGGTGTGCTGGTGAACGTGGGCCGCGGACCTCTCGTCCAGGAGCAGGCACTGTTCGACGCTCTGTCCTCGTCGACCATCGCGGCCGCGGCCATCGACGTCTGGTACGACTATCCCGGAGCCGACGGTCGAGGTGCGCCCAGTGCCCTCCTGTTCTCCGAACTCCCCAACATCATGATGACGCCGCATTCTTCCGGGGTGTCGCGGCAGACGTTTCTCGGCCGCGTCGACGACATCACCGACAACATCACCCGACTCGCACGCGGGGAGCAGTTGCGCAACGTCGTTGCTCCCGCGGTCGGAGCGAAAGGATCACGGGCATGACCGACAAGATCATCTCCGCGGACGTGCTTGTCTGCAGCCCCACCCGCAATTTCGTCACCCTGAAGATCACCACCGCCGACGGCGTCGTCGGTTACGGTGACGCGACACTGAACGGCCGCGAACTGTCCGTCGCGTCGTATCTGCGAGACCATGTCGCTCCCTTACTGATCGGACGGGACGCGACGCGGATCGAGGACACCTGGCAGTACCTCTACCGTGGGGTGTACTGGCGCCGCGGGCCTGTCACGATGGCCGCGATCGGCGCGGTCGACGTGGCGCTCTGGGACATCAAGGGCAAGACGCTCGGCCAGCCCGTCTACCAGTTGCTCGGCGGTGCCGTGCGTGACCGCGTCCTGTCGTACACCCATGCCACCGGGTGGGACGTGCCCGCGCTGCTCGACTCCGTCGACGCCCAGCGGGAGAAAGGCTTTCAGGCGATTCGTGTGCAGTCCGGGGTGCCCGGACTCGATTCGGTCTACGGCGTGCACAAGGGGGCGGCGGGATACGAGCCCGCGAGCCGCGGCGCACTCCCGGTCGAAGAGGTGTGGGACACGGACGCCTACCTCAATCATGTGCCCGGGGTCCTCGCGGCGGTCCGGGACCACGTCGGCCCCGACCTCAAGTTGCTGCACGACGCCCACCATCGACTCACCCCGCAGCAGGCCGCGCGGCTCGGCACATCGCTCGAGCCGGTGAATCTGTTCTGGCTCGAGGACGTCACGCCGGCCGAGAACCAGGACGCGTTGCGTCTGGTGCGCAACCACACCACGACGCCGCTGGCGATCGGCGAGGTCTTCAACACGATCTGGGATTGCCAGCACCTGATCACCGAGCAATTGATCGACTTCATTCGCGTGGCGATCGTCCACGCCGGCGGAATCAGCCACGTCCGCAAAATATTTGCGCTCGCCGAGGTGTATCAGGTGCGAGGCGGACCGCACGGCCCGTCGGACGTCTCGCCGATCTCCCTGGGCGCGAGCCTGCATCTCGGACTGGCGACGCCGAACTTCGGAATTCAGGAATACATGGGCTACGACCCGCTGGTCAGTGAGGTCTTCCCGCACGCGTGGTCGTTCGCGGACGGCCATCTCACCCCGGGTGACGCACCGGGTGTCGGAGTGACGATGAACGAGGAACTTGCGGCGAAGTATCCCTACGAACAGGCCTACCTCCCGGTCGCCCGGCGCCGCGACGGCTCCATGACGGATTGGTGACGAGCGTGACCGAACACCCACTCTCACGCCGAAACGTTTCTGCTGCGGCACTGATCCACCGGCGGGTGCCGGTAGGCACCGGGATCGTGCACCTGGGGCTCGGCAACTTCCACCGTGCCCACCAGGCCGTCTACACCGCGCTCGCAATGGAACGCGAACCCGGGCCGTGGGGGATCCTCGGTGTGGCGAGCCGGTCGAGCGCCGTCGCCGATGCGATGACGGCGCAGGATCTGCTCTACAGCGTCGTCGAGATCTCGCCCGGTGGATCGCGTGTCAATGTTCCCGGCTCCCACACCGGGACCCTGGTGGCCGAACAGGATCCGGAGTCCGTCGTTCACGCGATCGCAGATCCGGCAACGAAGATCGTGACGATCACCGTGACCGAACACGGGTATACCGTGTCGCCCGAGACCGGATCCCTCGACCTCGACTCCGACGCCGTCCGGCGTGATCTCGCCGAGGCCTCGACGCCGCGCACGACGATCGGACAGATCGCCCGCGCACTGGCCCTGCGGGCGAGCACACACGGCACCCCGATCACCATCCTCAGCTGCGACAACCTGCTGGCAAACGGGCGGCAGACCGAACGGCTCGTGCGCGAGTTCGTCGGCACCTTCGGGGCACCCCTCCGTGAGGAGGTACTGACCTGGATGGATGCGTCCGTGACGTTCCCCAATTCGATGGTGGACCGCATCGTGCCCTCGAGTTCGGACCGTTACAACGAGACGGCCCTGACGCACCTTGGCGTGCGGGACACGATCGCCGTCCCCGCCGAACCGTTCACGATGTGGGTGATGGAGGACAAGTTCGCCGCCGGCCGTCCCGCCTGGGAGCGCGGCGGCGCACTGTTCACCGACGACGTCGAGCCGTACGAGCTGATGAAGGTCCGGCTGCTCAACGGGACGCATTCGCTCATCGCGTATCTCGGCGCACTCGACGGGTGTGCCACCATCCCCGAGTCCGTGGCACGACCGTTCGTCGAGGACGCGGCGCGCCGCATCCTGTGCGACGAATACCTGCCGACAGTCGCCGTTCCCGAAGCGGTCGACACGGACCACTACATCCGGCAGCTCTTTTCACGTTGGTCCAATACCGCTCTGGGACACCGCACCTCGCAGGTCGGCTCCGACGGATCGGTCAAATTGGCGCAGCGTATCCCGATCCCCGCGCTCGAACACCTCGGCCGCGGTGAGGTCCCGCAGTTCCTGGCTCTGACCGTGGCGGCGTATCTCGCCTGCATCGCCCCGCCGCCTGGTTTCGACCCCGGCCCACACGCACGATCCATGACCGACCCCGCTCGACCGCGCCTGGCAGGAATGGCCGACAACGCCGCTTCCACTACAGAATTCGTTCGTTCCGTCTTCGTCGACGGAGGCCTGTTTCCCAGCGTTCTCGCTGCGCACACCGAGTTCGTCTCGCGGATTGCCGACTTCGTCGACATCATCGTCCGCCACGGGCCGGCTGTCGCCGCCGGTGAAGCATCCGCCCCGGTCCCGGACCTCGGCGCGATCACGCTGCAGTCCAGGGCGACCCTCTGACTCTCTCACCCCCTGCCCGGAATTTCCGGGAACCACCAATGGAGGAATCCATGGACACTACACTCGACCCCACGGTGAACCCGAAAACACCCGGCCGCGCAGGCGGTACACCCCAGGCAGACCCGGCCGCAGTCCGCCGGGCGGCGTGGGCGGGACTCATCGGCACCACACTCGAGCAGTACGACTTCGTCATCTACGGCACCGCCTCGGCGCTGATCTTCAACACACTGTTCTTTCCGAACATCTCGCCCGCGGCGGGCATCCTCGCTAGCTTCAGCGCCTACGCCGTCGGGTTCCTCGCCCGACCGCTCGGCGGCCTGTTCTTCTCGCGCTACGGCGAGCGTCTCGGCCGTAAATGGGTGCTCGTCGCGACGCTGATGCTGATGGGCGGCGCGACACTGGGTATCGGTCTGCTGCCCACCTACAGTCAGGTCGGGCTGCTCGCACCGGCTCTCCTCGTCGCATGCCGGTTCTTCCAGGGATTCGGCGCGGGAGCCGAACAGTCCGGTGGTGCAACCCTTCTGACGGAGACGGCGCAGATAGGCAGGAGAGGCCGGCTCGCCGCGCTGGTGATGACCGGGGCCGCGCTGGGCACGGCACTCGGCGCAGTCGCGTGGATCGCCGCGCAGCTCCTGCCGGAGGAGCAGCTCATGTCCTGGGGCTGGCGGCTCGTCTTCATCAGCAGTCTGCTCGTGACTGTCGCCGCCTTCGTCATCCGTCGCAAACTCAACGAGAGCCCGGTGTTCCAGGAACTCAAGGAGCAGCACCACGTTCCGAAGACGCCCGTGAAGGAGATCTTCGCGAACGGCAAGAAGCCGCTGTTCATCGTCATGTTCATGACGATCGGCATCAGCGCGCAGTCGTACACGTACCAGGTGTTCATGGCGTCGTACCTCAAGAACGACGTGCATGTCGACCCCACGTTCATTCCCAAGGTGCTGCTGGTCGGGGCGATCTGCGGCGGCATCGCGGCCTACGGGTTCGGTCGGCTGTCGGATCGGGTGGGCCGCAAGCCGGTGTACCTCTCGATCGTGATCGCGCTGATCATCCTGCCGGTGCCGACCTTCCTGGCCCTGAACACCGGCTCGCACCTGTTGATCACGATGGCGATGATCGTCGGCTTCATCCTCGCCTGCCAGGGCGCCGTCGGCGTCACCATGAGCTACTTCCCGGAGATCTTCGGCTCCCGCTACCGCTACGCCGGCGTCACTCTCGGCCGTGAATTCGCGTCGATCTTCGGCGGCGGTGTCGCGCCACTGATTTGCGCGGCCCTCGTCACGGCCTTCTCCGGCTCGTGGATCCCGGTGGCCGTCTACATGATCGTGATGGCCCTGACCGTCCTGATCGCCTCGACGATGGCCCCGGAAACCCGCGACCGCGACCTCACGCTGGCCGCCAACGCCACCGATCGTGAGGTGACGGCGGCATGACCTTCTCCGTGATCGCAGTGCTGCGCGCCGCACACGCCGACCTCTACGCCTCGGTGGTGACCGTCCTCGCCGAGAACGGGGTGCGTGCCGTCGAGCTGACGATGAGCACGCCGGGCACTCTCGATTCCCTGCGCAGCATCCGGCGCGACGCACCCGACGGCGTCGAGATCGGGGTCGGGACGGTCACCACCGTCGGCCAGGCTCGGGCCGCCCTCGACGTGGGTGCCGACTTCCTCGTGACACCGACCACCAACCTCGACGTCATCGACACGGCCGTGCGTGCGGGTGTCCCGATCTACCCGGGCGGATTCACCCCGACCGAGCTGTGGAACGGATGGAACGCGGGTGCGACCGCAGTGAAGTTGTTCCCGGCATCGGTGGTCGGCCCGGAGTACATCGCGCACCTGCGCGGGCCCTTCCCCGACATCCAGGTCGTCCCCTCGGGTGGGGTGAGCATCGAGGACGTCCCCGTGTGGATCGCAGCCGGAGCGGCGGCGGTCAGCCTCGGCGGCCCGCTGATCGGGGACGCACTCCGCGGCGGGGACCTCGGTCAGCTGGCCGAACGATGCCGGCGCCTCGCGGGCGTCGTCGCAGAACCGGCGGTCGCGTGATGACGGTACTGACCTTCGGCGAAACCATGGCACTCACCCGAGCGGCGGACACCGGTGCACTCGCCCACACCTCGACGCTGCACCTGGGAATCGGCGGGGCCGAAACGAACTTCGCGATCGCGCTACGACGGCTCGGCGTGGACGTCGCCTGGATCGGGCGCGTCGGCCAGGACAGCCTGGGTGACCTGGTCGAGCGTGAACTCCGGGCCGAGGGAATCACCGCCGACGTCATCCGCGATCCGGACGCCCCGACCGGACTGATGGTGAAGGAGCGGCGAACCGCCACCGCCACCCGCGTCTGGTACTACCGGACCGGCAGCGCAGGGTCGCGGCTCACGATGTCGGACATCGCGGACGACCGCCTCGAGTCGGCGTCGCTGCTGCATGTCACCGGCATCACCCCGGCCCTGTCCGACAGCGCCAGGAAGACCACTCTGTCCTGCGTCGAACGGGCACGCGCACTGGGCATTCCGGTGTCGTTCGATCTCAACTACCGCCGTGCGCTGTGGTCGCCGGAAGAAGCGGGTCCCGTCTTCCGCGAGCTGATCGCGTTGTCGGACATCGTCTTCGCCGGTGAGGACGAGGCCGCGATCGCGGTGGGCGACGGCGACCCCGCAGAACTCGTCGCGCGTGTCCGCGACCTGGGGCCCCGCGAAAGCATCCTGAAACTGGGAGACCAGGGGTGCCTGGCGATGGTCGACGGCGAGACGCTCTCCCTGCCGGCGGTGCCGGTGACCGTCGTCGACTCCGTCGGGGCCGGAGACGGTTTCGTCGCCGGATATATCGCGGACCGCCTCGCGGGGGAGTCACCCGGCGACCGACTGAGGACCGCTGTGACCGTGGGGGCCTTCGCGTGCACCGTGTCCGGCGACTGGGAGGGCATGCCGCGCAGGGACGAACTCGGACTCCTCACCACCGCGGAACCCGTCACCAGATGACAAGCTCCCACCTCCGACAGAACTGGACTTCACCGATGAACACCACCGAGACCATCGGCACGGAAACGATCGAGGTTCCGACGCATGCGCAGGCGGTCGTCGCCCACGGCGCGAACGACCTGCGCGTCGAGGACGTGCCGATCGCCGCACCGAAGCCGGACGAGGCGGTGATCCGCATCGCCTACGGCGGAATCTGCGGATCCGACCTCCACTACTGGCAGCACGGCGCCGCGGGCGAGTCGATCCTCCGCGCACCGATGCGGCTCGGGCACGAGGCGTCGGGAACGGTGCTGATCGGCGCGGCGGACGGCAGCGGTCCCCGTCCCGGCGCACCCGTCACCATCCACCCCGCGACACCCGGCGGCGACAGCGCGACGTATCCGGCCGACCGCCCCAACATTTCCCCCGGATGCACGTACCTGGGCAGTGCGGCGCACTTTCCGCACGCGGACGGGTTGTTCGTCAGCCACGTCGCCGTCCCGACCCGCATGCTGCGGGTCCTCCCGTCCGGGCTCGATCTGCGGCTCGCCTCCTTGGCCGAGCCGGCGAGCGTGGCGTGGCACGCGGTCGCGCGGGCCGGGGACGTGGCGGGCCGATCGGTCCTGGTCATCGGTGCCGGGCCGATCGGCGCGCTCGTCGTGGCGGTACTGAAGCGAGCGGGCGCCGGGAAGATCATGGCCGTGGACATGCACGAGTACCCACTGAAGATCGCGCGCGACGTGGGCGCGGACGTGACCCTCACGGCCACCGACGCCGGCGCGGTCTCGGCGGTCGGAGCAGACGTGGCCATCGAATGCTCCGGCAACCACCGCGGTCTGTCGTCGGCGATCCACGGGACCGCGCGCGGCGGCCGGGTCGTGATGGTCGGGCTGCTCCCCTCCGGTGATCAGCCGATACCCGTCTCGATCGCGATCACCCGGGAACTGGACCTGATCGGTTCGTTCCGCTTCAACGACGAGATCGACGAGGTCGTGGCCGCTCTCGCCGACGGCTCGCTGGCGGTCGATCCGATCATCACGGCCGAGTACGACGTAGCCGACGCGCTCACCGCGTTCGCGTCGGCCAAGGACGCGTCGTCGTCGAGCAAGGTTCTCCTCAGGTTCTGATCCCGGGATCCTCGCCCCGGCATCGTCGACGCGGCGCAGTTGTCGCATGATGGTCTCGACGCACCCCCGAGGTCAGGAGAGCAAGCTGATGAAGGAATTCACCGCCTGGATCGCTCGCGAGAACGAGGGCGCCATCGGCCTCTCCGCGGAGACGGTCGACGAATCGTTCCTGCCACAGGGCGAGGTCACGATCCGGGTCGAATACTCCAGCGTGAACTTCAAGGATGCGCTGGCGCTCACGCCGAAGGGCGGAGTGGTGCGCGAATATCCCATCGTGCCCGGCATCGACGTCGCGGGCATCGTCGCCGAGTCGCAGTCGCCGGAGTTCGCGGTCGGTGACAAGGTCGTCGCCCATGGTTACGACATCGGAACCGCCCGGCACGGCGGGTACGCGCAGTTCGCCCGCGTCCCGGCCGACTGGGTGGTGAAACTCGACGGCATGTCCACCCGAACCGCCGCCGCGATCGGGACCGCCGGTTTCACGGCCGCGATGAGTGTGGAGGCACTGCAGTCTCGCGGCGTCGAGCCGGGCCACGGTCCGGTGCTGGTGACCGGGGCGAGCGGCGGAGTCGGCACCGTCGCCGTCGACCTGCTGTCAGCGGCCGGCTTCGAGGTGGTCGCGTCGAGCGGAAAGCCGGAGAAGGCGGAACTGCTCACCCAGCTGGGCGCGAGCAAGGTGATCGGACGCCTCCCCGAACCCGACACGAAACCGCGTCCCCTCGGCAAGGCGCAGTGGGCTGCCGCGGTCGACTGCGTCGGCGGCGCCACCCTCGCCCACGTGCTCAGCACCATCGAATACGGCGGTGCCGTGGCGGCCAGTGGACTGACCGGCGGACCGAAGTTGGAGACCACGGTCCTGCCGTTCATCCTGCGCGGGGTCAGCCTGCTCGGCATCGACTCGGTGCAGTACCCGATCGACCAGCGGCGCCGACTGTGGGGCCGTCTCGCGTCCGACCTCGCACCCAGCCGCCTCGAGTCGATCACGCACGAGGTCCCGATTGCCGACGTCGTCTCGGTGATCGATCAGGTGCGGGCGGGTACGTGGTCGGGTCGTGCGCTGACGCGCCTGTGAGTACTTGTTAACGTCCGGCGGTTAACAAGTACTCACGGGCGGCGGAGCCGC
>NZ_JARJBD010000120.1:0-24935 GCF_029269925.1 Rhodococcus sp. T2V
CGAACACCACAAACTTGACTCAATAATCCGGCTACGCCATCTTTAGCTACCTAGCCGCCTACTGCGCCAACCACGTGACCTATGCCTGCCGTGATCGGAATCGCCAGCAACGCGCAGAGCGGCGTCAACAACCCGATGAGCACTCCACACGCGACGCGCCGATAGACCTGTCCGACAATGAAGAACGCAACCATTGTGACAAGGGCGAGCATGAGAGCGACCCATGCCCAGGCCGGGGTGCCCGAATCAGTCGACGGATTCACGATTCCGATGACAACGAGCACGACGGTAATCGCCATGGAAAGGTAGGTGGCAGCACCGAACGAAGTGTCAGTCTTCTCGGTCACGGAGCCACCGCATACTTCGCATCGATATTGATCGCGAAGTGGATTGCCGCGAACTCCACGCCCACTAACGCAGCAGTGACAGTTCCCAGTGCAAGTCCACGCCGGGCCGCCGATCCGCTCGCGAACAGCGCGACCGCAACCAGAATGCTGATGACGGCTTCGGCCCCGATGGCGGCGAACTCGACAGAAACGTCGGCGGGGTCGCCGGGGAAGAGAGCACCCACCACCGGAGCGACCACAAAGAATCCCGCGACGATTAACGCGAGCCACGCCGGAGTGCCCAGAGTTGCGGCTCTCCAGTAGCCGTGGCCGGTTGTCGCGGCTCTTCCCAGCGCATTCGTCATCGTTTGACCCGTCTCCTGGGCACTTCACGCGCGGCGGCCAGTTGGCCGGTTCGGCACGTCGCGTCGATAGCGCCGATTTCCCCTCACCCCAATGCTATTTGGATCCCCGCGATCTGAATCCGCACGGCCGCGAGAAAGTGTATTTCAAGCCCTCGCCGTGTCGGCAGCGGCATGCAAAGTCCAGGACGCGGGGATGCGTGACGGTGTGTGAGGGCGCGCGTGGCTGCGGTCTCAGGATGGAAATCGTTCGTGGCGGAACGGGTTATGCTGTGTGCGCACTGTGGTTCCTTTCGGTGTAGGGCCCGGTCCCAGTGTTCCCGTTGGCGGAGGGGGGACCGGGTATTCCGAAAAGTCTGCGCTCTACCACAGAATGGCTTCTGGCCTTGTGCAGGAGTCCACGGACGCCCGGCGGTCACGTGCTTGGCCGCGCCATGACGTTTGGCATAGCGCTTCTGTCAGCCGACGCGTCAAGACACCCGCTATCGCAGGACGCTGCTACTTCCGGCCGGCGGCCCATTTCATGCCCCAGCTGTAGGTCTTGTCGAGATCGGCTTGGCTGCCTTCGACGTACTTCACTTCGCGGGTGACGGTGATGCCCTGCCCGGTGTTCTGCAGCATCGCGATGGCGCAGATGCGAGCGGAGCTGTTCGCCGAGTCCAGGCGCACCTCCACCTCGGGGCCGCTGGTGGGGTAGAGGGTGACGACGCCGTCGACGGCTGCCCAGTTGGGTGCGCCGTCGTAGATCATCGCGAAGATGAGGATGCGCTTGAACATTTCCGGCCGGTCGAGGTTGATACGCATGTTTTCGCCGCCGGTCACTGTGCCGGTGCGGTCGTCGGCGTCGAGCTGGATGAAGGGCGCAGTCTGCAGCGATCCGAAGCTGTTGCCGAGTGCCTGGACGACACCCTTCGAGCCGTCGGCCAGTTCGTAGAGACAGCCGAGGTCCAGGTCGATGCCGTTGCTGCCGCCCGCGGCGGCCGCAAGTTTCGCGAAGAAGCCGGCCTTCTTCGGTTGCGGTGCTGCGCCCGTCGACCAGTTGAGGTTGACCCGCATCGCACCCTGCCGCTCGCCCGACTTCGTGAGGCTGACCGACGGCGCGGCCTTCGACAAGGTCACTTTGCTCAGACTCACTCCGCTCGGCGGGGCTGCAGGGGTGGACGGGCGTCGGGTGTAGTCGATGGCCACAGGTGGGAACCTTCCGATTGACTGAGCGCGTCAGACCGTTGTCCGATTTGCACGATTTCGGTCCAGAGTAGCCGTAGTCGCGTGGTCGGACTTCAGCCCGGCCACGGTCACGCTGATTCCCGTGCACTCCACTCGATCGCCGGGCAGGTGTCCATCACCATCGCGACGCCCTTTGCGGTCGTCCGCTGGAACGCGGCCTCGTCGATGACGCCCAGTTGGAACCAAACGCCTTTCGCGCCCACCGTGACGGCCTGGTCCGCGAACTCGCCGGCGGCCTCGGACTGACGGAAGACGTCGACGACGTCGATCGGAAACGGAACGTCCGCGAGTGTGGCGTATCCCTGCTCGCCGAGCACGGTCGGTGCGGTGGGATGGATGGGGACGATTCGTTTTCCTCGGCGCTGCAGCAACTCCGCAATGCGGAACGCCGTCCGGTCGGGGTTGCCTGAGAGCCCGACGATCGCCCACGTCTCCCAGTCGTCGAGCATCGACGAGACGGCACCGGGGTCCTGCCACGAAGTATCCACACCGCAAAACTACTACTCACCGCGGACTTCGGCCGGGATCGTTGAGCTGGACTGAACCGTCCGTGCGAAAGTATCCGCATGGTGATCCGTATCCCCGAGAATCCGCGCCTGGTGAATGGTTCCGAGGAATCGGTGTGGAATGCGCTGTTGTGTCAGCTCGGTGATGGTGACCTCGTGGTGGCAAACCAGCGGGTCGCCGACCGACTGAAAGACCACGAGATCGATTTCGTGGTAGCGCTCGAGGGGTACGGGATCGTCTGCCTGGAGGTGAAGGGCGGGCAGATCTGGCACGACGGCAGCGATTGGTACCAAGAGCAGCGAAAAGGGCCGACGGTGATTCACCCGGTTCGGCAAGCACGTGACGCGCTGTATGCCCTGCGCAGCTATGTGGAAGCCGACCCGCGCTGGAGTCACGGGCGGCTGCGATGGGACCACGTGGTGGTCTTCCCCAACACGGAACTCACCGACGACTTCGGACTGCCGGAATGCCCACGGTGGAAGGTGATCGATCGCACCGACCTGGGCGACGTGGTGTCGCGACTGCAGAAGGTGCTCTCCGGCCAGCAGCTGGATCGGCCGGCACTGCCCGAGGACGGGGTCGATCAGCTCACAACGGTCCTCTCCGGACGCGGACTGCCGCAACGCGACGTGGTTGCGCGAGCGATTGCGCACGAAGACGCGGCCGATGCGCTCACTGCCCAGCAGTCGGCGATACTCGACGCGATCCGGCTGTTGCACCGGGTCGAGGTTCGGGGCGGCGCCGGGAGCGGCAAGACGTTCCTCGCGGTCGAGAAGGCGCGGCGGTTGGCGAAGCAGGGGCAGCGCGTCGCACTCATCTGCTACTCGCACGGGTTGGCGTCGTATTTGGAGCGATTGACCGCCACCTGGTCCCGCAAGGAGCGTCCCGCGTACGTGGGTGAGTTCCACGCGCTGGGTCAACTGTGGGGAGCGCCCGAGGGTCCGGACGAGAGCATCCGCAACACCGACACCGTGCAGTTCTGGGAACACGACCTTCCGCGGCACATGGCGGAGTTGGCGTCGGAACTGCCGTTGCGCGACCGGTTCGACGCGGTGGTCGTGGACGAGGCACAAGACTTCGCCGACGACTGGTGGGGTCCGTTGCTGACAGCGCTGCGTGACGACGAAGCCGGCGGCATCTACGTATTCAGCGACGAGGGGCAGCGGGTATTCGACAGGCAGGGCGTTCCGCCGATTCAATTGGTCCCGTTGGTGCTCGATCACAATCTGAGAAACACCCGCCAGATTGCAGACTCGTTCACACCGCTGGTCGGTCAGCGGATGCGCCTGCTTGGCGGGGAAGGCCCCGAGGTGCTCTTCGTGCCCTGCGCCGCGGAGGACGCGCTGACGGTCGCCGACGACCAGATCGATTCGTTGATGGACGAGGGTTGGCGTCCCGAGGATCTGGCCTTGCTTGCCACGGGCAGCCGCCACCCGGAGCAGGTGAGCCGGCAGACGGAGGGCAACGCAGCGTATTGGGACAGCTTCTGGGACACCGAGCAGGTGTTCTACGGGCACGTCCTGGGATTCAAAGGGCTCGAACGGCGTGCAGTCGTGCTGGCGCTCAACGAGAAGGTGGTGCAAGAGCGTTCGCGGGAGCGGCTGTACGTCGGATTGTCGCGGGCGCGGGATCAGCTCGTGGTGTGCGGGGATCCGGACTTCATCCGCGACGTCGGGGGAGCGGAATTGGCCAAACGAATGGGGATCTGACGCCACCGCATCACGTCGCCCAGCGATACCCGCAACCGCCGCAGATCCATTCCGGCACTGGATCAGTGACGACGCATCCCAACGGAACTGTCCACGGCGGTACCGGCTCGCCCGGGTTCGGCATGCCGATCGACGCGGACCGAGTCTGCGATGCAGCGCATCGGGGACAGCTCGGATGGAATGAGAAGCGGTAGTCGAGGAAGTTGGAGAATCCGCCCTCGGTCATCGCGGTTTGGCATTTGCTGCACAATGTTGCCGGCCAGTCGTGGGCCGGCCCGTGGTGAGTCCAGTGGTCGACGTCGTTCTCGGCAGTGTGGATGTGGACGTCGTCCCGCGCGGTGCTGCGACGCAGGTTGATCGCCTGTCCGCAGGCTGTGCACTTGCCGGCCGACTTCAGCAGCACACGTGCCGCGGCGGCGGTGGTGTGTGACGCTTCGCCCCGTCGGGTGAACGGGTCGTCGAAGCTCGCCGGATCTGTGAAAAACGGAGTAGTCAATCGGCCGGCGACGTCGTCGTCGACTCGACCTGCGGTGGTGGGAACGGCGACGCCCGCAAGCGCCTCGAAGGCAGTGACAGAAGGAAGTGCGGCGAGCGTCCACGACTCTGTGACGCCGGCGGCATCGAGTGACGACGAACCCGCGACCTCCATGCACAGGACAGTGCGCGGATCGGTGTCCAGAACAGTGATGAGCACGTCGCCGTTGCGAATGTCTTCGCCGATGAACCACGGGCGATAGGGCGACCTCGGTTCGAGATGTGCGATCACAGCGTCCTTCCACGGGCGCCCTTCGACGATGAAGACCCTCTGTCTTGCGGTGTGCTCGGTCACGGCGTCATCATGCGCTGGGGGACCGACATAGCAGTGCAGACTGGCTCAGGGGAATTGACTGTCGGCCGAACGGTGTATTGACTCGGATGCTTTGATGCGCAGTCGATTGCGAAGCACCCCGAGTTGGGTCGGCAACACGGCCGAATTGTGTGCCAGTCCGTGCCGTCTGGTAATAGTTTCAACCAAAGCGCCGTCGGGGGTTGACGAATACAACTGGCGCGATCGCATTCACATTTTTCCGCCTGCGACCACCCACGGGCGAGAGTTTCCGGGCAGACCGCCCGCATTTCCGAAAGGGCACTGCTGTGTCGATCGATGTTCAGCCCACCAGGGTCAGCAAGAAGGCGGGAACCCGGGCGCTGGGGGTGCGACGGTCGGTGTTCTCCTCGATCGTCGGCGGTGTGGGAGTTGTCGTTGTGACCGCCGGCCTCGTCGCCTGCGGCTCGGGTGAGTCCTCGTCGACGGTGTCGGTGACGACCGCCACAACCACGGCAACCACGACCACGCGCCCGACGACGACGGTGCCCGTGACTACTCCGGTCGCGGTTGCGCCCGTGGTGCCGGTGCAGCCTGCGCCTGTGGCGCCGACCTCGAGCGCGCCTGTGCTGGTGCCGATGCCGGCTGTGGTCTGCATGAACCTGCAGACGGCGCAGAACACGATCCAGGCGGCGGGGGTCTTCTTCTCGCGCAGCGCCGATGCGACCGGTGCGGGACGGAAGCAGGTTCTCGACTCGAACTGGGTCGTCGTGGGTCAGCAGCCGTCGCCCGGTGAATTGATCGGCGAAGGAGACGCGGTGCTGTCGGTTGTGAAGATCGGTGAGCCCAACAACTGCTGAAGCGTCCCGCACCCGCATAATGCACTGACACCAGCACAGGCTAGGGCCGAAAGTCCCTATTTGCCCGGGCCGTGTCGGTTGAACGGTGTATTGACCCGGTTTCGTTGGGGCGCAGTTTATTAGCTGCATCACCGCGGCGGGCGTGGATATGTGTGACGCCGGGTTTGTCTGGTATTAGTTTCAACTAACGTGCTCTGAGGCGGGCGGGTGGCCGAGGAGCGGGGGTGTTGTCATTCGCTTGAATGAATCTCGGTCGCTCCGACGCGTTGATCGGGAAACGTGTCGGAGGCGGGGTGTAATTTCGGCAGCATAGTTCGATGTTCAAAGAAATGAGGGGGACGGGCGCGCGTGGTCGACGCCGCCGAATCTGATGTGGCCGCAGTGCCGCCTGCTGGGCGACGCTGACGGCTGCGGTATCTGCGACTCGCTGTGCCGCTTATTGTTTCGCCATCGCTCGTGTAACGCTCGCCGCAATGTCGCGACGGGATGTTCGATCACGACACCTTGGTTCCCGTGCGTCTGCGCCCTATCGCGAGAGAAATCCGTGCCTCGATGACCAATCCCTTCGACTTCAGTGATTACGAAACTTCGAGTAATCGCCCGTCCACCGACGCACCCTCGTCATGGTCGGCTGCAGGTCAGTTCGGTTCGACGTCGGCCGACCCCTTCGGATCTCAGCCCACCGCGTTCGCCCCGACAGCGGCGGCGGAGCCCTTTGCTGCGGCGCCGAGTCCGCGGCCACGCGTCACGATTGCGCAGGGCGAGCCGCCGATCCACTTGCTCGTGCTGGCCGGATTGGTGGCGGTGGCAGGGCTTGCTCTCGCGATAGTCCTCGGTTCGCTCACCGCCCTTGCCGTCGTCGCGTGGGTGCTCGCCGGCCCGGTCGCGTTCGCATTGCTCGCCCGGTTCACCGTGCTCGACACGGTTCAGCGGGCGATGCCGGTGTACTCGAGATCGAAGGGGGCTGAGCGGGGATATTGGGTGGTCGCGGTCCTTGCGTTGGCGGGAATCGTGGCGAGCGCGTGGCACATTGCGGAATGGGCGGGTCGACTGTGAAGAAGGTAGCCGCCCTCGCGGCGATGATGCTCGTGCCGCTGCTGCTGGCGATCCCGACGGCATTAGCGGCCCCGACGACCGCGGCGGTCGGCGATTTCGGTGGATGCCTGGCCGCGCAGCAACAGGGCGACCTGCTGCTCATGGTCGATCAGTCCGGCAGCCTCCAGGGTTCCGACCCCGACGCGGCGCGCGTGTCCGCAGCCAACTTCCTGCTCGAACAGCTCAACACGTTCGGTGGATCTGCGGGTGTGGAACTCAACGTGGCGATCGCCGGATTCTCCGACGACTTCACGGTTCACGCACCGTGGACCCGACTCGACAAGGGTTCGCTGCCCGCCCTGCAGGACGAGGTGGAAAAGTTCCGGACCCGCAACGACGGCATCGACACCGACTACTGGAACGCGCTCGACGGTGCCCGGCGCACGCTCGCGGAACGCGACGGCCATTCGGAAGCCAACCGCTGCCAAGCGGTGGCGTGGTTCTCCGACGGAAAGCTCGACTTCACTGTCCGCGACGCCGAGAAGCCCTACGCGCAGGGGGTATCCCTGGGCAGCGATCAGGGCGTCCAGCAGGTGGTGGCGGCCGCCCGGGAGTCGATCTGTCGCCCAGCGGGCATCGCCGATCAGCTGCGCTCGTCGGGAATCGTCACGTTCGCGGTGGGCCTCGCCGCGGGCACCGCGCAGCCCAGCGATTTCGACCTGATGCGGTCGATCGCCACCGGCGGCGACGGGGCGTGCGGAAAGGCCACGTCCTCGTCGCCCGGTGACTTCTACCTCGCGCAGAACATCGACGACCTGTTGTTCGCGTTCGACGCATTCAGCACACCCGGTCAGGCTCCGATCGAGGGCGAGACCGGTGTCTGTGTCGCGAGTGTGTGCGAGGAGGCGCAGCACCGCTTCGTGCTCGACGACTCGATCAGCTCGGTCACCGTGCTCGGCTCGGCCGACGCGGAAGGACTGATCCCGACGTTGATCGCTCCGAGCGGGGCGCAGTTGGCACTCGACCGTGCGGGTGCGCCCACCACGGCAACACTGGACGGCGCCCAGGTGGCGTATCGGTGGATGTCGCCTCGATCGGTCAGCTTCACGATGACCAAGTCCGACGATTCTGCGCAGTGGCAGGGCATGTGGTCCCTGGTGTTCGTCGATCCCGACGGCTCCAGCCCGCTGGCCCGCTCCAAGACGAACATCCACATCTCGGGCAACCTGTTCCCGGCCTGGCTCGGCATGGACACGTCGGCCGTCCACAGCGGCGAGAAGACGTCCGCCATCCGTCTGGGCATCGTCGACGCCGACCGGAACGCGATCGATCCCTCCGACCTGCTGGGTAGCGCCGCCCTGTCGGTGTCGCTGACCGATGCTGGGAACGTCGAACACCCGTTGGTCGATCGGATTGCCAAGGAGCGCATCGGCGATCCCGTCGAACTCGATTTCAGCGACGTTCCGCCAGGGGCTGCGACGCTGCGCCTCACCCTCGATGTGACGACGGCCGACGCCCGGTCCGCGGCTGGTGAGGTCATCGCCCCGGGCACGGCGTTGACGCCGCAGTTCGTCGATGTTCCGCTCACGGTGTCGCCGCCGATCGGCTACCCCATCGTGCCGGCGACGGTCGATTTCGGCACCGTCGAGGGCGCGGGGCAGTTCGCTGCGAGCATCCCGATCACCGGTCCCGGGTGCGTGTGGTTCGACGGGGCAACACCGGTCGCGTTCGATTCCGTGCCCGACGGCGTCGGTGACGTCGGTGTCTCGGCCGGGTCGGCGCCGTCCGCCGCGAACTGCCTCGAGATCGGTGAGGGTCAGCAGGCGAGTCTTCCCGTCGACCTGTCCGTTCCGGCCGCGGGCAACGGCTCCCTCAACGGGTCGATTCCGCTGATGATGTCTCCTCCCGGTGAGCCCGACCGCGCGTTGCCGATCAACGTTGCGTTCACCGCGGAACTGCAGAAGCCCCTCAACAGCGGGCGGTTCTGGCTCGTGTTCGTCCTGGTGCTGCTGTTCAGCATTGCCGTGCCGCCGCTGCTGCTCTACGGGGTGAAGTGGTGGACCGCCCGCATCCCGGCGAAGACCCTCAAGGCGATGCGTGTCGGTGTCACGATCGAGGGCGGGCAGGTTCTGCGGGACGGTGCCGAGTTCGGGATCCGGGAGAGCGACCTGAGTCAGCTCGTCCGCGGCCTGAACAAACCCGCACGCAGCCTGGACGTCGAGGGTGTGGAGTTGCGTACCCGGATCGGTCTGTCGCCGTTCGGGCCCGGGTACGTCGTCGCGCAGCAGTCCGGCCTCGTCGCGGCGTCCGGAGCCGATCCGTCGGTCGACCGGCGCACGGGTGGTGCGCGCCTTCCGCTGGCCATCCACAACAACTGGGTGGTGCTGCACGATCCGGACGGGCCGGCGAACCTGGCGACCGTGCTGCTTCTCGTCGGCGCCGACGCGACGGACGACAGCAATCGCCGTCTGGTCGCCGACCTGGTGCGCAAGGTGCCGGGCCGGGTGGCCGACCTGAGGGCCGCGCACCCCGGCGCGACCCCGTCCGCGGCGCCGCCGAGTGCACCACCGTCGTCGGACCCGTTCGGTGCTCCCGCCCCGACGTTCGGTGCGGCACCCTCCTGGGACACGGCCCCGACGTTCGGCGGTGCGGCACAGAGCGGCGCGGGTGCCCCTGCCCGCTCGTCCGCCGCCGACCCGTTCGATCCGTTCCGGCCTCCCGGGTCCTGACCCGGATCGTCCTCGACTTCAAGCTCTCTCTTCTGTGAAAGGACCGTAATGAGGCGGTTTCTCGTAGTCGGTTGCGGTGGTTCCGGCGCTGTCACCCTCGCGTACATGATGGATCAGTTGCGCTCGGATCTCGCTGCGGCGGGCGTCGACCGGATCCCCGGCGGATGGCAGTTCGTCAGCATCGACGTGCCGACGGCCCCTGAGGCGGGGCCGGACGGCCTCGACAACGTCCGCGACCAGGGCGGGTTCTACTTCGGCAGCGGCCCGCAGGGCGACTCGTACGCGGTGCTGGACAATGCGCTGACCAACCAGCTCACCGCGAAGCAGAGCCTCGACGAGATCGCCACCTGGGCGCCGCGCGACCCGTCGTCGGTGACGGTGCCGATCGGATCGGGTGCGGGCCAGTACCGCTCACTCGGCCGCATGATCACCCTGAGCAAGGCCGGCGGAATCCGCGACACCCTGCAGCGGGCGTGGGATCAGCTGTCGACGGTCGAGACGGCCAGCCAGATGTCTTCGCTCAACGTGCCCGGCGGCGGGTCCTTCGAGCAGGGTGAGTCGCCGATCGTGCTCGTGGTGTCGTCGATGGCCGGCGGCGCCGGTGCGTCCATGGCCCTCGACGTGTGCCGCCTGCTCACGCTCATTCCGGGACTCGACCCGCGGCTGATGGGCGTGTTCATGGTGGCGCCCGACATCTTCGACGGACTCGGCAAGAGCGCGACCACCGGTGTCCGCGCCAACGCGCTGGCGATGCTCGGCGAGATCGTCGCCAGCCAGCTCGGGTCGGCGCGCGAACACGACGTGGAGATCCTGCGTGCACTCGGCCAGCAGCACGGCGCCGGCGAGAAGGTTCCGTTCGCGCGGGTGTTCCCGGTGGGCCGCAAGGTCGGTGTGGAGGGCGCACCGTTCGGTGACGGATCGCAGAAGGCGATCTACCGCGGCCTGGCCCGCGGCCTCGCCGGGATGATGATGAGCGGCGCGGCCACCCGTCAGTTCGTTCAGTACGACCTCACCAACGGTGCGGGACTACCGGGCCAGCGGGAGAACATCGGCTGGGGCGGTCAGTGGGACAACCTGCCGTGGGGAACCTACGGCTTCTCGAGCCTGAGCATGGGCCGCGACCGTTACGCCGAGTACTCGGCGCAGCGGCTCGCTCGCAGTTCCGTCGACCGCCTCCTCGACGGGCACCGTTCGCCGGGCAGCCCGGTATCGGACGAGGATCAGGTCAACTCGATTCTCGACGGTCAGTGGAACAGCCTGCTCGCGGCGATGGGACTCCCGGTCGCCCATGCCGACGCGCGGGGCGCGCAGATGGGGGTGGGCGCCTGGCTCACGTCCGTGGTGCTGCCGTCCGCCGATGCCACTCGGATGGCCGGCCAGACGGTGGAACTCGAACTGCGCGGGCACCTCCCGTCGGGTTCCGGTCTGGTGGCGGGGCAGTGGGTCCCGGAGATCCGGCAGGCGCTAGGACGCCGTCGGCAGGCGCTGACGAGTTCGGCCGAGCAGCACGCGGTCGCGCACGCGTACATGTGGCACAAGGGCCTGGTGGACCGGATCGAGGGGACGGTCGGCAGGTCGATCGCCCAGCTCGGTCTCCCGTACGCCACCGCATTGGTCGGCCGCCTGCTCACGTACTGCAAGGATTCGGTGCGGACGGGTGCCGAGGACCTGTCGCGTCGCGGGCCGGAGGACATCACGGCGCAGACCGCCGACGCGACGCAGGTGCTCACCAACCTCAAGGGCAGCATCGAGAGTGACGCGGAGATCCTCGATCGGATCGTCGCCGACTGCCGTGACAACGTGTACCGCCAGCTGTATGCGTCGCTGTCCGGCAAGGTCGCCGAGGTGGTCGCGGCGCTGGTGCCGGAGGTTCTGCAGCCGCTGCTCGATGCGTTGAACGAGGAGCAGACCGCGCTGCGTCGTGCCCGGAACAAGCCCGCCAGCGATGTCGGACTGGCCCGGCTCGCGACGGATCAGTACGGCGCCTGGCCCGCCGACAAGGCAGATCGGGTGCCGAAGCGGTTCGCGGAAGCCAACAACGAGGTGATGCTGACGCCGTCGGCGGACTTCATGGATCAGTACCGGGGCGACCTGCCGCTGGCGGTGACGGCCGCCGAGACCGGGACGCCCCCGTTCGCGGCGGCGGTCGAGCAAGCGGTCGCGAGTGTGGTCACGGGACTGTGGACCACGGTCGACGGCACCCGGGCGCCGGGGGAGGACCACTCCCTCGTCGAGCGCACCGCGGCCTGGCGGTCGCGGGCGTTCCCGATCGACCCGAACACCCGGGAGGCGCTGGTGCCGTCGTCGGCGCGCTACGACGTGCACGTCCGTCCCGTCGAGTTGCTCGACCGGGCACGGAAGTTCGTCGGGCGCACCGGCGAATCGTTCGACCGGTTCTGCCGGGTGTCGCTCCGCGAGTACATCGAGGACCACACCGTGCCCGCGTACGCGATCGAGGAGCGGCGGGACCGACTGCAGCGCAAGTTCACCGAGGCGCTCTCGCTCGCGCGGCCGCTGGCCAGCGTCAACCAGCAGGCACTCGAGGCGCTGCACCCGGGACAGCAGGTGGAGTACCGCTACAAGTTCACGTCGGTGCCGTTCCTCAACCTGCCGGTCGCGGACACGCTGTCGCAGGTGCTGCAGAAGGACCCGATGATCGATCACGAGACGGAGGGCGAGTTCGCGCGACTGCTGTCCGACGAGGACCGGCTCACCCGCATCGACATCTTCGGTTCGTACCCCAACTACTCCCCGCTGGCGTACGACTCGGTGCTCGGGCCCGCTGCCAAGCAGTGGGCGGATTCGACGCCGGCGCAGCAGGAGTCGTTCTGGAGGTGGCGTCGGTCGCGTCCGCTGGCCGCCTCGCTGCCGATGCACCGCGACGAACGGCGCGCGATGACCGCCGGGTGGTTCCTCGGGCTGGCGATCGGGCAGGTGCGGCTGCCCGCCGCACCCTACGACGAACCCGTCCGGGTGTGGGACGCCGGCATCGGCGACTGGGTGGACTTCCCGAACCCGCTGCTCACGCCGCCGTCGCGCTTCACGGTGAGCAACGACTGGCTGCCCGCGGTACTCGAATCGGTGTTGCTCGCGATGGCGCAGTCGCACCAGCCGCCGGTCATGCATTCGATGCTGCCCTACCGGGCGCTGCGGGCGGTCTACGACTCGTCCGCGGAAGACCCGGTCAGCGGCATCCACGAGGTGTCCGCGAAGGCCCGGCTCACCGACTGGCTGCGCACCGGTGTGCCGGTCACCGGCTGGCAGTCGCAGGTGGAGAACACCGGACCGGAATTCTCGGTCGCCGAGCGGGCCGGCAATGCCGTCGCGTGGCTGTCCAAGATCCGTGACCTCATCGGCGAGCACTACATGGAACCCGGGCAGGACGGTGCGCCCGGCGGTGGCGCACTGTCGGTGGTCGGGTTGCGGGAGCATGCGTCGCAGACGCCGATCTTCCGGGACATCGCACCGGACGTGTATTGGGCGACGGGCGAATTGATCGGCCTCGTCGAGGAGTGCAGGGTCCGCGCGGAACGACCGGAGCAGCCGAACCACGCCTCGGTAGTCGCCGCGGCACCGACCGCGATGGCGCACGCCCTCGTGCTCCCCGACGCCGGTCAGTTCTGACATGAGCGTGTTGACGGTGTTCCTGGCGGCGGACGGTCCGGCGCAGGGTGTGCGGGACGTGCTCCGGGATCTGTCCGCGGCCGGGCTGGTGTCGCCGTTCCTGTGGATCGACGACACCGCGGTGGCCGCCGACAGCGCCCGCCTGCGCGCGCTGGAAACCACGGCTGGCGCCGACACGGCGGTGGTGCTGCAGGACGTGCTGGCGTCGCGGCGCATCGACCGGGTGCGGATCTGCGTGCTGGTCGCCGGCCCCGCACAGGTCGATCCGGAGTCTGTGCGGTTCGTCTCCGAACTGCTCACGTCCAACTCCGGCGGAGCGCGGTCCAGCCGGCTGCGACTGCTGGTGCGCCGCCCCGGGGACGCGGACGCGGGCGTCACCACCCTCGCCGGCTGGCACAACCTGCTCATCGCCCCCGAGGACTCGCGCGGCCCGGGCATGGGACACGAATCATTGGCACCGACAGCCGATCCCCTCGCCGTCGGGCGGCACGCGGCCCCGGTGATCGCCGGTGTGACCGGGCTGTGGAACAACGCGCAGCACGCCCCGTTCGACGACGAACCCGTGCTCCCCGGCAACGCGCTGCGGGTGGTCCGGTCCTACTACCGGCGTCTGGACACCGCGCGCGCCGAGCACGACCTCCGCTCAGAGCTTCTCGATTTCGGCGGGCTGATGCCGTTGCCGCACGACGCCGGCACCAACGTGCTGTATGCCGACGACGTCGCGGCGGCGACGTCGACGATGGCTCGCGCGTTGTGGCGCAAGCACAGTGCGCTGCTCAGCGGCGAACGCGCGGAGGCACCGGGTGCGGTCGAGCCGCGCACCATCCGGTTCGTGCAGGCCCTGCGGATGTTCTTCTCCTTCCTGTTCGCGGTGCTGCGGAACGCGCCGGCCCAGTGGGTCGCGCGGGTGGCCAACCGGGCATCGGCGTCGGTGGCGTCGGCAACCCAGACCACCCTGTTCGGATCCACCCGGGGCGCCTACCGCGTCGTCGTGGGCGGTGTCGACGCGGACGGGCACAAGGTCGCGTGGACCGACTACGAGGCGGCGTCCAAGCAGATCGGCGCGATGCTCGACGCGGCCGGTGCCACCCCGCAACCGGTGACCCCGGACCTGTCGGCGCTGTGGCGCGACTACGCCCGCGCCGCCCTCACCCTGTCGGACGCCAGTGAGCGGTCCGCCGGTCTGCCTCCGGTGCAGGTGGGCGCCCACCGGGCGATCCTGCGGACGGCGTCGGACGTGGTTCCCGGCCCGGGCGACCGGTTCACGGACATTCCCGGCATGGTGTCGGCCACGCTGAGCCTGCACGCCGTCGAGCCGGCGGACATTCTGGGGGTCACGGAAACCCGGGATCGTCTGCGGGAATTGGAGCAGGACCCGACGATCGGTCTCGACGCCCGGCGGACGAGTTCCGCCCTCGGTGTGTGGTGGAGCCGGAAGCAGCGCAGTTTCGCGGTGTCGTTCGGGTCGATCCTGACGAGCCGCCTCGACGCCACCGTCAACGAGTCCCGGGTGCTGCTCGAGCGCCTCGACAACGCGGAGCAGCGCCAGAACCTCGCGGAGGCCTGCGCGGAGCAGCCGGCACACATGTTCCGTCGCGTGCGCATCGCGACCGTCGTCTTCCTCCTGCTCGCCGTCGCCGCTGGAGTGTTCGCGTGGCGCGAGATCATCTCCTGGTGGTGGGGCGGCCCGGCGATCGCCGTGTGCGTGCTGGCGTGGGCCGCGGTGGTGGCGATCGTGTGCCAGCGCACCCAGCAATTCCTCGAACGACTGCTGGTCGAGCGGGACGCGGCCGCGCGGGCCGACGCCGCGGATCGGGCCAATCTGCGTGTCGCACTGCGGGAGATCGAGCACCTCACCGGGGCCTACCGGCAGTTCCTGTCGTGGAGCCGCGCCCTCGGTGCGTTCCTTGCCGAGCCGCTCGGTGCCAGTGAGCAGACTCGAACGACGTCCCGGACCGTGGGGTGGGGGTTGCCCCGGCACACCGCGATCGCGTCCGGGACGCCCAGCACCGGGCAGGTGGAGTGGGTGGCCGAGGCGTTGCGCCGCGACCTGTTCACGGTCGGGTGGCTGACCGACCCCTGGGACACCGTGCTCGGCTCGGCAGGCGCGGCGCTCGGCTCCGCGGGCCACGACATCGACCGGGACCCGGGGCTGCTGGCCGCGAAGCCCGGTGCCGGTTCCGGCTCGGCGCTCGACGAGTGGTCGCAACGCTTCGACCAAGGCAAGATCCGCGCGACCGGTGCCACCGTGCTGTGGCAGCGGGCACTCGCCGAATTGACCGGAACCCGAGAAGAACTCGCCCGCGGCCTGCTCGAGACGGTCGAGTACTTCGACGGGGGAGCGACGAGGCGGGTCGGGGTCGACGAGTTTGTCGCCGGCATCGGCACGGAGTCGGACGGGGTCGCGTTCTTCGATCGGTCGATCTTCAGTGACACGGCGTCGACCAAGGGGCTCTCCGCGGTGTCGGGTGAGACGGTGACCCGCGTGCGCGTCGGCTGCGGGCTCGTGGCCGTCACGACCCAGTACACCGACGGACTGTCGGACGAAGATCTGCGCGTCACCCACGTTCGACGCGCCGACCCGGTGGAGATGCAGCAGATCCCCGAGTTCGAATTGCGTCCGGCCAGGCAGACGTCGACCGCCCACGACAGTGCCGTGAGAACCGCATTCGTCGTCCCGGTCGTCGACGGCCTCAACTTCTGAAAGCGAGTGGAACCGTGACCGAGGTTGCCTCCCCAGCAGTGTCCGATGGTGCCCTCGCGGCTTTGCGGCAGTGGCGACAGCAGCAGATCGAGGACGGCAGGCTGCGCCCCGGCGTCGTCAAGGACACGCATCTGCAGCAGATCCTCCGATCGAACCGGCGCACCGCCGAGGAGATCGAACCGATGCTGCCCCGGCAGGCGAAGCCGTTCGTCGACGACGTAGTCGCCCTGCTGACGTCCGCCCCGGCCCAAGCGACCACCAGTGCGTCCGAACCGGCCGCACCCGCCGCGCCGCCGCCGGTCACCGAACCCACACCGGGCAGCGAGCACCTGGTGTCGCTCCGCACCGAGGACTTCTGCGAATTCCTGCACGCCGACTCGGATCACCCCGTCGGCGCGGTGACGATCAGCACCGAACCCACCGGCGGGCACCTGCTCGAGTGGGAGCCGATGCCGGCGCAGGCCGGGCAGACGGTGCTTTACCGCGTCGTGTCCGGCGAGAACCATCGCGCCTACAAGCCCGAGGCCGGCCGGCTCGTCGGCGTCACCCGGGGCACCCTGCTCGTCGACACCGAACCCCCGGCCGCCGCGGTGCGGCACCTGCAGATCTGGTGCCACGCCGGACGCGACGAGCGGGACGCCGTCCGACGGCAACCCGTCCTCATCGCCGAGGGCCACATCCTCAGCCCGGTCACCGAGTTCGTCGTGATGGAGGACGAGGGCGCCGTCATCGGCCAGTGGAGTGCCTGGCCCACCGTCAGCACCGTGCGCGTGCTGCGCATCCCGCTGGACGGCAGTGTCCGCGTCGACAACGACCAGCGGCACCGCATCCTCGCGGACCAGGCCAACCTCGGCGGATTCGTCGATCGCGACGCCCGCCGCGGGCAGCGCTACCTCTACCGCGCGATCTGCGAGGTGGAGGTGGACGGGCACACCCGGCTGTCGGCGGTCGCGCAGGCCGAGATCGCGGTGTCGGCGGTGCTCGAAGAGGTCGAGGACCTGCACGTCACCACCCACGGCGACAGCGACAACCTACGATTCGATCTGCAGTGGACGCCACCCGGCATCGGCGCCGTGATGCTGTATCGCACGGAGTCGGCGCCGCGGGCCGGTCTCGACGGCGCGGTGCTCGCCGCGGACGCCCTCGAATTGTCGGGTGGACTGCCCGGTTCCGCGCGGCTGGTGCACCCGGCCGTCGCGGACGACGACGGCACGCACCGGATGACGGACGTGTCGTGGCCGCGCGGGTGGGTGCGCGCGTATTTCACCCCGGTGACGGCGCTCGACGGGCAGGTTCAGGTGGGGCGCACGTTCATCGCGACGCGTCCGCTGCCGCCGCTGCGAGACGTCCGGATCGTCGAACGCTGCTCCGAGCAGGTGCTCACGTTCCCGTGGCCGGAGGGTGCGGCGTCGGTGTCCGTCTACCTCAGTGCGCCGGAGATTTCCGCCGAGCACGCCATCGAGCAGCGGCCGATGGCCGAGATCTCCCGCTCGACGTACGACCGGGACGGCGGACTGCATCTGCCCGAAACGCTGCCCCCGCGGGGATGTTCCGTCCACGTCGTCCCCGTCGCCTACACGGCGGGTGAACGGATCGTCGGGATCCCGGCCACCGTGGAGTATCCGGGCCTGCTGCGCATCGAGTACCGGCTGGAGACGAAGCGGTCGCCGACCGGGAACGCCGCCACCGCCGTCATCCGGCTCGCATCCGAACTGGAGTTGCCGACGGCGCCGCCGTTCGTCGTCGTGTTCAACGCCGGGCGGTTGCCGCTCAGCGCCCGCGACGGCGAGCCGCTCGAGGTCCGCGGCGACGGCCAGACCACGGTCGGTGCTCGGAGCTTCCACCCGCGCGGTCTGCGCAAGGAATTCGGGCAGCCCTGGACCGCAGACGTTTCCGGCAAGGTGGGATTCCTGCGCGTCTTCGCCGACGTGCGGCCGGAGACCAACCGGACTCTCGCGCTGATCGATCCGCCGGTCGATCAGCTGCGCCTGCTCGACGTTCCGCCCGGACCGGTGGAATGAGCGCACCGCAGCAGACACCCGGACCGCCGCGGTTCGGTCAACTCACCTACACGTCGTTCGACGCCCCCGACCGGGGCCGGGCGGGCGGCGGCTGGCAGGTCAAGGACGTCAGCGACGGCGTCAGCGCTGCGGAGCAGGAATTCATGCGCGCCGGCGTCGCGACCCGATTCGACTCGCCGCAGGCGTTGCCGCAGTTCCCCACACCGGCCGACATCGCGGCGCGACCGCGGCGAATGGTGTACGCGCCGACCGAGACCGGTGGCTGCTACTGGCACACGGTGCCCGCCGGCGCCGATGCGTCGGGTCGGCCCGGCAACGTCTTCGCGCACGTCGTCCTCGACCGCGCCCCGGACACGTCGGTCCGGCCCATCGAACGGTGGGGTTCACCCGACTGGCTCGCCCCCTACGGCGCGGACGCGGTCGCGGCCGCCGAACTCCCCGGCAGCGCACCGGCGCCGGCCGGAATGATCGATCGCGCAGCAGTTCTCGACTTCCTGCTCGATCCCGGAACGTGGCGCATCGGTGTGCTGGGCGTGCTGCTGGACGCGGTGGACCAAGCGATGCACGGCGGCCCCGGTGTCGTGCTGGGGTGCGCCGACGCGGAGAACGCGGCCCGGTGGATCGGCGCGGTCTCGCATTTCATGTCGCCCGGTGCGGCGCAGACATTCGGCTGGTCGACCTTCGACCGCAGCTCGACCGTCGTCGACACCCTGTCCCGGGGCGTGCACATGGCCTGCGTGCCGGCGCGCGACGCCGTGGACGCTGTGGATGGCTGCGTCGTACTCAACGAGACCGACACCCCCGACCTCGGCGAATGGGGCGGGGAACCACACCGGACAGCGACCGGGCAGCTGGTGCCGGTCACGGCGTGGTCGGTGCTCGCGCAGACCGTGCTCGTCGATCCCGGCAGCGCCCGACGCGCACTCGACCACCAGGACACCCTGGCCGCCGCCGTGGGGGACCGCGACCTTGCCCGCGCCTGGCCGCTCGCGATGGCCGTGCTCACGAATCCCGAACTGCACGACGCCTTGCCCGAGGCCACGGCCGTGGTGCTCGCGCAGTCGCCGGACACGCTGTCCACGTTCCCCGACGAGCTCGCGGTCGTCGCGCATGTGGTGGACGAACACCTGCCCGGAAACATGGACGAGGCGTGGCGATTGGTCGCGGACTGGCAGCACGGCGAAAGGCCGGCACCGGTGGTGTGGGACGTGGCCGGACGGGTCCTCACGTATCGGGCCCTCGCCGCCCGTGAGTGGATCCGAGCCGCTCGCCCGGCCGAGTTCGCGCTGTTCGCTACATGGCCCCCTTCGGAGGATCTCGAGCGGGCAGCCGAGAGGGCCCTGTCGACGCTGGTGACCACCCCGGCGGCAGATCCCGCTGCTACCGCGCACGATGCGGTGAAGACACTCGACCTGCTCCTGCACGCACACCTCGTCGGCGATTCCGGGCGCGACCTCGCCGCCGAGCTCCTCGACCGCGTCGTCGTCCCGGTCCTGTGTGACCACGAGGCGGGCCCCGCACTGGTCACCGGGCTCGGCGCCGTCGGAACCGACACCTGCCGTCTGCTGCAGTCGGCCGTGGTCGGGCACCCCGATTTCGCCGGCCGGCCGCTCGGCACTCGGCTCGCACCCGACGTTCTGCGCTGGCTCGTCGACGAGGTGCGCGTACCGACCGCCGAGGAACTGACCGCGGCTCCGTCACGCTGCGCCGAACCGCTGTGCGCCATCGTCGCCGACGCGGTGTTCTCGGTGGTCAAGAGCGGCACCGCGGTGCACAAGAAGGCGTGGGAAGGTTACGCGCCGCTTGCCCTGTGGCGGTCGATCTATGAAGCGAGCGCCGGCGGCTGGGCGCCGAGTGACATCGGTGCGCTCGTCGACACCTACGCCTGGACGGTCGCGCAGTGGTGCGAACTCGTCGGCGCGTTCCCCGATCACGTCGCACCCCGATTCCTGCTGCCGGTTCTCGTGCTCGAGCCGTGGGGGCCGGAGGTGGAGATGATCGTCAAGCACCTCGACGCGAACCGCGGCGGCGCCTCGACGGGCTCCAGTGCCGCGCACCCCGTCGACGAACTGGCGGTGTCGTGGGCGCTCATCCGGGCGCAGGATCAGTGGGACCGGATCGACGATCCGCGGCTTCGGCGCGCGCTCGAACGGCACGGCTGGCCGGTACTCAAGGACTACGGCGATTCCTGCCCGGCGCAGCTTCCCCAGGATCTCCTCGTCCGCCTCGCCGTGGTCGCGGTTGCCGGGTTCCAGTTCTTCCCGCCGCACAACGGCACCTACATGCCGACGATGCCCGCGAGTCACGTCGACGCGTTGGCGCGTGCGGTGGATCAGGACTCGGATTTCGCGGTCACCGCCCTCGTCGATCTGGTGCGGAGCGGTGCCCTCAACGAGCACTGGGTGATCCGGTCGGCGGTGCTCAGCTCGCCGGCGGCCCCGGACATCGCATCGGTGCTGAACCGGGAAGACCTGCTCTGCCGACTCCAGGTCGGGCCGGCGCAGGCGCGACGGTCGCTGCTCGAGCAGGTCGCGGCGATCGTCATGGGCGACGGCGACTACCGCGGTCCCGTCGGCACCTTCGAGGTGTCGGCCTCGCTGCGCGCCGAGATGCGGGAACGTCACGACGTCGCCGATCGATTCCGGGCCGGGGACGCCTACGCGCGGTTCGCGTCGAGTTGGCTCGAGGACGTCGAATCGGGGTTCGTGCTGCTCGCTGACGAACGGTCGGGGCGGCGATGAGCGGGACGACAGTACGCATGCGCAATGCATGCAGGGGAAAGGGATCGAACTGATGTCGGGATATGTGCTGAACGGTGCGGGCCGCGTCGAACTGCCCAACCGGCCGCTCGCGGTCACCGTCGACGCGGTCACCACGGCCGTCGCGGTGCGTGCCACACTGCCCGACGGCCGGCCGGCCGAACCGGCCCTGTATCCGCGGGTCGGGCTGCTGATCCTGCCGCGGGTCGACACCGAGATCGTCGTCGTGGCCCGGCCGGACGGTGGGAGCGCCGCGTTCCCGGACGGGACGGTGCTGCAGGTGACGATCGGCGTCGACAGCAGCCGCGACCTCGACTCCGAGCGTGCCGAGCTGACCCCTGTCGACGTGTCGGGGCTGCATCAGGTGGAGTTGGCGACGATCGCGCCCGCGGGGCCGCGGCTCGCGATCACCGCCCGCCGCACCGCCGTCGACGTGTCGCTCACCGACGTGGGTTCCCGTGCCCGGTCGGCCGCGCGCACTGCCCTCGCGCTCGATCGGCTGCCCGAACCGCGCCGCTTCGACGTGGAGGTCGACGTCGATACCACCATGTCGATGCTGGCGCGCATCGACGACGGCAGCATCCGCACGGTGATCGACGTCCTCTCCGGGGTCGCGGCGGTGGTGGGCACCCGCGAAGAGCTGGCGGTCCAGCTGATCGGCCACGCGGTGACAACACTGCCAGCCACTGAACCGCGGGACGTCGCGAATCAGGTTCAGGCCGAACTCGACTCGGCCGCCCTCGGGATGGGATTCCGTTCGGCAGCCGTCGACCGGGGTGCGCGCGACACCCGCACCCTGGCATACACGGTGACCGACGCCGTGCCCGCCGACTGGGACGGTGCGTGCACCGACACCGTGATCCGCCATCTCGTGCTCGTCGGGGACACGGCCGAGAGTGGTCCCGGTATCACCGCGGTGCCGCCCCGTGCGGCGCCCGAGCTGTCGAGTCTGTCTGTAGTGGTGACCTCGCTTCTGGCCGATGTGTCGGCGAGCTTGTTTTCGGAAGGCGTACGACGATGACGAAGTGCCCGCGGTGTTTCACGGCCCTGACCGGTGACCGGTATGCATGGACAGCCGTTGCCCCGACGGAGGTCGAGGTCGACCACGTCGCCACCAAATATCACGGCAGCCAGGTGCGGTCGGGCAAGGTCTTCGAACTCCAGCGCCCGGCCGACGCCGGCGACGACTGGGCCCCCGAGGATGACTACGCGACCGGCAAGGCCGGCGGGCCCGCCGTGGAGGTGTGCCCGCAGTGCCACTTCCGGCTGCCCGTCGGGTGGCGTGACGGTCGCGCCGCGTGCATCGCGATGGCCGGGGCGCGTGCCACCGGAAAGACCGTGTACATCGCGGCTTTGGTGAAGACGCTGCAGTTGCTGGGGGAGCGGCTGAACCGGGTGGTCGAACCCGCCACCGGCGAGACCGAGGTGAATTTCCGCGAGCACTACGAGCGGCCGCTGTTCGAGGAGCGCGGCATCCTCGAGTCGACGCCGGCCTCGCACACCGGTAATCCGTATCAGCGGGAGCCGCTGATCTTCAGCCTCGGCCCGGGCCTGCGGGACGACACCCGGCAGTACCTCGTGATCCGTGATGTGGCGGGGGAGGACCTGGAGAACCCCGGCAACGTGGACGCGACGCACATGCAGTTCTTCGCGCAGGCCGACGGTGTGGTGTTCATGTTCGATCCGCTGAAGGTCGAATCGGTGCGGCAGCAGCTGCACGACCTGGTGCCGGCGCAGGAGCGGGTGGGTGGCGACCCGCGGTCGGTGCTGCGGACAGTCCTGTCGATCATCGGTACTGGGACCCCGAACCTGGCCGTTGTGCTGTCGAAGTTCGATGCGCTGCAGGCCCTCGAGCGGGTGGAGGGCAGCGACTGGAGCGAGATCATGTCGCAGCGGGGTGCGGCCGTCCTGCGCGACCCGAGCCTCCAGCGCGCGCCGTACCACGAGGTGGATGGGCAGCTGCTGCACGAAGAGGTCCGCAGTCTGCTCGACAAGCTCGAGGCGAGGTCAATGGTCATGTCGGTGGACCAGCCGCCCGCCGGCAACGCCCTGCCGAGCCGGTTCTTCGCGGTCTCGGCACTGGGCGAATCACCCGTCGGAGATCGACTCCACAACAGCGGGATCTCACCCTTCCGATGCCTCGATCCCGTGCGCTGGATTCTCACGCATCGGGGGGTGTGGGTGTAGTGACGGGAGACGGCATGGACACAAACGACGCAGACGAATCGCCATTCGTGCTCTACACCCTGCCCGACGAGATCGTCGAGTTGGCTTTCGTCCCATTTTTCCTCGGATGGTCGCTTGATGCGAGCCTTGCCGTGCGAAATTGGCAACTCGAGCTTCGGATCCGTTACGACGCGCCGTACGCGGCTATGGACAGTGCACAGGTGACCGCTTCTTTCGTGGACGGCGAGTGGCTCGTCGACCGGAATGAAACAGGGTTCTTGGCTAAGTCTGGGAACGTCGTACCGGCGGATTCCACATCTCTCATAGAGCATGTGTTTCATTGTGTACCTGCATACTTGGTTCCCTCCGCGGAGGCTGGCCTAGTCGTTCCGACTCTCGATCTACGCTCGCGGATCGGGGATGAGGTGTGGTTCGAAGCTATCTGCGATTCGCTCCAAACGATCTGTGAGCTGTACTGGTGCGCTCTGGCAGCAGGCGGGCGTGTAGCCGTGACCCATACTGTAAATGGTGGTCGGCCACGTATCGAACTTGCCGCTGCTCTACCAAACGAAATAGATGAGCGCCTGCTTGTTCCACCAGGGCACGGCGGGGAACCCATTGTGCCTGGTCCGGTCACAGCGTCCTGGTCGCTAGACAACGGAGCCTGGGTTCTCGATTCCGAAGCAACAGGATTCGTCGGTGCCACCGGACGTTTAGATAGGGACCTCGACGAAATCATGTGGGCGATGGCTGTAGGTGCTCCGAATTGTGTCCTCAGCTCATCGGCGACCGCATCGAGCTGGCATTCAAAGGGCGCGGCGATTCCGCCCTCGAGTCTGCCGGCCACCCCAATGAGAGCGGAGGAGCGGCCTGCTGCGGAGGTCGTCAACGCCCGCCTGCGTAAGGTAGCCGACTGGGCGAGGGAGAACGGCTTCTCGGAGGCGCTACCACCCACACGCGCGGAGGTGACTCGGTACCTCCAGAATCTCGATCACGGAACCGTGGGTTTCTACGTGTTGGAATTCACGGACGGGCAGTGCTATGTTGGAGAGTCGATTGATCTGCCGGGTCGACTCGATCAGCATCGCGGGCGTTATTCAGATTTGCAGCGAATTCGTTTGCGCCCGGACGACACCCCGCGCGGACATCCGGATGTGAAGCGCCACTTGCGGCTCCAAGAGCGATCATTTATCCATCGAGCACACGAGGCGGGACTCTACGCACGCAACATCAACGAGATGGCGACAATGATCGGTGCAAGCAAGCATCTCGACGAGATCGTTTCACCTGCCGAGCAGGAGAAATGGCTGAACACGCCCGACAGTGCGAACGCTGGGGATTCGGCTGGTCGGCGCGTGTATACCCCGGAACGTCTCGCCAGTTCCACGGTCAACTTTCGGGAGTTCGTTCGTAGGTCTGATGCAGACCAAATTGCCCGCATCCTGGGCCAGTATTTATCGCGCTGCGTGCCGTACCCGGCGCGGACCGAGTATCAGTCGTGGGCGTTGAGCTGCTTGACGAAGCCTGATCGGACAAAGGGTCGACTGTCGTGCATCACCATCGCAATGACCGAGACTTTGACTCTGTTCTTTGAAGTAGGCGGAGGTGGCCTCCGGGGAAAGGTACAGGTGAATGATGCCGAGTTGTTCCCGACGGAGTATTCCGAGCTTGCCTTCTTTCGTCGACACCCAACAATTCGAATCGCCCCTGCGGAGTATGAGGAGTCCGGCCCAGGCCAGAGTTTTCTGTACGCATACAGTCTGGACGATCTCGAACGACTCCTAGACGACGTGGCCGTTACGAGGGCGGCGGCGACCACTGCACTGCACATCATGCGTAAGCGGCCGTGCATGCAGCGCAAGGTGCACTCTCCTCAGCTCACAGCGGCCGCGTTTCGGTATGTACCGTCGACGGCAGTGAGCTCAGCGCTTACCCATTAGGGTCCGTTCCATCTCGTTGCCAAAAGATTGAGGTGTCACCGTGGCGAGAACTATGTTCAAGACCAATCCCATCCTCCTAGCGGGAGTTTCCTAGATAGCTGTGGCTTCGGTGCGATTAGCGCTGGTGGGAGCTGGTTTTGGTGTGGTCGGGGTGTATTACC
>NZ_JARJBD010000121.1:0-24840 GCF_029269925.1 Rhodococcus sp. T2V
CTCCCACCAGCGCTAATCGCACCGACGCCACAGCTATCTAGGAAACTCCCGCTAGTGCCGCGGAACCGGTTCTGGCGCCGACCATCACCGCCGACGCGGACGGGCTCGTCGTCCGCGCCGTCGTCACCAACCCGAACCCCGGCCCGCTGACCTACCCGGGGATCGAATTCTTCCCGCAACTGACCGACCACCGCAGCACCGGCGGCGATATGCCGTGGATGTGGCCGACCCTGCCCCTAGCCAGCGTCCCCGGCTTCGGCGCATCCATCGGTGAGACCACACAGTTCCTCGTCACCGTGCCCCACCCCGGGGACTACACCGTCGAGGCGTACTGCTGGCTCCAAGGCGACGTCCGATCCGCCGTCGGCAGCGACAAAGTCACCCTCACCGTCGACGGGAGCACCACACCGCAGCCAGAACCCGAACCCAACCCGCCGGGGCTGCCGTTCTTCGGTAGCTGACAACCTGCGCCATGCTCAGGTCTCAGCGCTGAAAGACGCGGTGCAGCCATCGACGGGTCTGATGGATGCGGCGGACCGGTATCTCCTCGCCGCTCTCGTGCGAACCTGTGGCATCGACGACCTCTCGGTGCTCGGCGGCGTTTCTCGCCGCGTCGCGGGCGCGCTGGCGCTGTTCGTCGTATGCGGCGAGTTCGGCACGCAGGCCGGCACGGAGTTCCGGGACCGTCTCGGTGGCCCCGAGCAGTTCGAAGAACCCGGGGAGCGAGAACGTGCGCTTGATGCCGTGGCGTGTCCAGTAGATGCCGACGTGATCGATGTGGTGGTCGTCGTCGAAGTCCATGAGTGCATACCCGGCGAGTTGATAGACATCGGACTTGGTGATCGTCGTCGCGGCGTGCGTGGATTTGAAGTCGAGGAGCAGCCCGTCGACCTGCAGGTCCGCATCGGCGCCGCCGATGGCGTCGGAACCGGAAAAGCTCATCCCCGAGCGCGCGGTGCGCGCACTGGCACGCAACTGGCCCAGTCCGGTGTTCGCGAGGCAGACCTGGTCGTGGAGTTGATCGATGACGAACCACGGCACCTGTGCACTGCCTGATCGAACGTCACCGCCCTCCCGCCGTCCAGTAGCGGTGTCTTGTCGATGACATGCGGGTACGAGCGGTAGAGCTGGTCCAGCTGGCCGGCGACCACGCAGAGGCGGAGCAGGTCGTTCTCGATGGATTCGGGCAGCTCGATACGGTCGGCCGGCTGTGGGGGTGCCTCGGCGAGAGTGGCGGCGATCGCGGCCGTCAACTCGCCCAGCAAGGCCGCGGCTTCCGGATGATTTCTGGTCAGCGCCGTGTGGCCCCTCCGCGCCGACACCGGGACGAGGTCGTCCGTGGTGAACGCTAGTCTCAGCCGAAAATCGATGGCGGTCCCGATCAGCCCCCAGTCCGGCCTCTTCCCGGAATGGCTGGATTTCGTCCGGAGTGCCTGCTTGCGGATCCCGTCGTGGACCGCAGTCACCGCACCAGGGTTGGGAATAGATTTCTGCGCGAACCGCATGAATGGCGATCCGGCCCACTCGATCTGAGATGTCAAGGACACCGGCAGAACACTACTGCGCCACCCCGGAGCACCCTGCGCAGGTACACACAACCATCCCCCGTGCCGGCGGCTACCGTCAGCGACCCCCCAGTTATCTTCCACCTCCGGCACGTCTGGTATCTACTCCCAGGGAGCCGGTCCCCACCGATCCGCAGCTCCAACTCTTCATAACGATTCCCCCGGACAAGACTTCAGACAGGCCACACACCATGCGAATCCGCCGCATCCTCTCGATCGCTACATGCATGAACGCGGCCGTGCTGATCCTTACCGCCTGCAGCGACGACCCAGCCACCACGGCAAACAACACTGCCTCGGAAACCGCGACCACCTCGACACAGGACGCCGACTCCACCATCAAACGGATCACCGCCCCACCCACGACCACCGCGGCGGCCGAGACCACCAGCGAGAAGAACCAGCACGGAGCCGCGCTCTACCTCCAGACGTGCCACGACACGCTGGAGTACTTCGACGCGGTCCGCGAACTCGCCGACCTGGTCGGCGAACCCTTCGACGCGAACGAAGCCGCCGACGGCCTGCTCGAACTCGCACGCACCGGCGGCGAAGAACTTCTCCAGGACCTCGAAGCGTCCGGTGACCTCGACGTCCCGGCCCCTGATCCGAATGAACCGACGTGGGACGAAATCCCAAAGGCCGACCGCACCGAAATCGAGCGCGCCATCTACGCCGCCGCCGACGGCGACTGCTGACCCCACCGAAGGGGAACCAGCAGGACGGGCAGCATCGGACCGATGCCACCACGCCAGCCGGTCCGTTCCGCCACCCCCGAACCTCACATCACCACATCGATGTTCGCGTCCACCGTGGATGACGCATAGGTCTCAGCACTGCCCCACAGCCACACCGACGCCACATGGCCAGATCCGCGGTCCGGGCGTCACCCCTTCACATCAGGAGAGTTCACGTGCACAGCAGATCGACAACGACGCCCCCACGGGCCGCGCGAGCAGTCCTCGTCGGCGCCGCCACCCTCGCCGCCCTCGGCGCAGCGGCAGCCCCAGCAGTGGCCGGACCGGCCAACCCCTACACGATCGAGCGCGTCACCCAGGTCGTCGAGGTCATCGATGGAGACACCCTCGTCACCCGACACCCCACCAGCGGCGAGATGCTCACCGTATCCGTCCTCGGCATCGACGCCCCCGAAGGCCAAGACTGCTGGGCAGCACAATCAACCCAGTTCGCGAAGGATCACCTCCTCAGCCGGGCAATCCAACTCAACCCGGAGCCGACGCAACCCGACACCGATAGCGCGGGCCAGGTCAACCGTTACGTCGCGCTCGACAACGACATGGACGGCGACTACGCCATCAAGGCCGCCCGCGAAGGAGCCGCCCGCGCCTACACCGTCGACTACCTGCGCACCTCGGACCGGTTGATCGAAGCCGAAGCCGCCGCCCGCGCCGCCGACCGCGGACTGTGGACCTGCGACGGCGGAACCCCGGCACCGAGTCCCGCGCCGGCACCGCAATCTCGCCCCGCACCAACACCGCCCACCCCGGCACCGAACCCAGCACCCTCGGGGAACGTCGTCAAACCCGGCGCCTTCTGCAGCGGCGGCACCGGCGTCACCAGCACCGGAACCCCCATGGTCTGCGCACCCGGCTCCGACGGACGCAACCGGTGGAAAGCCGCGAGCTAAAACCAGCCGCCGGGGAGGTGACGGTCGAGCAGCACGCCGTACCGCATGACCGGCTCGCTCGACCCGAACACCGGCAGTGGGGCACGCCTACCATAAAGGTGCGCCCCACTTCGCGTTCGTTTGCGAACACGCCGATCCGCCCGTCGATACCCGCTCCAGGCTCGGCCGGCTGTCATGAGCGTGGTGGCAGCATGTCGTCGGCGCCGGCCACCGACAACGCCGTCCGGGTGGCGCTCAGCCACGCACCGGGCCACCCGGTATCGAGGTCCTTCAACAGCTGAGGCTGGGTGGCCCAGGACGGACCTCGGAAATCCGGCCGCTCCGGTGGATGCAGACTCAACGAAGTCCGCTCGGACACCCACCGCACCACCCAGAACACGAACTCCTCCGGATCGGTGGTGCGGGATTCGGGCACTCCCCCTGCACACCTCTATCATTCGCATGACAGGGCAAGCGCATCGGGGTGCCGCTCCGCGGCGTGGACGTAACGCCAACCCCAATCCCCGGCGCGATGGCGGCTACTCTCCCCAACCACCGAACAACTCGAGGAAGGGGCGCGACGGCTCGACACCCGCCGCACGCGCCGCACGCCGCTTCGCGGCCTGCTCACGCGCAACACCATCCAGGATCAGACCAGCCACTATCCACCCGGCTGCCCACCACCACGACCCGACCAGAACGCACACCATTCCGGCGACCAACGCCGCCACCGCCAGCACTCGCATCCAGAAGTCATATCAGCAAACCCCAGCAAACACACGATCCCGCCGCATGACGACACCGATGCTCTGGCACAATCGACAGCACATCGCGCAGAGCAACAAGCGAAACGGGAACGATGACACCACTGACCACGCCGACCAGCGGCCTCGTCACGGCGACCGGGGTGTACTGCCTCTCCCTGGCAGCAACCACATGGTCACCCAGCATGTCCGTCATCGGGCTCGGCGCGTGGGCGGTCAGTGCCACCGTCATCGTCCGCCACCAGCACCGGAGACGCCCACTCACCACTGCACGGTGAACACCTTCCTCCGCTGCGACTCCGGGCACCCAGTTCACGCAGGACAGCGTGACCGGTTGCGTCGAGGGCTCAGCGGCCCGACCCGTCCGCACCTTCTCCACCAATGAATGCGAGGAATTTGCCCGTGGTGACATTCGACGAGACCGACCTCAGCATCGAGGCGCCCGAGCGAACCAACATGTGCGCGATCGTGGCACTGTTCTGCGCCCTGACCGGATTGTGCCTCCCGGCACTGGTATTCGGCGCGATCGGTTACGTCGAGACCGCCGGGCGCGACCACGAAACGGGCTCCGGTCTGGCCGTTGCCGCACTGATCCTCGGGGCCATCGAACTGGTCGCCGTCGTGCTGACTGCCGTTATCGTGCTCGTTTCCATGCGTTGAACCGGGCGGTCCAGGCCCAGCGGTCGTCGGCACCGACACCCCACCCACCGAGGCAACCGCATACCGTCACGGCTATCGGTCCGCGAGTGGTGATCCACGCGATCCCAGCCGCCGCTCCCGTTCTCACCGAATAACGGAGGCCGTCCCCATGGCGTGTCGAGCGCTCGAGTACGGCCACAGGCGCCGACGTCGCGTGTGACGGTGATCCAGTATTACCCCGCCCCGGGCGGCGCCTCAGCTGTCGTTCGCGTGAATGAACTTCGGTCCACCTCAGTCGTGTCGAGTTCCGCCACCGGCTCCGGGGCCATACTCACGGCTATGGGAGCAATGAGTCCGTGGCACTGGCTGATCGTGTGCGCCGCGTTGGCCGTGATACTGGCCATCATCATCGGCGTCATCCTGCTGATCGTGCGGGCGGTCAAGTCCGGCAGCACGGCAGCGACCGCTCACCCGGTGCCACCGGGCTGGTATCCCGACACCGCTGATGCACGGTTGATCCGCTGGCACGACGGCCACCACTGGACCGACCACGTGCAGAGCCGATAACCCGCAACAGAGCGTCCCGCCGCGGACAGGCCCGATACGGACGAGGCGGCCGCCTGAAACCACGAGGAACTCGCATCCGGACGACGCACGAGATGCTGTCGTCGTCGGAAGGAACACCAATGACACGACATCTGGCGGTCTGGGTATTCGCTGGCGCCCTGATGTTGACCGGATGTGGAAGCGGCGACCAGACAAGCCACACATCGTCGGCGCCGTCCTCCACCACGACGCCACCGGCAACGACCACCCCGGTCCCGGCGTCCACCACACTCGACGCACCACCCCGCCTCCGGAGACCACCACCGACGCACCCGTCGAACCGGTGAACGAGGAGCCGCACATCGTCGAATGCCTCGAAGGCACACCCGGACCAGCACGATTCAGCGACGGCACCCTCGCCTTCTCACAATGATGCTTCGACCAGTCACCTACACATCCGGCGATGCCAACATGTCGCAGGAGAACGGCATCGCGCTTCCCTGGTCGAAGGACGTGATGGTGACTGGAATCATCAAGGTCGCCACCGTGAGAGCACCCAATGGCTTCGAAGACAGCGACGCCATTGCTGCAAGATCATCGTCGACGGTGTCGTCGTCACCGAAAACACGTCCTCCGGCATCGGAGCTTCCGCCACCCGCAACCAGGCGGACATCGCGGGAAACTAGCCCGCCTCACAAACGATAAAAGCACCCGTCACCTCGCGATGAGGTGGCGGGCCTTTGCGTATTGCCGTCTGGGCTCACCTTGCGGAGCCTTCGCGGTGCGACGTGGCAGACAGCTGAAAATTGATCGATGCCGACGCGGTGGTGGTAAATCGGCGCAGATAATAACGTCTCGCACCGACCTCCTCCCAGACTTGCGCCTGGCGGACGAAACCCCGCCGAGGCGCCGCGGACACTCGGCGGGGTTTCGTCCGCCAGGCGCGTCTGAACCGACCTTGGCGCGACACTGGACCCACCAGCAGAGCGTCGCAGCTCAGCCGGTTTGCTTCTTCGCGATCATCCGTCGATCGGTTCGCAGATCGCGACAGGCCCAAGACAACCCGGGGTGACACATTCGTACAGGTCGGTCTCGATGAGCACGCCGCCGAGGCTGGCGTAGATGTAGTGCCGGAAAGCGGCTTTGCCGCACGTCACGCAATCTCGGTCGATTTGGATCCACTCGCCGCCCATGGTGAGGACCGTAGTCGAGGTCAACGTCGTTCTGTCAGCGACCAGCAATCCCCGACCTTCCAATACAAAAGAAGCCCCCCGGCCGCGAACCAGGGGGTTTCAGATCCGGGGGTCGGCAAACGCGACCACCAGGGTGTTGGTAGCAGTCCCGCCAATGCGGTCTTGCAACATCCGGCGTACCGGACTCACAAATGGTACTCCCAAGCACCCGCTCCAGCACAAGCGAAACCCAAAAGTCGAGCAACGAATGTTTGGCACTTGAGTATCAAGCTAATGACTGTAGTGGGTCAGACCCTCCACCTCAACACCTCGCCGTTCGTTAACACGGAAGTAACATACGGCTCCCAGAAAAGTGCGATGATGGCAAAGCTCCGGAAACGACCACACTTCTGCCTGACGGGCCGCGAACCCAACAGGAACACAACAGGAGTCGGCCATACCCGGGGTAGTTGGTAGCAAGGGTCCGCCGAGCAGCAAACGTTCAGTTGCTGCTCGGCGCGGCCGTCAACCCTGCACACAGGAGCTGGTCATGGCAACACGAATCTCTCCCAGGCACATCCTTTCCCTACTCGTAGTCATCCTCACCGCTGTCGTAGTCGCTCTAGGTCTCGCGTCGACAGCGTCCGCAGCTCCTTCGGTATCTGGCTGCGGAGCCAACAAGTATGTAGCCGGGATCTCCACGAAGGCCGTCGCGGGACCTGACTACAAGATCGTCCTCACACCGACGAGTGCAGCAAGAAACGCACCCGCGAACCGAGACGTCACCGTCTCGATGTGGCACCAGATCCAAAGCTGCGTGCCAGGGCTGTACGGGCAGCTCGCCGACAGCATCTGGCAACAGCTCGAGTGCCACCAGATGATTCCGATCGAGAAGATCGGAAGCCGTGAGGTCACTGGACCCACCTACGATCTGGAGAGCTGGCGTGAAGCGTTGGAGAACCCCAACCCTGCCTCCTACGTGAACACGCATTGCCTGAATGAGAATGGCCTCGGCGCCGAGAACGGGACACCCGGGTACGGCAACAACTTCCCCGGCTACAGCGATCTCGCCGAGGGCACCCGGCACGTCGGCTGAACGATCGACGGAAAAGCTCGACGACGGCGCACGCCCCCCTCGCGATTAGGGTGGGGGCGTGCGACTACCGCCCTCCTGCAGCCTGTTCACGCTTATCGCAATTCAAAGATGAAGAGGGCCGCTATTAGATTAGGCCATAGAGTTTGGGGCCGCCCGCACCTACACCGTCGACTACCTTCGCGCCGCAACCCGGTTGATCGAAGCCGAGGCCGCCGACCGCGGACTGTGGAACTGCGACGGCGGAACCCCGGCCCCGAATCCCGCACCAGTCGCGGGTGACGCGGTTCCTGCGGTCGTCCAGTCCCGGATCGAGCCAGACTCCAATCCGCTCGAATAGACCGCCCGCGCATCCGGTGTTCATCGCGCTCAATCTCGCCCAGGACCTCGGGCGGGGCCGGGAAATCCCGGATGCCTGGGCACCCGGTGCTCAGTCGACCAGTGGTTGGTAGCCATGTCGTGTTTGTCGGCGATGCGATGGCCGCCGTCCTCCCGGGTGTGAACGAGGTTCGGGCACTCATCGGTAAGGCGCCCGTCATCGTCGGTGGCCTCGCCGTGCTGTCACGGTTGTCGAACCCCTACGCGCCACCGTCAACCTCGACCCAGTCGACCGACTTGTCGGCGGACTCCCCCAGCTCGAGGTCCTTCGAGCCGCCGACGCCGCGGAGCCGGTCCAGGCGGCCTGCTGCCCACCTGGTACGGATCAGTCAAGGTCGACGTGCTGATCTCGATGAACCGACGAGACACACACCGACAGGTGGGTTACCTAGAGCATGTCTGCCACCTGCGAACGCGGTGATGGATGACGAGCGCCGCCAGGCAGCTCCGCGCGAATGGACAGGTATGGCGTTCCCTGGTTGCGGAGCAACCGGTGGCTGAGGCGATTCCAAGATCGACGCCGGGCGTGCTGCCGTCCTCTGGACGGATTCCGAGGTTGGAATCGGAAAAGCTGTCGTCGATTTAGGTGGACTCGACAACGTGTCACACGGCGCAGTCGGTCGTGGGTGCCGCAGTTGTCGTAGGTTGCATGGTTGTCACACGGATCAGTGGTGGCTGCGGACGTCGCTTTGAGCTGGCGCCACCACCGGCGCACCCACGGTGACAGGTAGGAAATGACGTTGTGATGTATTCGACGGCTCTTTTCCGGGAAATCGCTAGAAATCAGGGCGACCCGACTGAAATGGTGTTGGGAATGGTTTGCATTCACCCCCGCCTACAACGGCACCGCCTGCTTGCCCAGAAAACAGCTAACACCCAGCGCTCGTTACCTGACAACCGTCAAGGCAGCCACACACGCAGCGACCGCATCTATCTCGACCGCAACCTCACCCAAGTCGGGCGAAATAACGCCCTCGCCAAGGCGGAACGAGCACACCTAGACAAGCACGGACGGCGCCAATCATGGTGAACGAGCAACGCCCTAGCGAGTTCCAGAACCTGGTCGTCTCCGCAGCGGGAACTGCGGCCGGAATCGCCGCTGGCGTACTCGCAGGCGGTGGCATCGCTCTGGCGTTCGTAATCGGAGCCGTTCTCCATCGACCACAATCCGGCGAAGACATCATGAGGCGGGAGCAATGAAACGAAGCCGGAAGAAAGGACACGAGCCCACCGCACAGGACTTGGCAACGCGGTTCTGCGAAATCCTTCTCAGTACCAGTTATGGTTGCCTCGCCAGTTCGTGACCCGTGCTGCCCTCATGTGCCCACTCGATCCGCATAGATCGAAGTGTCCTCGAAATACGTTTTCCAACAACGCAATTTGGTCATACCTCATAGAGGGTGTCAGAGGTGAACGCCATATCGTATGTACCTCAGCTTCACAGATGACAGGAGAATCGACACGCGCGCCAACGCCCCTGACCACTGTCATCGAATCTGGTGCGATCATCGCCCTAGGCCAAACCGGGTGCTCGGCCATCGCCGATGCAGAACGGGAACCGGGTCACTCGGCGGCGCGCCGGCTGCCAAGGCGCCGGTATTCGATCCGGCTCCGGCGTTCGCGTTGGCAAAACTCGACACCCCCTCGGGTCAAGGGCCGCTCTGAAGGGCGTTGCACGACAATTACACCGGCACCACTACCACGTTCGTAGGTAACCAAGACCCTCCACCGCGGTAAAGATGCCCTCGCCCAGCCTGACGCACCACCGGGCGCACCAAATAGGACGGGAAACTGATTTTGTTGGCGAGCGCGAATAGGCAAACTGCACAAGGATTTAGCGACCCGGTGCCGATCATGGATTAGGGCACGGGCCACCCGCGAACACGATCACGAGTAGGACGGAATTGGCCACACCCACCCCCCTGCAGCGGCAGATGTCACCGGCGCAACGCGATCGCGGCGAGGCCCCCTGACACTTCCTGTGCGTGGACAGGCTATTACCGCGTCAAGGCGTGGCTGGCTGCGCATCGGACAGCGAGTCCAGGGTGCGGACCGTCGCGCAGCTCGTATCCAACAGCTCACGGTCGTGGCTAACGAATAACACGCCGATACGGTCGCGTTCGGCGCGGGCGAAGATCAGCCGAACCAGTGCCGCGGTGGTCGCTGCGTCGAACATGGCGGTGGCTTCGTCGCAGATGAGGTAGCGCGGACGCTGCGCCAGGACCCGTGCCAGACAGGCGCGTTGCAGTTGTCCGTCGCTGACCTCGTGCGGGCGACGGGTCAGCAGATCCGGTGTGAGCCCGACCTCCTCGACGAGCGCTGCTACCTCGTTGGTGGTGGCCGCTGCACCTCTGATGGTGCGAGGTTCGGTGATTATCCTGGCCAATGTCCACCTCGGGTTGGTGGCCGCCCGCGGGGACTGAAACAGCATAGCGACGGCGACGCGGACCGCGGCGGGGTCGGCGAATCGGGTGCCGGTCACCGGGTGCTCGTCTATGGTCAGGGTGCCCGACCAGGGCCGCTCCAGCGTCGACAGCACGCGAGCGAGGGTGGTCTTGCCACTGCCGGACGGGCCGGTCAGCCCCACGGTCTCGCCCCTGTCGAGGATCAGCGACACTCCCTCCAGCACCGGGGTCCCGCGTCGATACCCGGCGGTGATGTTCTCCGCGCGCAGGCTCATGGTCGCGCACCCTCGCACCTTGTGCGGACCGTTCGGGCGCCGATGCTCGACAGGAAGGTCGGTCCCCTCGACTGGGTGGAGGAGGGCCGGCGCAGGTGGTAGACACACTCGCTCGGAAGGTTTGTCAGGCTCGGTGGTGATCCGGGTATCGGATGCAGTCCCCGCGACGGCAGCGCATTGAGCAGGTCGGCGGTGTAGTCGTGCCACGGGTCGGCGAAAACCTCCGCTGCGGGGCCGATCTCCATTATCCGCGAGGCATACATGACCGCGATGGTGTCGGTGACTGTGGTGCGCAGGAGCGACGTGAGATCGTGGGTGATCAGCAGGACGGCGGCACCTGCGTCGGCGAGTTCACGCAGCAGGCTCAGTGTGCGGTCGGTGAGATCGCGGTCGAGGTGCGAGGTGGGCTCATCGGCCACGATGACGGCGGGATCGGCGGCGATCGCGGCCCCGAGGACGACACGTTGCGCCATGCCGCCGGACAGCTCGTGCGGGTACAAGTCGAGAGCAGAGGATTCCAGGCCGACCCGGTAGGCGAGTTCTTCGCAGGTGTGCGTTCCGCCGAGGGTATCGATGGTTTCCTGCAGTTGCGATCGGGCGGTGCGCACCGGGGTGAGCGATGTCGACGGCGACTGCGGGATCAGCGCCGCCACCCGGCCTCGGAACCTGTCCGGCGCACCGCCGTCGGGCACGACCTGGATCGCGGAGCCCGCGGTGGTGATCGTGATCGTCCCGGACACCTGCGCACCTTCGGGCAGCATGCCCATGATCGCGGCGGCGGCGATCGACTTTCCGCAACCGGACTCGCCCACCAGCGCGGTGACCGAGCCCGCCGGGACGTCCAGGCTGACGCCGCTGGCAGCGTGGACCACGCCGCCGTCGACCGGCAACCGGACGGTGAGGTCGTCGATGCTCAGTGTGGCGGTCACCTGACGAGAACCTTCGGCGGGGGCGGGACGAGGCGCCGGCTTAGCGCGGAACCGGCAACCGCCACCGAGATGGTGGTGACGACGAGGATCCCGGCAGGGAATGCCAGGGTCCACCATCCCCCGAGCAACAAGGAACTGCGGGCCTCCTCAAGGAGGGTGCCGAGGCTCGGTGCGTGCGGAGGCAGCCCGAACCCGAGGAACGAGAGCGTCGATTCGTGCCACACCGCGTGCGGGAGCAGCAGAACGATGGCGATCAGTGCCTGCGGTGCGGTGGCGGGCACGAGGTGCGCGGTGATGATGTGCCGCCGGGAGGCACCAGCGAGGATGGCCGCATCGATGTAGGGGCGGCTGCGCAGGCTCAGGATCTCCGAGCGGATTATGCGGGCGACCTGCGTCCAGTGGGTGAGGGCGATCGACAGCACGATCGCGAGCACACTGCCTCGGAACATCGCGACGATCCCGATACCCAGCAGCAGATGCGGCAGGGCGTTCACGGCGTCAGTGCAGCGCATGACGATCCGGTCGATCCACCCGCCGGCGAGCCCGGACACCGCGCCGACGACCACCCCGAGGACGGTGGCGAGGATCGCGCAGGCCGCGGCGATGAGCAGGGAGGTGCGGATGGCCTTGGCGATGCGCACGAACAGATCACGCCCGGACGCATCGGTGCCGAACAGATGCGCGAGCGACGGCGAAGTCCGGGCCTGCGCGAAATCGATGATCCGATCGTCGATCCCCGCGAGAGCGGGGATCGCGACGGCGTAGAGGGCGATGGCGCCCAGCACGATCGAGGAGAGGATCAGTCGCCGCCTACCCATCGGTGGAGACCCTCGGATCGAGGAGCGCATACGCGATGTCGGCGAGGAGGCTGCCGAGCATGACCGCCACCACGGTGCCGACAGTCAACAGTGCCAGCAACGCCATGTCGAGATTGCGGGCGGACTCCACCAGCGCCCCCGCGATGCCCGGCCAGGAGAAGACCTCTTCGACGAGGACGGCGCCGACGATGATTTCCGGTAGCCGCACTCCGATGATGGTCACGAATGGTGCCAGCGAGGTCGGCACGATGTGCCGCCGGGTGATGGTGCGGACATCGACGCCGCGGGCGAGCGCGCCAGCGACAAAATCCTCACCCCGGGCCGAGGCCACCGACTCGCGGACTGCCAGCAGTAGCCACGGCATCTGCGAGATCGCGAGGACCCCGGCGGGCAGAATCAGGTGCCGCGACACCTGCCCGACGGTGGGATCGGCGCCGCCGTCGGTCAGGCCCGCGACCGGGAACCAGCCCATCCCGAGCGAGAAGAAGACGATCGCGGTCAGGGCCAGCACGAACGGGGGCAGCCCTTGCACGACGAGGCACACCGCCGCGACCAGCCGGTCGAGCCAACTGCCGCGCTGCATGCCCGCCCATACCCCGAGCAGCAGAGAGAAGATGATGGCCGCTCCGAGACCGACTGTGACCAACAGCAGTGTCCACGGCAGCCGTTCGCTGATCACCTGAGCCACGGGTTGATTGAATGACCGCGAGATCCCGAGGTCCCCGGCGAGCACGCCGTGCACCCAGCTCCCATACGTCTCGTACCAGGGTTTGGTGAAGCCCAGCTGGTCCGCGATCGCGGTCTTATCCGCCTCGCTGGTGGTCAAATACCGGGTGCCGAGGTAGCCGACCAGCGGGTCGAACGGCGAGTGCGCCGCAGCCGCGAACACCGCCGCGGAAACGACGGCCAGGACGGGAATGATGAACAGGACCCGTCGGCCCCCCATCGCGGCGATGCCTTGTCGCCTGGCGCGGGCGAAGGCACCCGGTGCGGGTGCGCTCATCCGAACGTCGAGGTCGGTCACGACCCGCGGGTCCACGACTGCAGCGACCACCACGGGCCCCAGGTCACCCCATGGGAATGAGGCTCGAGGACCGGACCGGACATGGTCCAGTCCGAGTTCCGGGACACGTAGGTATGGTCGAGGAAGGCTAGGAACACGTACCCGGGATCGGCGACGTACGCGGCCTGCATGTCGCGGTAGTCCCGGTCACGGGACGCCTGGTCCAGGCTGCGGCGTCCGCTCTCGAGTGCCGCGTCGACCGCCGGATTCGCGTAGTCGCTCGCATTGTCGTAGATGCTGCCCACACCGGGGGCGAGGAACGCCGAGTCGAGCGCGTTGAAGGCCTGGGTGTCAGGGTCGTACGGTTCGTCGCCACCGCCGAGGAGCGTGGCATCGGTGTTGATGCGGGGGTCGATGCGATCCCAGGACAGCGCTTCCAGATCGATCGCCACCCCCACCGCCAGCGCGTCGGAAGCGAAGGCCTGGGCGAGATCGCGACGGACCGTGTCCACCGAGTTGTACATGATGGTGAACACGGCGCGCCGGCCGTCCTTGACCCGGATTCCGTCCGCGCCCGGGACCCATCCGGCGTCGTCGAGGACCTGCTTCGCCCGCTGTGGGTCATATGGGAAGGTCGCATCCGGGTTGTAGGCGTTCCCGTAGACCTCGGGGATCGGGGTCGCGGCCGGGCGCCCGTGCCCACCGAGGACGTTGTCGATCAACAACTTCCGGTTAGCCGCCAGATTCAACGCCATCCGAATCGCCTTGTCCCCGGCCACCGGGTTGCCGGTCGGCAACGACACGCCTCGCCAGTCCGCGGAGGTGTGCGCGGTCACCGCCATGCCGTCCTTCTCGGTGAACGTATTCGCCAGCAGTGGAGGCAGATTCGTGCCGTCTATCTCACCGGACGACATGCGCTGGGCGCGAGTGTTGTCGTCCGGCACGTAGATCAAGGTGAGCTTCTTCACCTCCGGGGCGCCGCCCCAGTACTGATCGTTGACCTCGAACACCGCACGGTCCGGGCTCAGGCTCATCAACCGATACGGTCCGGTGCCGATCGGGTTAGTGTTCAGTGCGGACTCCGCCGCCAGACCCGGGGTCGCTACCGCCTCGGACGGCACCACGCCGATCAACAGCTTCGTCAAGAACGGGGTGTACGGGTAGGCGAGCCGGAACTGCACGGTCGACTCGTCTACCGCCACCACCTCATCGATCATCTCGAACGACGATTTCGCCTCCGACGCCGACGCCGTATCGAGGATCGCCCGGTAGGTGGCCACGACGTCCTCGGCGCCGAAGTCGGTGCCGTCACTGAAGCGGACCCCGTCGCGCAGGGTCGCCGTCCACACCGTGACATCCGCGTTCGGTGTCGGAACCTGTGTGGCCAGTGCCGGCTCGAACCCGGGCATGCCGTCCCCACCGGTCAACCGGACCAGGCCGTCGTACATCTTCGCATCACCGGCCGGCCCGTATCCGGCGATCGGGTTGTAGCCGCCCAACTCGTAGCCGTCCGCAAGAACAAGTTCGTCGCCCCCACCACCGCCGGACGAGGACGGTGCACCGCAGCCCGCCAGGATCAGGGTTGCAGCACAACCCGCCGCCGATACCGTCGCACCGATTCGAGCTGCCATGCCGCCTCCCGGACATCCGATCTACTACCTATCAACCGACTTGCAATTAGGGACATTCACCCGGATGAGCTAGCGACAACGTCGCTATACCAGGCCGATATCTGCAAGGATTCAGCGCACAGATGCGGCCATACCTTGGGTGTTGAAGGTTGCCGCCTGCAGGGTGTTGCTGAGCAACATCGCTATTGTCATCGGCCCGACGCCGCCGGGAACGGGGGTGAGAGCACCTGCAATGTCGACAACTGCGTCGAAATCGACGTCGCCACGCAGTCCGTCTCGTGTTCGATGAATACCTACATCGATCACAGTTGCACCGGGTTTCACGTGCGTCGCACCGATTAGGTGCGGGACACCCGCCGCTGCAATGATGATATCGGCATCACGGGTAATCGACGGCAGATTCTGCGTCCTCGAATGCGCAACAGTGACCGTGGCATCACTTTGGAGTAACAACTGAGATAATGGCTTTCCGACCAATTGCGATCTCCCCACGATTACCGCGTGACGACCCGATACCTCGATTTCGGAGACGCGAAGTAGTTCAATCACTCCCGCCGGCGTGCATGGCCGCAAGCTTCGAAGTCCGCGCGCAAGAAGCCCAGCACTCTCCGTCGTCAGTCCATCGACGTCTTTGTGGGCCGGGATGCAGTCGAGGAGCGCGCTGGCGTCGAGGTGCTCGGGCACCGGGAGCTGCAACAGTACTCCAGATACCGAGTCGTCAGCCGCCAGCTTCCTTAAAAGCGCTTCCAGATCTTCCTGTGCCACCTCCGCAGGTAAGGGATGGTGGAGGTCCACCATCCCAGCCGCTACGCACTGCTTTCGCTTGTTGTTGATGTAGACATGGGAAGCTGGGTCGTGACCAACCAGAACCGTGGCCAGTCCGGGCCGTCGTCCCGTTGCCGAATAGTAGGATTCGGTGGCCAGCTTCACTTGGTTTCGCACTTTGGTAGCGACCGATCTTCCATCGATGATCTTGGCAGACAAACCTTCTCCTATTCAGGCACTACGATATTCAGGATTCGAAGCGGAGGCACCGCTGTCGCATCCGGGCGACGGCAGTCGCTCGGAGACGACAGCGGTGCGCTTGTCTACCACCCGCAGAACCAAAGAGCATTGCCACTGTGGGGCGAAGAGTTACGCCGACTGGCTAGCCTCTAGACCATCGCTCACAACAGCATTCTCGGGCGCCAGCTCGAGCCCCGCACCCTTCGCTACCGTCAGAAGCAGCGTCGCGAAGTCGAGTTCCACATTGCCGCTTCCCACCTCGTGGGCCACCAGGTTGCGAGTCACCGAAGTCACTGGCAACGGTACACCCAAGCTACGACCGGCATCGAGACCGAGATCGAAGTCTTTCTGCAGCAGGACATTGGTGAACGTCGGAGCGAAGTCGAGGTTCACGAAAGCCGGAGTCTTGTATTGAGTGAAGACAGAGCCCATAACCGAGTCATTGAAGAAGTTCAGGAATGCTTCGCGAGTCACGCCACCCTTCTCGACCAATACCGTGATCTCTGCCAGAGTTTGCGTGACCACACCAAGCATGATGTTATGGGCGATCTTCACCAAGCGAGCCACCTCACCGTCACCGACATAGGTCACGCCACGACCGAATGCTTCAAGAAGCGGCTCGACCTCATCGAAAGCCTGCTGTGGACCTGAAGCCGCGACGGTCAGCTTGCCTGCCGCGATGACGGCTGGGTTTCCGCTCACCGGCGTGGCCAGCAACTGTGTTCCGCGCTCCGCGGCTGCAGCGCGAAGAAGTTCACTGGCTTCGACCGAAACCGTTGAGGAGTCAGCGATAATCCGAGGTGCGTAATCGGGATTTGTCAGCAGACCGCCCGGACCCGTCGTGACCGCCTCGAGATCCTTAGGCGCTGAAACCATCGTGAAGACGATGTCACGGTCCGCGAGCTCGGCTGGACTCGAAACCAGCTTCGCTCCCCGGTCGACGAGCGGCTGAGCCTTGGACGCAGTGCGGTTGTACACACTGACGTCATATCCGGCGTTCAGCAACCTCTGTACGAGCTGGGAACCCATACGACCGGTTCCAATCCAGCCTACAGCGGGAGACTTCGTCAACTTCTTCTCTTTCCTGTTGGTTTGGTCGAGAGTTTGGACGGTGCTGGGGGCGATCAACGCGGTTGGGACGAGCCAGAGTTCGACATCCCCCACGGCACTGGAAGTGCATGACCTAGCACACGCTACTTCGCACGCACAAAACTACAAACGATTGCAGTCATTCTGCAGCCATCTTCTCTGCATGTCAAACATCTTTCGCTAGAGCACGTAGACATCTGCGCGTATCGACCGTCTCACTGCCGAGGATGGCCACCTTGACGCACAACTAGATCGGCCATAACCTTCATTTGCAATCGTTTGCCGAGTTGGGTGGTAGCCGCCGGTGCGGGCGCATCGGCCCCGTGTGCATGCGCGTTGACGTTGGAACTGCGACCATGCAGGCGGTCGGTGGTGCGGCTCTGACTCGGCCCCTCTTGTTACTGGAAAGGACCAAAATGAAGGCTGTAGTTGTAAACGCTCCCGGGGGGCCGGAAGTGCTCAATATCGAGGAGCGCCCTATTCCGCAGGCCGAAGCCGGGAAGGTCTTGATCCACGTTCGGGCATTCGGGCTGAACCATTCGGAAGTGGTCACGCGCGCGGGCGGCTCTGGGGGCATGGTCAAATTTCCGCGCGTTCTGGGAATCGAGCTTGTCGGCGAGGTTGTGGACGCTCCCGGATCGGACTTGCAGCCCGGACAACGGGTACTCGCGATGTCAGCAGGCCTAGGGCGCGACATCGACGGCGGTTACGCCGAATACACTCTGGTTCCAGAACGTGCCGTCGTTCCCGTGAACACCGAGCTCGAGTGGTCTCAGCTCGCGGCCGTTCCCATGACGTTCGGAACCGCACGAGGCACGGTCGACAAGATCATGCCCAATGAGGGAGAGACCGTGCTGGTGCACGGCGGAAGTACCGCTGTAGGTATAGCGGTCATTGCCCTGGCCAAGGAGCGCGGTGCAACCGTCATTGCGACGACCCGCCGGGAAGGAAAACGAGCTGCGCTGGAAAAGGCCGGCGCCGACCATGTGCTTGTGCTGGACAACGATCCCACCGACGCCGTCCGGGCACTCTTTCCCGATGGGGTCGATGCCCTTGCCGAGTTCATCGGCCCCGACGCGATGCAGGAGGCTCTTCAGTCGGTCAAGCGTGGCGGAAAGGCGTGCATCACTGGATTTCTCGCGGGATATCCACCCTTCGGGCCCGATGGAAAACCTGTACTGTCCGACGTCAAGGCGGTGGCCGACAAGAGGGACATCTCCTTCAGCTTCTTCGGCAGCAATGTGCTCAACCGTGAGCAGTTCGGCGAGATCTACCAGGAAATCGTCGATGCCATCGAATCCGGGCGCGTGAGCACCAACATCGACCGCATATTCGCTCTGGGCGACATTGCCGAAGCGCACCGGTACATGGATGAGTATCGAGCCGCAGGCAAACTCGTCGTCGACCTCACCATCGACGCCTGATAGTACTGGCCGTCTTTTACATGACAGCGCCGCCGGGCTGATGCCCGGCGGCGCTGCTCGTCGAACTGCCACTCACCAATCAACGGCGAAGTACTGCGGTTCTGTGTAATCGAGGACCCCTTCATGGCCACCTTCACGGCCCACCCCGCTTTGTTTGAACCCACCGAAGGGCGCAGCCGGGTCACTCACGAGCCCCCGATTGAGGCCGATCATCCCCGCCTCGATCCGCTCCCCCACGCGTAGGCCACGGGACAAGTCAGCGGTGTAGACATATGCGACAAGCCCGTACTCGGTTTGATTAGCCAATCTGACTGCATCGTCATCGGTTTCGAAGGTCACTATCGGCGCGACCGGGCCGAAGATTTCTTCTCCCAGTATGTCTGCGTCAGCGGTCACATCGACGAGAACTGTCGGTGAGTAGAAGTAGCCGTTTGCCTCGGGACGCGTTCCTCCGGTGGCAATACGTGCCCCTTTCTGCACCGCATCGCGCACGAGTTCATCGACCTTGTCGACTGCTGCAGTATTGATCAGTGGCCCGACCTCCGTCGCTTCTTCGGAGCCAGGTCCTACTGTCAACGCATTCATCCGCTCAGCCAGTCGTCGCGTGAATTCGTTGGCTATCGACGCCTCGATATAGAACCTGTTGGCGGCCGTGCATGCCTCCCCCGCGTTACGCATCTTGGCTACCATCGCGCCATCGACGGCGGCGTCTAGGTCAGCATCACCGAATACGATGAACGGTGCGTTACCTCCGAGTTCCATCGAAGTGTTGACGATGTTGTCGGACGCTTCGCGCAGCAGAACTCGCCCAACGTCCGTGGACCCCGTGAAGCTCAGTTTGCGGACCCGTTCATCGTGCAGGATTGTCGAGACGACCGGTCCCGAGCGACGGGCGGGCAACACGTTCACCACACCTGAGGGCACGCCGGCGGATTCAAGTATTCGTGCGAGGGCCAATGCCGTGAGCGGTGTATCGCTAGCTGGTTTGAGCACTGCAGTACAACCTGCTGCCAGTGCAGGTGCTAACTTTCGCGTGGCCATTGCAGCGGGGAAGTTCCACGGGGTCACCAATACACAGATACCCACCGGCCGGCGGGTGACAAGAATCCGATTCGATCCGGACGGCGCGTCGACAACGACTCCCTCGATCCGCACTGCCTCCTCGGAATACCAACGAAAGAACTCCGCAGCATAGCTAACCTCACTACGGGCGTCGGCCAGTGATTTGCCATTCTCCAGCGAGATGAGAGTTGCTAGTTCCTCACGATCAGCCGTCATGAGCTCGAACGCCCGCCGAAGGATTTCGCCGCGCTCGCGCGGTGCGGTCGCGGCCCAATCTGCCGCTGCCGCTGCAGCGGCATCGACAGCTGCCGAAGCGTCGTCAACCGTGCCGTTCGCCACCGACGCGATCACTTCACCGGAGGCCGGATCGATGACATCGAACCGGCCTCCATCGGACGCGGCCACGGCTTTGCCTCCGATGTACAGATCGGTCAGCAGGTCGCCAGCGCGCTCCTTAGATTCTTTCAGCATGCACATCGTCCTTTGTTCGTCGAAATGCCTGGGTTTAGTAAGGGTTCGCGACGACAAGTTCCTGCGCCGGGAAAAGAGTTAGGACTCGAGGACCGTCTTCGGTAACCACGACCTCCTCCTCGATCCGCGCCGCGGAGAATCCGTCGGTTGCAGGGCAGTATGTTTCCAGCGCGAACACCATACCGGCCTTGATCTCTACAGGGTTGTCCAGGCTGTTGAGCCGACTGATGATCGGCCGCTCGTGCAGGCCGAGTCCCAAGCCGTGACCGAACTGCAAGCCAAAGGCAGCCATCTCGCTCGCGAACCCCAGGTCTGTGGCCTTCGGCCATAGCTTGGCGATCTCTGCGGTCGAAACCCCTGGCTTGACTGCCTGGATCGCCACGTCCATCCATTCGCGGGCACGCGAGTACGCGTCACGCTGCGGTGCAGTGGACCAGCCTACGCTGAAGGTACGGTAATAGCAGGTCCGGTACCCGTTGTAGCTTTGAATGATGTCGAAAAATGCCTGCTCGCCCGGGCGGATGATCCGGTCCGAGAAGTTGTGAGGGTGCGGGTTGCACCGCTCACCGGAGACGGCATTGATCGCCTCGACCTGATCGGAACCCATTTCGTACAGCCGCTTGCTCGCGAGGGCCACGATCTCGTTCTCCCTCACTCCCGGCTTAAGTGCCTCGTAGATATCCTGATATACGCCATCGACCATGGCCGCAGCCTGCGCCAACAGCATGATCTCGTCCTGAGACTTAATCTCGCGCGCATCCAACATCAACTGCTGAGCGTCGACCACTTTTAGACCCTGCCGCTCCATCTCGGCCAAGAACGGTGGTTCGACGATATCGACGGCAACTGGGTATTTCGCCAGGCCCTGGTCTTCTAGCATTCCCTTGATCTCTCGGACTGCAGACTCCATCAGGCCAGCTTCGGGCGAGATCGCGCCACGCAGACCGAGCATCCCTGCGTGCGAATTATCGGGGTCGAGCCACGGGGAGTACAGCTGGTGGTGACGTGCCGCAGAACCGAAGTCCCACAACGCCGGTTCCCCACCGCGAGTAAGTAGCGCGTAACGACTCATCTTGTCGCCGAGCGCCCCACCAATCCAGGTCTGGGTGGTGTAACGGATGTTGTAGAAGTCGAACAGCAAGAACGCGCCGCAATCGCTCGACTCAAGGGCAGCCTTGGCCCGGCCGAGCCGATATGATCGCAGTCTGTCGAAATCGACGCGCTGCTCGTAGTCGACACCTGTATGGCCGGGGGCCGCGATAGGGCGTCCTGTACTCATTACGTTTCCTGTCCATCGATTGGTACTGCGTCATCTATCGTCGCGTAGCACAAGAACGATCCGGTCTTGGTTGCTTTCATTTGAATCCGATCCAGTCGTGGCACGTGCTCGTCTCTTGCGGCGGGCCGAGAAGGAGGGCGCCAAGAGTGCCGGATAGGTCCACTGCAATCGTTCGCAGTATTGTCGTTGCGAGCCCTGTTAGTCAAGACCACCGAGACGAGAGACGACCGCTACTCTCAACGTATCCCGACCCCACGAGTGACCATTCGTGATGCCGCCAACTTGGTCGGCGCCCATCCGGCGACCGTGTCCCGCGCACTGAATGTCGGCGACACAACATTAGCTGAGTTAGAGAACCATGGCGGCCGTCCCCGCGGCTGCGCGTGAGGTGGGTTGCGAACCCGACCTAACGGTGATTGCCCTTCGAACGTGGCGAACGACAACAGGCGTGCTGGTCCCGGATCTAACGAACCCACGATTTCCGCCGATCCTTCGAGGGATCGACAAACTCCTCGCTGAGCGCGTGCATTTCCCCCTGTGGTTACGAGCTTGGACTACACCCGTTTGTCCATGATCGCAGGACCGCGAAAACTGAGCACGGGTCTGATCCAGCAACACGACGGCCGTTGTCGCAGCCAACGACACCTTCGCCGTTGGTTGCCTGGATCGCCTGCGATGGTGCGGGCTACGCTGCCCAGACGATGTGTCTGTCACCGGATTCAACGAAATCCGATTGGACTAGTCCACCCCGCCATGACCACGTTCGCATTCCACACACCGGATGGGCGTCGAGACTGCGCGCATACTCCTCAACCTGATAACCGGGATCACCACCGCGACCACGCACACCGTGACACCAGTTTCTCTCATAGCCACAGGTTCGACCGCTTCTCCATCCAGAGGACTGCGACCCCTCCCTTTCAGGGGCTGATCGATCGGAATCGAACGTGTTCAATCGCGCGAGTCATCGAAGACGTTTGGATGCCAAAGCAACTCCATACTCACGGAGCAGATGCGGCGTCGCATCGGTGCCGCGTTCGCGTAATGCTCGCAAAAATTTAGGAGTTTGCTACCCAGGCGCCGCTACTCGAACGGAGCCCAACCAACCTCGCGCTCCAGATTGCGTGACGCTTCACGGACCGTAAGCGACTGGCCGCCCCGTGTCGCTCAGGCCACATGATCCTGCAAGGTGCGCTACCCGGAAGCAGGCGGGTAGAAATGTCCCTTCGGGGCATATCGGCTACCTGGCTGCCCGCCTGGTTGCGCAAGCCGATGACCCCGTGGGCTGACCATGTATCCACCACTCCTAGGTTCTCGACAGGCGAGCAGGCTACGTGCCAGCCATCGTCGAAGCAGAGGTTGAGACGCTTCCATCAGAACGGTGTCTACCCCGCTTTCGTTGCCCGGATCAACTCGTCGCGGACAGCAGTGCCGAGTGAAGATGTCGTCCCGGTGCCTCCCATATCTGGGGTAAGCGAGGCACCGCCCTGTGCAAGAACGGTTTCAACGGCGGTCAGGATCGCTGCGGCTGCCCCCGGCTCGCCGATGTGGTCGAGCATCAACGACGCACTCCAGATCTGGCCCACCGGGTTCGCAATGCCGCGTCCGGCGATGTCCGGCGCGGATCCGTGGACGGGTTCGAACAGGCTGGGGAATTTGCGTTCGGGATTGATGTTGGCGCTCGGTGCGATTCCGATCGTCCCGGTGCATGCGGGTCCAAGGTCGGACAGAATATCGCCAAACAGGTTGCTCGCCACGACGACGTCGAACCAATCGGGATGCATGACGAAGTTCGCCGCCAGAATGTCGATGTGGTACTTGTCGACGCGCACGTCCTCGTAGTCACCGGCCATGGCCTCAATGCGTTCGTCCCAGTACGGCATCGTGATCGAGATACCGTTGCTCTTCGTCGCCGAAGTCAGGTGCTTGGCCGAGCGCCGCTGCGCGAGGTTAAAGGCGTACTTCAAGATTCGGTCGACACCGGTGCGAGTCATCACCGTTTCCTGAATGACGGTTTCGCGGTCGGTTCCCTCGAACATCTTGCCGCCAATGCTCGAATACTCCCCCTCGGTGTTCTCGCGCACGACGTAGAAGTCGACCTCTCCCGGTTCCCTACCGACCAGGGGACTCGTGACTCCCGGCATCAGCTTGACGGGACGTAGGTTTACGTACTGGTCGAAATGGCGGCGGAACTGCAAAAGGCTGCCCCACAACGAGACGTGGTCGGGGACGACGTCGGGCCATCCGACCGCGCCGAAGTAGATGGAGTCGAACGCGTTCAGTTGTTCGAACCAGCCGTCGGGAAGCATCTGTCCGGTGTCGGAATAGTAGTCGGCGCTGGCGTAATCGAACTCCTCATAGTCGATCTTGAAGTCGAATGCGGATGCGGCGGCTTCGAGCACGGCCAGCCCTTCGGGAACTACTTCCTTCCCGATCCCGTCTCCGGGGATGACGGCAATTCGGTGTGTGGCGCCCATCGTAGCTCCGTTTTCGTTCGATCCTCGACTGGTATTGCCACCGTATTGCGCGATAAGCTCGCGCGATAGCCGCTCGACGGCAACACTGTTTTTCCAGACTGGAAAGAAGGGTCGGTATGACGCAGTTTGACGACCTCGAGTTCTTCGACGTCGTCGCGCGGTCATCGAGCCTGACCCAGGCCGGCCGCGAGCTGGGCATGTCGGTTTCGTCAGTGAGCAAACGGCTGTCGCAGCTGGAAGACCGTCTCGGTGTCCGGCTCGTTCAGCGCAGCACGCGCAGATCGACGCTTACCCCCGAGGGCGAGCGGTACGCGGCGGGTGTCTCGGTCATTGTCGGCGAACTGGCGGAGCTCGAGGAGTCAGTGAGCGGTCATTACGCCGAACTGCGCGGCAGACTGTTGATCCATTCGTCGGTAGGTCTCGGCCGCGCCCACATCGCACCGCTCATGGCGAAGTTCGTTGCGGACAATCCTCGGGTCGACGTCGACATCGAACTGTCCGCCAAACCGCCGAATCTGTCGGACGCGCCGTTCGACATCGCGATACGTGTTGGTCTGCTCCAGGATTCGAGACTGACGGCAAAACTGCTGTGTCGCAACCGTCGTGTGGCCGTTGCGTCGCCGAAGTATCTCGCTGATCACCCTGCCCCGCGCGCGATCAGCGATCTGCGCGAACACAATTGCATCGTGCTGCGCCAGGACGAAGGCGATTTTGCGCTGTGGCGTTTCGGCTCGGGGATCGGTGAGACAGCGATCCGAGTTGCAGGCAACATGATCAGCAACGACGGCGACATCGCGACGCAGTGGTGTATCGACGGCCGCGGTGTGCTCATGCGGTCGCTGTGGCATGTTCAGCCCATGCTCGACGATGGCACACTTGTGCAGCTACTACCGTGTATCGATACACCTCCGGCGGACATTTACGCGGTGTATTCGGCTGCTGCACAGGTACCCAGGCGAGTTCAGGCTGCGGTGGACCATCTACACGCGCACCTCGCCGGCCGTCTGCATGCATGATGGGTGGTCGTGTCAGAAGATTCTGAACGTCTTTTGCAGCTGTACCAGAGCGGGCGAGTCGAGGATGTCGCCGTCGCAGCAACACCAAACGTGACCGGGGTTTCTTGGCAAATCGCCTCCTTACTGATATTTCGGTAATAGGGCGTGTCGATACACGTGATTCGCGCCGCGCTGC
>NZ_JARJBD010000122.1:0-24808 GCF_029269925.1 Rhodococcus sp. T2V
TCCCACCAGCGCTAATCGCACCGAAGCCACAGCTATCTAGGAAACTCCCGCTAGGTCAGAGAGCGCTGCAACCCGGGTGAGGTGGGCGGCGGTGCGGGGTGGGTGCCCTTGGCCGGCGGGGCGTCGGACACGCGGTGGCCAGCGCGGACCGCAGCACCGTCGGCGGGACCCGCACCTGCCGGGCACCGAAACTCGGCGAGGAAGTCACTGTCGACCGGGGGTTCGGCGGCCAGGTTGATTGGGCCGTGCACGGCACCGCGGATCGCGGCCATGTAGGCGGCGACCGCATCCTCGGTGTGCAGCACCTGCAGTCGTAGATCCGTGAGCGCCGGAACCACGGGGATGAGGCCGGGTCGGACGAGGCGGCGCGGCAGCAGCGGGCCGAGGAACAGTCGGCGCTGCGCGGTTGCCGATTCCCGTTTGAAGATGAAGCCCGGGCGCAGCCGGACGATGCGGAGGTTGGGATGGCGAGCCTCGTAGGCGTCGAGCCACCGCTCCGGGTATGCCTTCTCCCGCGGGTAGGCGGCACCGGGCCCTCCGTGCGTCGGCCAATGCTCGTCCACCGGGTGCGCTGATGGTCCCGGCGAGTAGGCGGTGACCGAGGATGCGTAGACGAGGGCGGGGACGGCCTCGTCGGCGACGGTCTCGAAGACCCGGATTGCGCCAAGGACGTTGTTGCGCCAAGTCGCCTCCGGCCGGTGGGTGGGCTGGAACAGCCACGCCATATGCACGAGAACGTCGGCGTCCCGGATCACTTCGTGACGATCGTATCGACCGATGGTTCGGCGCTGCGCGCGTCGACGAGACTGGTCCCCACGTTGCCGGTGGCTCCGATCACCACGACCTTCAACCCGTCCGTAGACATGGTGGGCGACTACCCCGCACACACGGTGGTAATCGCGGCACGCCGAGATCTGCAGTGGGAATAGGAACCGAGGTGATGGTCGCCGCTCGTGTCGGCACACGCGGCAATATCACAAGGGCTGACCCCCGACCTCGGTGTGGGCGTCGGGCGCCTCGGGTACCCCTGCGGACATGAGTCTCACTACCGAAGCAACAACTGTGGGTATCCCGGTCCGGGTTGACCCTGGAACCTACCGATGATCGTCGACACGGGAACCCCACGCACACCTCGGTTTCCGACAGAAGGGCAGAAGGTGATGACTGAAAACCACGGTGCGGCAACAAAACCTATTCGAGACGGTCGCTGGGCCCGGATAGCGGAGAACTGGATCGCCGTCGTTCTGCGGATGGCGGCCATCATCGGGGCGGCACTGTTCATCACGGCGCTCGGCGGCGGGTTCGCGGGGTGGGCGGTGATTGCCGCGGCTGTCACCATGGTGTTGCTGATCGGCGGCATCCTCGCCGCGCGGGCGTCTCGGCGGCGCCGGGCCCGCGAGGTGCCGGCCATCAGATATACCCCCGACAATCCGCGCTGACGTCACCACCGACTTGCTGGTCACCACCGTCGAGCACCTGGCTGCGACGGCGGCATCGTTCGCTCCACCACCGATCTCGTCGCCCAGTCCCGAACGGTGAGGCTTCCCTGCAACACCCGAATCGTGTGCCCGTGCAGGCGAGCGCCGAGCTGGGCGGCCGCAGGGCGAGCGCTCCGGTGCCGGTGCAGATGTCGAGGACCCGCGTCAGTGGAGACAGGGTGTGCTTGGCCAGGGCACCGGCGAGCAGCCACGTATCGTCCTGTGGGGGATACATCCCCGGGATCCGTAGCAACGTCACGCTCTCCTCACGCTTGCCGGACCGAGATCAGTTGGGCGCGCCTGCGACTCTCGGTGGAGCGCGTCGTCGAGCAGGAACAGAGCGTGAGCGGTGGTCGCCTCCACCACCTCGCCGGGCTCACCGTCGAAGTGCCGCAGTTCGGTGCGCGCGGCGCCGCCACTGAGGACCCCGAACCACACCGTGCCCGGTGGCTGTCCGTCCTGCGGCCCCGGTCCACCGACTCCGGTGACCGCCACGGCAAGATCCGCGCCGAGCAATTCGGCCACCGTGGTCGCCATCGCGCGGGCACTGGATTCGCTGACCACCGGGCCGTCGGGGACCTGCAACAGTCCATGCTTCACGGAACTGGCGTAGGCGACGATGCTGCCCCGATACCACTCGGACGACGAGGGTGCGGCACCGAGCACGGTGGAGATTCGTCCGCCGGTCAACGATTCCGCGGTGGCAATGGTGAGTCGCCGGGCGCGTGCTGTCGCCGAGATCCGTTCCGCCTGCTCCTCGCAGCTACCCACGCCGTGCACCCCGCTCGTGATACGGAGTACTCCGGCGACCGATGCGGTGCAATGCGGAGACACCCGCCATGCTTGTTGCGAGCACGATCACCAACAACACCACATTGAGCATCTGTCCTCCACCGCCTCTCCCACGCAACACCTTTGGTGCGCTCTGTCGGACTGCAGTTATTCCTTGCGGTCGTGCGGTGGCCTTCGACGCGTACGCGCCGAGACGGTAGGTCCGGTACTACGGCGGCCCCGCCGGCTACTGGCTGAACCGGAGGAGCCTAGTCGTCGCCGCGTCCCGGGGTGCGCCGACGACGTCTGTACCGAGTTACCCAACTACGACCGGCCACAATCCGGTCCGGGCTCGGGGACGAGCACACGTCCGCGCACGCGCATCGCCCTGGTGATTTGCTGGCGACTTCCCGTGCGGCTGCACCAGCTACTCGGCTGAACTGGTGCAGCCTCGACGACTCTGATGCTCCGGAACATCGGAGTGTCTGACGATGGATTACCCCCGACTGCGCGGTGAAACCCATCGGGAACATGAACAACTTCTGGCGGCGCCGTGGTCGTCGGCAGTGCGGGCGTGTGTATGTGTCGGTAGGGCGTTGGCCGGGCATTCGGGGTGAGACCGGCTCAGGCGGTTCGCCTTGTCGGGGCGGTGCTTCGAACCAGTGGAAGGCGTGCGAGACCCTTCCGGTCGTAGGTGAGCAATCGTGATGGACGAGGTGGGTGGCGGCAGGATCGGCGGCGGATGCTGTGGCGGACGCCGACGGGAGCCCGGGGGAAAGTTAGTGGGGACACTCCGTGTGCCGCAAGTGCGTGGACCTGCTGGCCGGGATCGATGCGGCGGCGGTGACACTGCGGGCGACCGTCTCCGCCCAGAACCTGCTCGGCGCCAGCGCCGACTGGGCGGGCCTGCTCGAGGATCAGCTGTACACCCTCGGCGAAGGACCGGGAGTGCAGGCCTTCACCTAGGGCCACCCGGTGCTGATCGACGACCTCACCGCGGATCACCAGTGGCCGGTGTTTACCGACGCGGCGCACTCGGCGCGGTGGCGGCGGTGTTCGCCTGTCCGCTGCAACTCGGAGCCATCGCGCTGGGCACCCTGGATCTGTATCGGCGCACGCCCGGCGCGCTGCCACCGATCTCGCGGGGGTGGCCGCCTCGGACGAGCGGGTCCGTCTGGTGGAGTTGCTGCAATCGCAGAGCGAGGAAGGGCCCTGCGCGAAGTGCATCCGCACCTGCGAGGTGATCGCCGTCTCGAACCTGGACGCCGATACCGACCGCTGGCCCGAATTCCGGGCGGTGGCCTCCGAGATCGGTTACCGGGCCACTCTGGCGGTGCCGATGATCCTCGACGGTCGCACGGTCGGTGGGCCTCAACATCTTGTTCACCGAACCCACTGCGTTCGATCACGAACAGCATCGCCGCGCGGAGGTTCTCACCGATCTGGCGCTGCTGAAGTTGACCCACGAGGAGGGTGTGCACCGCGCGGGCCGGCTGTCGGAGCGGACATTGGCTTTGGTCAACGACCGCGCGCGTGTCGGGCAGGCGACCGGGATCGTCGCCGGCATCCTCGATATCGGCCCCGGGCGGGCGCGGATGCTGATCGACGCTCATGCCGACCGCCTGGGCGTCAGTCTGGAGTGCTCTCGCCGGTCGATCACCGCCGGGTCGGTCCACCCCACCAACTTCCTGATGGATCAGACACCCCTTCCCGACAGCCCCTGACGCGCCGATCGCGAACAGGACCAGGTGGTATCCGGGCGGTAGCCGCCCGCTCAGTGTCGCCGGTCCGGTCCGAGGTCGACGACCCTTTTCGCGACCTCTCCCAGCGGGTGATTGGATTGCTGGGACAGGGTGACGAGCATCTTGAAGGCCTGGTCCGCGCCGACGCCGAAGCGTTCCATCAGCATGCCCTTGGCTTGGCCGATCAGGTCGCGGCTGACCAGGGCGGACCGCAGTTGCAGTTCGCGGCGGTCGGCGATGATCGCGATCGCCGCGTGTGCCGCCAGCACCTCACCGATGGCGATGGATTCGTCGTCGAACGCGTGCGCTGTCATCGCGAGCACGTTCAGGGCGCCGACGACGTGGGTGTGGGTGTAGAGGCGGAACGAGGCGACGCTGCGCACCCCGGACCTGACAGCCTCCCTAGAGAACTCCGGCCAGCGCGTTTCGGACTCGAGGTCGTCGCTGCGAACGACCTCACCGTCCACGGCGGCCTCGACACATGGGCCCCGACCGTGCCGGGCCTGCACCGCGTCGAGGTCCGAGGGCAGCGCGGAGGTGGGGGCGAGGGACTGGAACTTGTGGCGGCCGCTGATGGTGAGGATGTCGGCACTGTCCGCGCCCGGGATCAAGTCCACCGCGGCCTGGGTCACCGCGTGCAGGGTGTGATCGACATCGGTTGGGGCGGTCCACGATCGGGCCAGTTCTGCCATGATCGCGCCGAGGCTGGCGTGATCGAAATCGTCCATGGCCACACCATCCTCATCGCGTCCGGGCGCATCCGTGCCTGCCGGTCAGGCACCAGCGGGCACGCCGACCCGGAGGCGCCCTGCGTCTCTGCTTGGAACGTTACTCCGTCCCAGTCGCGGTGACGTCGTCGCCGGACGACGACATCAGAACCGCTGAAGATGGGGTACCCCTCGACGAGGAGTTGTCGGGGGCCGCCACGCACGCCACCGTCGAACATCGCCGAGGTTCGTCGGGGTGCAGGGTGTTCTGGTGATCTCAATGGTGCGTGCCTGCGGTGGTGGCACAACCCGGGCACAGGGTGAGTTCGTTGAAAGCCCAGCCATTGATCTGTGCCGCCCCGGTGGCGGCGCCCTGGTCCTCGATTCCGGTGCGATACCGATGATCACATCGGTCGCAGCGCACTTCCCACGCCCCGCTACTCGCGCGGATCATCACCGGCACGCCTTCCTGGTCGACTGAGGTCGAGAAGGGGAATACCCTCGAGGCTCAACGTCGAAAACCCGCGGTCGGGTTCACGGGATGGGGTACCCGGAGACGGCGGCGCACGCAATCGAGGGGCACCGATGATCGGCGCCGGTCCCTTGCGGTGCTCGGTCCCACCGGAACTTGTACGTGCTTCCCGATCCGGCGATGATCTACTGGGACTTGCGCGTGTCGGCGCATCTGCCCACCGTGGAGGTCCGCGTGGCCGACGATGCTGCCCCGGTACCACTCGGACGCCGACGACGCGGCCCCGAGAACGCAGGAGATTCGTCCGCCGGTCAACGATTCCGCGGTGGCGATGGTGAGGTGTCGATCGCGGGCTCTCGTCGAGATCCGTTCGGCACGTTCGGCACAGCTACTCACGCGCCGCGCCCCGACCGATGCGATGGAGTGCGCAGACACTCGCCACGGCCGCTGCGAGCACCAACATCAATAGCGTCACATTGAGCATCTGACCTCCACCTCGCCCTCGGCCCCCAGACTGTAATTCCCGTCGTGGAGCACCACTGGTCTTCGACTGATCGGCGCCGACCCCGCGAGGGAACCGGGGATCCTGGCCTTCGCTGCGTCCGGACATGACGGGGACATGATTGTCGAGGTACCCTGCGCGGCGGGACGGTAATCCCGGCATTGCACATGCTTGTACCTCGCGAGGTTCGACCAACGCCGCAGTGCCCACCTCACTGGGCGATCGGAACCGTCACGCCGTGCCCGTCAGCACCGGTCGTCAGATCAACGACTTCCTGCGCAAGCAAAGCGAGTTTGACATTCTTCTGCTGCGAGCTGACGACAAGGAAATCGAAGGCGTCGGCCGCGGACACACCCCCGGTAGCCATGACGATCCCCTTAGCCTGCTCGATGATGCTGCGAGACTCCATGGCCCTGGTCAGTCCCGCCACCTCCTCCCGCGCCTCCCGGCCGTCTCCTGTCAGCCGGATCGTCGACTCGATCAAAGTGGCGTACACCTGCAGCAGGACGGCGTCGAATTCCGAGAAGGCGTTCTCGGCGCGGCTGAACAGATTCAGCCATCCCGCTCCACCCCCCGCCGGGAGCGGAGCCGACAGAAAACTCCCCTTCTCGAGCCCGGAGGCCGCGGCCGCCGCAGCGAAGGCGGGCCACCGCCCGGCCACCCCACTGACGTCACCTCGCAGTACGGTGTGCGTGTCAGCAGCGACGTGACCTGGGCCTTCGTCGGTGCGAATCTGTGCATCCCCGATCGAGGCGAGGCGAGGATCCGTGCACGCCGCCCTCCCGCTGCCCTCGTCGCCGGTAGGAAGGGTCACCTCGGCCATGTCCGCGCCGGCGAAGGCTTCGACGGACCACTCGCACAATCGTTGCAGGAGAACCTGCCCGGGTACCTCGTCTTCGAGAAGTCGACGCAGTGCGTCGAGTGCCTTTCCGACTGCCTCGATGTCCGTGTCGAAACCGCCGTGCTCGCACACGATCTACCCCTTCCTTCGGCGTTCACCTTAAGTTATCTATAGCAAACACTGAAGATATTCTGCGACTCGGTCCGCCTGAATGCAAGCATCCCGAGGGTGATGTACACCCGTGCAAACGAAACGGTCGTCCGGCTGAGCGGGGGCGGTACGTGGGCGCGCGATCTCGCGTGACCAACGACCCTCGCCATAGTGCGCCAGATGTGAAGCAGCCCCGGCCTGTCCAGCGCGAGAGGAAACAGGACGGGCTGCGGATGGACAAGTGTCGTGAGGATGATGTGTCTACCGGCCCACTCAGGCGATCGCCACGAAGTGGCGATGGGTGTGCCTATCGGTGCCCGCTCGACGCGGAATAGGCGACCCGAGAGCCGGGGCCAGCGCAGCAACTTCTCGAAGGCTCCGCGCGTGCGGCATCACCTGCCTTCCTTTGTTCGTCGGTCTCCCATTTTCTGCGCGGTGGAGAGCGTTGGGTGGCAGTCACTTCCGGGTGCGGACCGCTGCGCGGCGTCGGCGCCGCCACACGCGGCGGGATCCCCGTGATCTCCCCGGGGACATCCGTTGTCACCGTCGGAGCCGAGCCCGCGTGGACGAGTGCGAGTGTGTCGGCGAAGATCAGGTCCACCTCGGCGGCCAGCAGCCGACACCCGAGGTCATCCCACCCATACTCGACCGGGAACAATTCCGGTTCCACGGCCGTCGGTCTGATCTGTACCTGCGCCATCGCGTCCTCCCTCCCGTGGTGCTTTCCGGACGAATAGTCAGGCGCTGACAGCCTTTTGGTCCTCGTGGTGACTGATTTCGATCTTGCGGGGCTTGGCGCGTTCGGCCACCGGGATCGTCAGCCGGAGTACTCCTGCCTCGTAGCCGGCCGTGATCCGGTCGGTATCGAGGTTGTCGCCGAGGAACAGCTGGCGGCTGAACACGCCCCGCGGACGCTCCGAGGCCAACATCTCCTGGGTGTCGGCGCGTGCGGGACGCTGAGCATGAACGGTCAGAACGTTGCGCTCGACATCGAGATCGACGGAATCGGCGGCCACCCCCGGAAGATCGAATTCGACCACCAATTGGTCGCCTTCGCGCCATGCGTCCATCGGCATCGCCGCCGGTCGCGCCGTGGTGCCGAGGATCTGCTGCGTCAGCCGGTCGAGATCGCGGAACGGATCGGTGCGCATCAACATTGTCTCCACCTCCAGAAACCCGAATCGTGATAGGTAACCTTCAGCAAATGCTGTAGATTCGTTATAGCAAATGCAGCAATCCGTCGCAAGGGTGCTGCGAACTCGATTCCCGAGGAGGACGCGCGATGGCGACCGAGGACGGGTCACGAGCTCAGCAGGGGGTCTACGGCATTTCCGTGGCGTCCGAACTCTCCGGTTTCGGCACGCAGGCCCTGCGCTTCTACGAGCAGCACGGGCTGATCTCCCCGGCACGTTCCACCGGCGGCACCCGCCGCTACAGCGACGACGACCTCGTTCGCTTGAGTCGCATCGCCGAGTTGATCGCGGAGGGGGTCAATCTGACGGGCATCGCCCGCGTCCTGGAACTCGAGCACGCCAACACCGAACTCAGGGGCGACAATAACCGTCTCCTCGAGGCCAATGGCCGACTCGAGAGCGACAACGCAGATCTCAGAACCAAGTTCACGGGCGGGGATCGGGGCAATCAGAAGTAGTGCCGGAAAGGCCTCGGTAGAACCGCGGCCGCGACGCCGAGGATGAGCGATGCCGGGATGGCGGACTGGGACTCCGCGAGCTGGTGTCGGCGACTCGCGGAGTCCCTGCTCAGCCCGATACGCAGAAGGAGCTGAACAGTCACGGCGTACCCGCCGGCGACGCGAAACACACCAGGTCGATCGTCTACCTGAGCCGGTACCCGGTCGTCGAGCCCTCCGAGATCGCCCGCACCTCCATCGCCGACCTGCCCGGGACGCGCACGGAGGCGATCGTCACCACAATCATCGCCCCCGCCCTCGCCCACGCCTTCGACATCAGCGTCGTCGCCGAAGGCCTCGAAACCCTGCCCAGCTCGACTGCCCGCGAGAGCACATATGCGACGCCGCTCAGGGGTTAATCTCGCCCAGCCCGCCCATATCGGCCCGAACCTGACCGACAACCTCACCGACACGTCCGCACAGGTCGCCGCTGGAGCCCTGCAGAGCGCCGACAATCCTTCTCGCCATCGCACGGGTAGCACGCGGCCCCGGATCGACCTCGCCGCTCGGCTGGGCTGTGCGGTGGGGTCCGGCGCTGGGCCCTCTCGGGGTACGGGATCGAACACAGGCCGCCCCACCAACTCGTCGGCCGCAGCAGCTCTCGGCGGTCGGCTATTGCAGCTGGTCGGCGACCGGGACACCGCCCGCTTCTCGTGTGAGATATCCCGGGTGTGCGCCGAACCGCACCCGACCAAGGCAGCCGGAGTACGCGATGTGCTCGCCCGAGTGGTCGAGGCCACCATCGGCGTGATCATCGCCCGACTGGGCACCGCGGGACCGGAGGAGACCTCGATCCTCGACGTCCGCTACACGGACGGACGGTACGTCGACGGCGACGCTCTGCCGGCGTCGGAGCGGTGGGTGCCGCGGACGGTGTCGGCATTCCTCGCCGAGGATCCCGCGAAGGGTGAGCGGTCCCTCACCGCCGCCGAACAATTCGACACCACCCTGCGCGCGGAAATCCTCGCCGACGCCCTGATCTGGCTGGACTTTGTTCTCGATGTCGACCTTCCTGACCGGCCCGACGTCACCACCGTGTAAGGGTTGGAACGTCTGGTCGGAGAAGCGGTTCGGGAGAGTGGGGTTCGCGCTTTCTGGGGTGTCTGTTCAGGTTCCGCGGGTCGAAGTTCGTATCGCGATGGGCCGCCGGTCGGTCCTTCGCCTCGTTGCCTGTTTCGTATGCGGGGCTCGTTGGTGTGCGATGATCAGCCGATGATCGAACCGGGCGCGCAAGCCGGCGTCGGGTTCACGCTCGCGGAACCCGATGACGATCCGTTCGGCGAGCATGCGCAGCCGGGTGTCGGTCTCCTGCAAGCGCCACGTGAGGACGTCGAAGGCGCGGTCGGCGGGACGCCGGGGACCAGCATCAGCGCGCCCTTGGCCTGCTCGATCACCGCCCTGGACTGCCCGAGTGCGGCGACCGCCTCGTCGACGGAGTCTTTGCCGTCGTCGCGGTAGGAGCCGGTGCTCTCGATGTAGAGACGGATTGTGCCGATCACCGGGCCGGTGTCGTCGTGGAGGCGGACGCCGCCGACAACGACCTGGTGAACGGTGCCGGTGGTGTCGATAATGCGATGTTTCCTGCCGAAGGGTTCGGCGTCGTCGACCGTGCGGTCCCAGGACCCGGACGATGTGCGGGAGTCTTTGGGGTGTGTGGGACAGCAGCAGTTCAACACGAACACCCAGTGTTTGGGCAGCGGTGAGTGGTGGGTACAGGAACTGCTACCTCGGTAATGTTCTGACAATGAGTCCGAAACTTCCGGCGTACGCACACAGGGAAGGCGGTCGCAGATGAAGTTCCGAGAGCAGCTTGCCAGTGGTATCGGAGTCCTCGGGTTGGCCATCGACGCGGGGATCGCACTGATGTCGATGGTGATCGCGGTTCCGGTTGCGTTCGCTGTCGGCGAGATCGGCAAGGGCCGGGTGCAGGTGCGTGGGCAGGCACCGCGCACCGTGCCGCCGGAGTCCTCGACGCACGAGCTGGGGACGGTCGTTACCTACCGGTAACGGACCGAGGCGGCTTCCTGCCAATACTCGGTGGCGGCTCATCAGAAGATGGGATCGCGGCCGAGATGGGCAAGGCAACAACGGAACTCGGTGACACGCCACGCGCCGGTGACCCGGTCCAGGTCCGTGGGCTGTCGGAGATGGCGGCGACCGGTGTGGTCGGCAGAGTGGCCGCAACTGCAATCACCGCCGAGGAGAATGCCGGCCGGATTTCGCGGCCGGTCTCGCCCTGTTCCAGTGAGTGGGTACTCGAGGACCCCGCCGAAGCACGCCAGGCGTTCTGGAACCGAGATCGCCGGCAGGGGAACGCGGAGATCGGGGCGCGTTCGTCGCGGCCCGCGCACGCGCCTTGGGCCGGCGAGGACGGCGCGTTGGTGCGAGGCCGGGTGAGTGCTCGTGCACAGGTGGCGGGGCGGGTACGGCTGTCGGCGTCGTGTCCGGTCCCAAAGGCGGGCGCCGGGTTCGCCGGCGCGATGACGGCACCCACGGTGGGTCCCGGCTGATCCAGGAGGGCCAGGCGACGGTTTGCTCGACGCACGTGCGGGCCCTTCTCGCGCTCGGGTGTTACCGACCGTTCGTCGGGTGATGTCGACAAAGGCGATGAGCTGACGCCACCGTGGCCGCTGAAATGCGGCTGTATGGCCGGCATGGGATCGTCCGCGTGGAGCGGCCGTGACAGACGTTGCCGGATTCGGGCCGATCGGTTCAACTCGCGTGCGGCCGGAGACCCCGATGCCGGGAGCCCGCGGACATGGGCGGCACCGGCTGGGTCAGTGGTTCCCGGGACCGGCGCAGGCTTTCGGACATCACCCGTTGCCACCACAGATCCAGCGGACTCGGATCCGGCCACCGGATCGGGTCGTCGTCGAATCCGACATCGGGGCCATGATCGTTGTCGGGGTCTTCGATACGAGGCACGATCGGTATTTCCTCTCGATCAGGCGCATCCGGATAGAATGCGCCGCGAACTTTCGTGCTGGCTCGGCGTCGACCCCGACTTCTCTCGTCGTCGCCCGCAGTTCGGTTACCCGAAACAGCGTCCGATTACCCACGCCGTGATACCAAGGCCGGCAGTGAAGTGCACGGGTGCACGGTGCGTCCTTTCGCGGCGGGCGGTCGCGGCGTGGTCGGTGCCCCGTCGCCCACCGTCACCGATTCGGTCTAGAAGTGCTATGGCGTCAAGGGCCGAGGCCGAGTATGCGCCGATCACACGAGAGCGGTTCGGCAACTTGGCTTTCCGGCGTCCGGCCGCCGGCTCAGGGCCCTTGCGGTGTGTGCTCTGCCGACCGGGTGTGGTGTGGAATCCTGGCTGCGCCGATGCAGTGTTGCGGGTGTCACCGGCCGCGGTCGGGGGCGGCGGGGCATGTTCGGTCTACGGGCGCAGCTGGTGGGTTTCGGGTGGGTGGTCGCGGGCCGACAGGTCCGTGATGGAGCAGGTGGTTGCCGGTGGGTGGATCAGGTAGGGGAACGAGGGACTCGACCACGACGACACCGGCTCGCCGTTCTGGGTCACTGTGGGTGACGACGCATGTGTGGTGGGGGTGCGGGCGGCGCGGAAGGCGTCGGCGACGGTGGAGTAGCACCCGATGGCGGTGTCGATCCGGGTGCGGTGCAGCAGGCGCCGGTGTGGTTCATCGGCGGCGACGGCCAGGGCGCGGCAGTCTCGGCCGAGCTCGTTGGCGGCAGCTGCGAGGACGGCCAGCGCCGGGCATCCGAGGAAGGGCACGTCGAGCAGATCCACCACCACGCCGGGTCCGGGATGGTGGGCGGCTTGGTCCAGGCAGGCGGCCAGCAGCGGGGCGCTGACGATGTCGATGTCGCCGCGCACGGTGAGCATGACCGGGCCGTCGGCGGACTCGTCGATCAGGATCTGCAGATCCGCCTGGCGGTGGGCGACGTCTGCGTCGCGGGCTGGTGTGGCCGTCGTTTCACCGACACTGCTTGTGGCGGTCGGGGTTTCGGTGGCGGATAGCGGGTATGTGGTCATGACGTCCTCCCGGGCTGGGGGCCGTCCGGGGAACCGATACTCGGGGTGCGAGACGGGTGAGGGGTGCGAATCCGCGAGTGTGGGGTTGTTGTCCCGGTGTTGGATGGGGCCGGTGCTTTTTCCGGGGCTGCTGGCTCAACCTCTACAGATGACGATAGCCCGGTTTGGTGGGAACGCAACCAGCCGCGGACACCGATGGCGCCCGTCCACCCGTCCCCCGGCGGATGACCGGCGCTAAGGGGTTCGCCGCTCCCGCACGCGCGCGGGTCGGGACGTCGCGTACCGGGTTCGTCGGGTGTGGCGGGCGCGTTCGGCTTCGGACATGCCGCCCCAGATGCCGTAGGTCTCGGTGGTGGCGAAGGCGTGGTCGCGGCAGTCGGCGAGGACGGGGCAGTGGTGGCAGATCTGTTTGGCGGCGCGCTCGCGTCGGGCGCGGACGCTGCCGCGTTCTCCGTCGGGGGAGAAGAAGATGTCGGTGTCGGTGCCGCGGCAGGAGGCGCGGCGCTGCCAGTCCTGGTCGATCCGGTGGTGCGAATGGTCGAGCATGGTGGAGTGGGTCGCTTTCGAAAGTCGAACGGGGTGGCGAACTGCCCGTCAGGTGCGGGCATCCAATCGGGGGCGGCGGCCGACCGGACGGTCGCCGGTGGCGGCGGGGCACATCGATGACATGGTCGGCTTGGGTTGGGGGGCCTTTCTGAAAAGTGCAGGGAATGGGTGGGTTTCGCACCCCGCCTGCTGTGGGCCGCACAAGTGCTGTGCGGCATGACCCCTCGACACATCGCGTGCACACTCGCGCGGCCTGCGGACGTGGTCGCCGGCGAGAACGACTGACCGGATCCGGGAGTGCAATTCGGTGCGCCGCCGCGGCCACAGCAGTGGTCGATGGGTGCGTTGATGCCTGGGCTCGACATCGGTGAGACCGGGAGTAACCCGGATGCTCCACCCCTATGTCGCCGGGAAAGGGCGGGTGCAGGGTGTGCTGTCAAGGGTAACGACGCGGCGTGTGTCGATGGAGACAATCGCTGGAAAGTAATTGCGATCACATTCGGTGCCGCGTCGTGTGTCGGCCGCTGCCGGCGTGCCGGTCTCCATGATGTGTCCGGATCGGGGGATGTGTCGGCTACTTCCCGTAGGTGGCGAACAGGCGGTGGAGGGTTTCGTCCCAGTGGCGTGGGCGGTGCCGGTTGAGCGTGCGGGTGCGGCGGGTGTACGGGCCAGCGGTGGGCGAGGGCCCCGATGAGGACTGAGGCGGTGTTGGTGGCGTGTCGGTGCCGGTGATTGTCGGGCAGGCCCAGTCGCCGGAGGAGTGGGCGGCAGCGCTGGCGCCGACCTATGCGCCGGAGGTGAAGCTGGCCGCGGTGGTGCAGGGCGGAGTGCCGGCGGATCTCGAACAGATGGCCGAGGGACTGGGTTTCAATCCGCATCCGGGTTTCGGGCTGGCCTTCGCGGCGGCGATCGGCCTCGAGCGTGAGTATCCGACCCGGCTGCCGGTGTTCCTCGCAGCTCAACGAGACCGGTCTGTGGTTGCGGGAATGGATGAGCAATAATGCGGCAATTCCTGCTGTTCCATGGCGCGTTCCGGAACGCCGGTCAGTTGGCCGCGTCGAGGAGTCTGATGGCGAGTTCGGCTGCGGGGCAAGTGTTGCGAGAGAACAGTCGCCGATATTTCGAGGGGGCGCCGACAGCGCCGGTCTACATATGGCACGGCACGCTCGATGGGCTCACCCCGTTCGATTCGGCGGCGGAGGTGGCGCGCAGGTCCTGCGCGGGCAGTGCGACGCTGACATTCGTGCCGTAGGACATCTTTCGAGCATTTGACCACTGCGGTGGTGGGTTTCCCGGACGCGTACGAGTTCATCGCGGCGCGGTTGCGGGGGTGAGCCCGCGCCGACACGGTGCTCGCAGGCCCGGCCGGTTCAGGCCGCTGGTGATGCCGAGCCGTCATGGCGGATGACGGCCACGGCTGGTCGACTGCGCCGCGGTTGTGGGCGGTGCCGACGTACGGTGTGCACGAACGGCGTTGGCAGCTAGTGAATTCCCTTTTCGGTATCGGATGGGGTCCGGACGTGGTCTCTGGACGTTCCTCTCACCACGCCGTTGCTTTCCGGGCAGGTGCGAGTGGTGACGAGCCTGGTGCTGGTCGACCATGCACCGGGGGTCCATGTGTCTTCGCGATAACGTCCGAATCGACTTTTCTGGCTTACGGTGTCGGTATGAGAGGTGACGAGGCTCGCGTGGTCGAGGCTTTCGCGGGGTGGTTGTCGTCTCAGGGGTGGACGGTCCATGCCGAGGTGGATGTCGTCGACATCGTGGCCGAGAAGGACGATCGCCGGCTCTACGTCGAGGTGAAGGCTGCGTCCACGGCGCCGGGGTTGGACGTCGATACCGCCATCGGTCAGCTCGTTCGGCGGATGCCCAGTGAACCGGATCAGTCGGTGGCGTTTGCGTTGGTCGTTCGGGACGAGCCGGGGTCGGTGGAGGCTGCGGTGCGGGCGCCTCAACGGGTGTTGGATCTGTTGGCGATGGCGCTGTATGCGGTCGGTGAGGGCGGTTCTGTGCGGCAGCTTTTCGGCCGCTCATGAAGCCTGTTCCCGGCACGGGCGCGGACCACAGCCAGCAGGGTGGGGCGGTAACCCCGCCCCGCCTCGTGATGGTGGGGTAGTGCGGTGAGGGGCGGAAGCTCGGTTGGTGAGACGTGAGGCAGCCGGTTCGGCTTTGCTGGTTCGCCATTGTCAGAGGCCTGCAGGTCGGTGCCGGTTCTTACCTGCGGTGAGTGCCCGTGTCGGTGCTCGCGCTCGCGAGCGTGCTCTGACGGGAGCCGGGACTGGGAGACTTCCTCTCATGCAGCAATTTCTCGCCGATCACGAATCCCTCGGCACTGGGGTGATGGTGGTGGTCGTGGTAGCGCTCGCCGCTGCCGCGGTGTGGACGACCTTCCGCTGACCGGCGCGGTGTCTGATCCCGTGGCGCGGCGATCTGCGCCCAGGACCCGGCGTGAGGGTGTCGGCCACCGGCTGGGTGGCCAGATCGCCGGCTGTCCCGGCGGAAGTCGGCGTCGGGGTCTGAAGAGTCCAGCGGAGAGATGCTCGACCTCCTCGTGGACGATGCACCCGGTCATCCGATCGCAGAGTTTCCGATGGGTGGTGCGGTGACCCCACGGTCGAGTTCTCTACCGCTCGAGTGCGCCGCCCGGGGTGGGGCCTTCGACGTAACCCGGGACGCCCCAGCACACGCATCGGGACTTCGCAGAGGAAGCCGAATGGGGCGCCGTATCGACACCGCAGCGCGCGGCTCCTCTCGTAGCCAAGCGGTCCTTGTCGGCCCGGTCCCAATACGGCAGGAGAATTACGGGTGCGCTGTATTCGTGTGGGTGTGCCGCGACTGTCACCCACACCCGGCGGCACCTCACTGCGGGCCAACGCATACAGATTTCGCCGCCCTTGTGGGGGCGAGCGCTTACGATCTGTGGATGCCGAAGCTTCCCGCACAGTACGGTGTCACTGCGTTGACCGCCCGTGGTGTGGCCGAGGCGGCCGGTGTCCGTCTCGGGGTGGGGCACTACCGCTTGCGGAGGTCCGGGGAGCGCTGCCCGAGATGCGGGACACCGTGACCCGGCCCTCCGGCGTCGCGGCCGTGGTGGCGGGTCTGATCGGCCGCCATCATCGGGTCACCGGCTACGAGGTCGGGCGGGAGAAGATCCGCGAGTATGCCCGGGCCGTGCAGGATCGGCATGGCGCCCATTTCCGCGAAGATGCCGCCTACGAGCTCGGATACGACGGGCTGATCGCACCGGTCACGTTCGTCAGCATCCTCGGATCGCTCGCGATCGAGGAGCTGTTCGTGCGGGTTCTGGTCGGTTACGACCTGAGCCAGATGATGCACGCCGATCAGCAGCTGATTCTGCATCGTCCGGTGCGGGTCGGGGACCGGTTGGATTGCGATGTCTGCCTGGAGTCGTTCCGGCAGATGGGCGGCACCGACATCATCGTCACCAGGAACCTGATCACCGATCAGCACGAGGATCCGGTGGCCACCACCCGCACCACCCTCATCGCCCGCACCGGTGGGGTGGCCGATCCGGAACTGGCCCGGGCGGTCGCCGCGGTGATGATGCACAAGCCACCCGCACCCCCGGCGCAACCTCGTTCGGTGTCCGTCCCACCGGACATCCGGTCGATGAAACGACGGTGACCGAATCTCTCGACCGCGACAGGGTCACTAGTCGGTGGCTCTGGTGTGCTGTTGGTGTCGCGCGCGGAAAAGAGCGCGGTGCCGCTCGAGGGCGGTGGCGTCGGTGTCGCGGAGGCTCTGCCGTTGCCGGCGGGCGAGGGCGTATCGTGCGGCGGCACTGCGCTGCCGCAACAGCTGTGCGTGGGCGGAAGCGGCGGCGTCGTCGAGGAGCACTGCGGCGGCGTTGTCGCACTCGATCAGCACCCACTGGTACGCCAGCCGGGCCGGGGCCCGACTGGCGAAGAGCACCGGCATCACGGTGTCGTCGAACAGGTCGAAGGGGATACGCGCGAGCCGGTACTGGAGGCGACCGAGTGCTCGTGCCGCGGTGACGACTCCCATGGCATGCGATGGTAGGCGGTGTTTTGGGCGCACGGTGTCAATCAGTGTGCCTCACAGTGGAACCGAGGCCTGTGTGAGCGGACTGGCCGACAGGCCCCCGCTGCGGTTCGCGAGCGAGAATCGACACCTGACCAGAGGGTGGTCGGGGCACCCGCGCTTCCCGGCCGCGACAACCTTGTTGCCGGGTGCGGGCCGGTAAATCGGCACCCACACCACCGATGACGAGCTGGCGGGGGCAGCGCGTCCGGGTTGGAACCCGCGTGATCTGGGCATGCGTCGGTAGCGGCACCGCGCACCGAGGGGTAGCGCGACGCCTGCCCGAGCCGAATGCGGCGACCGACGACACGGAGGAAAGCGATGAACAGAGCACTGACAGGTGATGGAGCGGCGGACGATCCGCGCCGGGTCGACCCCGCCGTCGATGGCCGTGCCGTCGCGGTCGAGGAGCGGGTGGTGACCAAACCCGCGCGCACCAGCGCGGCGGCGGCGTTCGCGCTCGCCTTCGGGGTGGCCGCCTTCGTGTGTGTGCTGATCGTGATCCTCTCCCCGGTCGGGCTGGTGCTGGGCATCATCGGGGTGATCCTCGGGATGATCGGCCTGCGAGCAGCCCGCCGGGTGGGGATCACTGGCAAGGGTGTTTCGATCGCCGGCCTGGTGCTGAGCGCCTTGGCGATCGTCATCTCGATCGCGTTCGCCGCCGGCACGGTCACCGTCCTCAACAACGACAGCGCCGTCCAGAGGATCGAGCAACAGGTGGACCAGATGCGCGACAAACTCCCCGACCACGTCGAGGTCCCGCAACCCTGACACCACACCGCAACTCGCCTCGGTGACGGCCCGGTCGCCCGGCGGGGCAGGTACCCGTACCTCGACGGGGAACACCCTCCCATCGAGCCCTTCATGGAGGTGAGTGCGGTGACCAATTTGTACTATTCCCTGGTCATCGTCCTGTACGTCATCTCGGCCCTATGGCACGGCAATCTCGGCCACTTTTGAGTGTGCAACCGTCGCGCACAACTCGTTGGCGACCATCGGACCTCGTCGCAGTACAACTCTGGGCGACAAGCTCTTCCCGCTGCTCGACTGTTGTCGGTCACGCTGTTAACAGCTGAGGTGGTGTGCCGCGGTCACTGACTGCAGCCACCTGTCGTGTCACGAGTTCATGGAAGTAGTCGAGTTTCGTCGGGTCGACCAGGCCGGGCAGGAGCAGGTCCCAGGCCGTGACCAGACGGACAGGCAAATCGGCCGATCGGTCGGTGGCCGCAGCCAGGACGCGGACCCCGACGAGGGTGTCCACCTGCAGCAGAGCGACGGCGTTGGGGTCATCGGCGCGCAGATCGTGTTCCGTGATGGCGCGGCGGGTGAGTCTCGGTAGTGCGAGAGCCAGGTCGGGAGAAGGGTCGTGTCCGACCCGGGGCGGTCGGGAATTTCGGTGATTAGGTGGAACTTCGCCCGGACCAGGACGTCGTTGACGGCAGGATCGAGCAGCAGGTACGAGATGCCGATCAGCGCCTCGAACGCGGGAGTTTGGGAGGCGAGAACCGGTCTGCAGGCGATCTGGAATCGGGCACTGCCCGCGTCGAAGACCGCACGGGCGAGGTCTTCCTTGAAGGTGGTTCTACAACGCGCCCATGGCTGACCTGGGCGCGGGTGGTGATCGTGTTCAGTCGGGCATGGGCGTAGCCGACACGGGTGCACACCGCCGCCGCTGCGCGGAACAGCACCTCATCGGTGATTTCCGCCCGTTTCTGCATCACACGCCTTCGAAAAGCCGAGTGTCCGTGTTTCGTCCGGGAAACCATCGACCCCGGGCCCAGCGTGTACTGGGTTGGCTGAACTTAGAACCAGTGACGGCGCCCGCCGACGGCGCGGCCGGTGCCTCCGAGTAGTGCGAGGATGACCCCGATGACCAGCAGGATGATCCCGATGGTCGTGAGGATTGAGATGTGCGCCACAAACCCGATCACGAGCAGAATCAGTCCGAGAATGATCACGATGAACCTCGTTTCGCCGATGTGCGCCTCGGCCCTGAGCCCCCGGCCCTGCGCCCTCGACCCTCGGTTACCCCGCAGGTGGAATCGGAAACGATGGCGGAGGGGTCGGTGGGGGATTGTCCCCGATGCCGAGGCCTTCTGCTCGGCCCGCTAACGAGTGCTCGACGACACTCGGGGGAGCTGCACTTCCACGTCGGTAGTCGTGCCCTGCCGGGTTCTTGGCACGGTCGTCGCGGGTGCCATGTTCCGGAATTCTTGGGCCGTGTCGCTCGACGTCTCTTCCGATGTGCGGCAATGGGACTGGGGTTGATCGTCGGCGTATCCCAGGTGTAGCCGGACATGTCACACCGCCTCTTTGGCGAGGTTTGGGTCGGGCATCGTGTGCTCCCGGACGGGGACTGGATCAGTTCTTGTCTGTCAGGCTCCGAGCCCGAATGCGACGAGGAATCCCAGGGCGGTGGAAAGGCCGACCCACCAACCGCCTTCGCGGTAGGCCTCGGGCATCAACGAATCCGCCAGCACGGCGATCGTCGCACCGCCGGCGAAGGCCTGGATGGTGGCGATCGCAGTGTCGGAGATCTGGTCGGACACCAGGTTCGCGCCGACGACGACGAGGATCAGTAGCGCCGCCGTCGCTGTCCACACTGCGAAGGCGCGGCGGCGGTCGAAACCGGGCTGGGTGCGCATCGATGCGGCCCCGGCGACGGCTTCGGGGACGTTGCCGACGGCGATCGCGACGAGCAGCACGATTCCGCCGGTGCTACTGAGGGTGACCCCCAGTGCCGTGTTTTTCCGGTATGCCGTCGAGCAGCGCACCGAGCATCAGAGCCCACCCGAGCGCCCCGGCGCCGAGTTTGTTCTCGATCAGGCGGTCGGCGACCACGTAGACCAGTGCGCCCGCGAACAGGGCCGCACCGGCTCCCCAGATGCCTTCGACTTCGAATGCAGGCTGGAACAGTTCGGTGGACACGGCGGCGACCATGGTGCCGGCACCGAACGCCATCAGGGCGGCGTGTAGAGGTTTGGGCAGGTTGTACCGCAGGCCGACGCCGGCCCCGATCAGCAGGGGCAAGGCAGTTCCCACTCCGTACAACACAGCGGTAAGCATGTGGGGATGGTATCCGGGTGGACCGTCGACGATCGCCGGTCGACAGCGTCAGGCGGATGTCCGTTGATGCGCAGGCTGGTTCAGCTCGAGGTGTTACCTGCTTCTCCGATGCCAGGGCACGGTCGGCCACCGTGGTGGCGCAGATCAACCAACGTCGCCGTCGGGTGTTCGGTATGACGTCGCCCGAGCGGGAGGAGTCGCAGTACCAACGCAGGTGTGACGTTTCGGGATGTGGGTTGGACTCCTTCCTCGATGTCGATGCGGCGCGGGAGGGTGTTGGTTCGGTGGTGCCGGATCGCCGACAGGATTGTTGGTCTTCATGCGTGCTCTGTGTGGCGCGGGCACACGCAGACCCCGGCGGGGCTCGGTGGGCACCGGCAGGGGTGGATGCCCGGCGTAGGTGTGGCCCGTCCCGGGAACACTGCTGAGACACCGGGTATGTCGGGTGTGGCAACGGGTCGGCCGGCCCGGCCGTAGGGTGAGCGGCAGAGAGGAAAGAGGACGAGGTGGAGGACGACCGGCGGCATGTGCTGTGGCGGGCGGTTTCCGGCGCCGCGGGCAGCCCCGGGCAGGGGACGTGGGGGCGGTCGGTGTGCCGCAACTGTGTGGCGACACTGATCGGGATCGATGCGGCGGCGGTGACGTTGCGGGCGACCGCGTCCGCGCAGGACATGCTCGGTGCCAGCGCCCCGTGGGCGGGTCTGCTTGAGGACCAGCAGTACACCCTCGGCGAAGGACCCGGCGTGCAGGCGTTCACCCAGGGCAGCCCGGTGTTGGTCGACGACCTCTCCGTGGTGGGCGATCAGTGGCCGGTCTTTACCGAGGCGGCGCAGTCGGTGGGGGTGGCGGCGGTGTTCGCGTTTCCGCTGCAACTGGGCGCCATCGCGCTGGGGACCCTGGATCTGTATCGGCGCACCCCGGGGGTGCTGCCGCCGGGCGCGGCCGCCGAGGCCGCCGCGTTGGCCGACCTGATCGCCCTGGTCCTGTTGGCGAAGGCGGATCGGGCGGAGGCCACCGATCAGGTGTGGCTCCGCCAGATCGGCTCCTACCATGACGTGCACATCGCCACCGGGATGCTGTCCGCCCGCCACGGGATCAGCCTGGCCGAAGCCTTTACCCGCCTGCGGGCGCATGCGTTCGGGCGCGGAGGGTCGGTCCTCGACACTGCACGGGACGTGATTGCCCGCCGCATCGACTTCGACGAATTGGGTGAGTGAGATCGAGTGGAGTGAGTGGGATCATGGGTACGAAGGAGGTGATCGCATGCCCGAGAACAAGTCGTCAATGTCGTCATCATTGATCGACGCGATCTCGGAGGTCACCGGTGCGCTCGTGGACGGGCATGCTGATACGGGTGCGGTGCTCTACCGCATCACCGAGATCTGCGCCGATCTGCTGGCGGCGGCCGCGTCGGGAATCATGATCATCGACCCGCGCGGGGGGCTCGCGGTGGTGGCGGCCTCGGATGAGCGGGCCCGTCTGGTGGAGCTGTTGCAGTCGCAGAGCGAGAGTGGACCGTGCGCGGAGTGTATCCGCACCTCGTCGGTCATCGCCGTCGAGGATCTGGAGGCCGACGCCTATCGGTGGCCCGAATTCTGGACGGTGGCATCGGAGATCGGGTTCCGGGCCATCCTTGCGGTGCCGATGGTCCTCGATGGGCGCACGGTCGGTGGGCTCAACATCTTGTTCACCGAACCCACCGCGTTCGATCATGAGCGGCACCGTCGGGCTTCCGTTCTCGCGGATTTGGCGCTACTGGAGTTGACCCACGAACGCGGCGAGCACCGCGTCGGCCGGTTGTCGGAGCGGACACTGACACTGCTCCACGACCGCGTGCACATAGGGCAGGCTACCGGGATCGTCGCCGGCACTCTGGACATCTCCCCGGCGCGGGCGCGGGCGTTGATCGACGATCATGCCCGCCGCCTGGGTGTCGCGTTGCGGGTGCTGGCCCGGTCGATCACCGGCGGGTCGGTCCGTCCGACCGAACTGCTGATGGCCGAGACGCAGCGCCCCGACGCGCCCTGAGCCCGCGTCCTGACCACGGCGGTGCGTCCTGACCACGGCGGTCAGTGCCGGTCGGGGCCGAGGTCGACGACTCTTTCCGCGACTTGGGCCAGCGGGGTGTTGAATTGCTGGGACAGTGTGACGAGCATGGTGAACGCCTGGTCCGCGCCGACGCCGAAACGTTCCATCAGCATGCCCTTGGCTTGGCCGATCAGGTCCCGGCGGACCAGGGCGGACCGCAATTGCGTTTCGTGGCGGTCGGCGATGATCGCGATGGCCGCGTGCGCGGCCAGCACCTCCCCGATGGCGACGGATTCGTCGTCGAACGCGTGGGCGGTCGTCGCAAGCACGTTCAGGGCGCCGACGACGTCGGTGCGGGTGTAGAGGCGGAAGGAGACGACGCTGCGCAGTGCGCACCCCGGACCGGACCGCCGGCGAGGAACTCGCGGGCACGACCCAGCTGGCGGTCGGCGGAGAAGTCGTACCACTGTTCGGCGAGGCTCTCCTGGTGGACGAGGTCCCGGAACCGGCCGAACGCACCCGTGCGGTCGATCGCCCGCTCCCGCAGCGCCGCATCGTGCTGCCGCTGCGCGAAGGCCGCCATGTCCCGCCAGCCGTCCCGCGAGCCGGTGCGGGCGAACCGGAGCCACCGGTCGGGCTGCTGCCCCACGTGGACGGCGGCGTCCTGTCCGACCATCGCCGGATCGGTGATGCCCTCGTCGAACACCTCCCCGGTGCGCAGGTCGAGGTAGCCACCCGGCCGACATGCCCGGATCCCCGTCCAGTTCGGTACTGAGCATCTCCAGGTCGACCGACACCACCCCGCCCCGTCAGCGGCTCGCGGTGGCCGGGCCGGCAACCAGATCCGTTGCGGCGGGCCGCCCTGCTCGCCGACGCTCTGCTCTGGCTCGACTTCCTCCTCGATGTCGACACTCCCGATCCGCCGGATGTGGCGGCCTGAGCCGCCCAACAGCCGCCCGGCGGTGCTGCGGCAGTGTGTGGGGGCGGGGCGACCACCCCCCAGCGTGTCCGCGCTCCGGTCGGGGTGCTGCGCAAGGTTCAGGGTGGCCAGGACGGTGCCGCCACCGTGCCCGCCGAGGATCTGACGTAGAACGTGCAGGGTGGCTGCTGAAAAATGTGTACGGGATTGCACTGCGTCCGCCGGGCGGCGCGGTGTCCCTGGCCACGCGCGGCCGAGGTGCGATGAGGTCTCACCCGCGCGCGGCGCGGGCGGCCCTCCGGTGACCGAGTAGGTGCGGTCGGTATGAGGGGGCTGGCTGCAGTGCCGAAGATCAGGAGACGGCCTGCACCGTAGGACGTGAGTACCCCACGGAAGTGCCCGCAGATCGAGGGGTCGCGGGTACGTCTCCGATGTCGGGGTCCGAACGTACGGGTTCCGGGAGTGCCCCGGACAGGGGTTCGGCCGGGAATGCTTCCGCATTCTCGGCCGGATCTCTGCTTCTCGAGCTCTTCACCGCAATCCGATTACTCTCTCGATCCGCACCGTCGATGCTACGCGCGCACCGCCTCCGCAACAATGACCGAGCGGCCGCTAAACCGGTGGTCAGCGGGGTGTAACGGGCGTAGTTGCGGGGATCGGAACCGGGGCGTCGAGCGGGTACCGGGTGACCTGATCGACGGGGTGCGGAACTGCCTGTGCCCGCGCACAGCCTGGGCGCTGCACGGGGCTATCGCTCAGTTCTCGAGGACGAGGTGAAAGATCCGTTGTCAGTGGTCGCCGGCGTCGGCTGTCGCGTCAGGGATCGTCGACTCCGCAGGGGTGGCCGACCGCTGCACGCCGACCGTGGTGCTCGCCGACTCGTCCTGGCGTGGAGTCGATTTCGCGTCGAAGTAGTCACCGCCCTTGCGTGTGGCATTGTCGGTTCCCCGGCAGCGGTGCCGGGGCGCCGGAACCATGCGGGGAATGTGCTTGCGGCAGTGGATGTACGCCTCCTGCACCGTGATCACCACCCACCGTTCGGACAGACGGCCACCGCCGTGATCGGTGGGCAGGTCGGGCACCGCGGTCCGCAGGTCCTCGTCCTCCACGATCCGAGCGCAGCCGTTGATGTGCAGGCCGACGAGGTCACGAACGAAGTCCACGAGGAGGATCCCGACGTGCGGGTTTTCGGCGATGTTGCCGAGGCTCGCCATCACCCCGTTTCCGCGGTACTCCGGATACGCCAGCGTTCGCGGGTCGATGACGTGCATGAATCCCTGTTCGCCGGTGCGCAGGCTGTTGTCGCACTCGCCGTCGGCGTCGGCGGTCGCCACGAACGCGATCTCCTGACGGCCCACGAACTCGATCATCGCCGGATTGAGGTGATCGAGCATCTGGTCGGAGTAGAACCGGGTGGCGCGCTCCTGTGTTCCGAACTTCCATTGGAGAATTCGTTCGCCGACACTGCCGATCGGGGGGGCGGGCACTCATGACACTCCTGACGGGAATCGAGGGCAACTCGGTCGGCGCTCACCCTACGTGACTGTTCAGTAACTTCCGCAGTGCCCGATCCACCTCTCAGTACAAGGGATCGTGGCAGATGGCGTCGGAATCGACGCCCGCGGCCACCAGCTGGTACTTCGTGGCGCGAACCATGGACGGTGAGCCGACGACCTGGATGTCATGATCGGTCCAGTCCCCGTACGTGGCGACGACGCGTCCGAGCTGGCCGGTGAGCAGATCGTGCATCCCGGCCGGATTCTGGGTGTGTCCCGAGACCCACCACGGGTTGTCGCTGTTTTCGATGACCGGGACGACGGTGAGCCACGGGCAGGTCCGA
>NZ_JARJBD010000123.1:0-24478 GCF_029269925.1 Rhodococcus sp. T2V
ATGCTTCGTCGGGACTCCGGTACCCGCGGGACGAGGTTTGGCGCGGCGGGCCGGACGTGGCCGATGTTTCATCGACCGGAGACGACGGTAACGGGCCGAGGCCGCAGTGTCACCATTTGATAACGCGGAGTGTCTTCGCCTGTTGCGGGGCCTCATTGGGCGCGCCGGGACTCTTCCCAGCTAGTGGCGACGAGACGCGCGTATCCCCGTCCCGTTGCCCTTCCGTTACCGGGCCGTTATGTGAGGAAGCTCACATCACCGCGGTGCGTCGACGATGTCCTTGCCGAGGGGCATCAGCGAGATGGGAATCATCTTGATGTTCGCGACGGCGAGGGGGATCCCGATGATCGTGATCGCCATGGCGATGGCCGTCACGACGTGCCCGATCGCGAGCCAGAGACCTGCGATGATGAACCAGATGACGTTGCCGATCAGCGAGGCCACACCGGCCGTCGGCTTGTCGATCACGGTCTTCCCGAACGGCCACAGCGCGTAGACGCCGACGCGGAACGACGCGATGCCGAACGGAATCGTGATGATCAGGATGAAGCACAGGATTCCGGCGACGAAGTACCCCAGCGCCAGCCACAGACCGCCGAAGACCAGCCAGATGATGTTGAGCAGAATTCTCATGATCGTCCCCTCGGTGGTTGGGAATGCCTCGGTGGTCGGGTGTCAGCGCGAGCGTCTGCCCTGCCTCAGTGCCGCGACGATTCCGAGCAGGAATCCGATCGGGCAGGCGAGGGCGATGAGGTAGAGAACGAGACCCGGTTCGGAATCGGAGAGCACCGGGGTCAGGAAGATCGCCACGATCGCGACGAAGCCGATCGCGAAGAGGGCGAGCGCGACCCGCAGGAGTCCGTCGCCCCTCCGGGGTGTGTGAGGAGTGCTCGAAGGAGTCGATTCGTGGGCCACACCAGCAACGATAGTGCCTGGAAACCCGAATGCCGGAGGGGGTGTGTCCAAGGTAGACTGTGGGCACTGCGCGTCCCGCACCAGAGGTGGGGCGCGCTGTTTTGCATACCAAGTGCAACCAATACCAAGTGCAACCAACTGCACTCCAAGTGATGAGCGGGTGAACGCGGTGCCGACCGGCAAGGTGAAGTGGTACGACGTCGAAAAGGGCTTCGGCTTTCTGTCGCAGGAGGAGGGGGAGGACGTCTATGTGCGTTCGTCCGCTCTTCCCGAGGGCGTCGAGGGCCTCAAGGCCGGTCAGCGTGTGGAGTTCGGCATGGCCGCCGGTCGGCGCGGACCCCAGGCGCTGAGCCTGAAGGTGCTCGACCCGGCACCGTCGCTGCGTCAGAGCGCCGCGCGCAAGGAGCCGTCCGCCAAGAAGCACACGCCGGACGAACTGCACGGCATGGTCGAGGACATGATCACGCTGCTCGAGGCGAAGGTCCAGCCGGACCTGCGCAAGGGCAAGTACCCCGACCGCAAGACCGCGCAGCGCATCTCCGAGGTGGTCCGCGCCGTCGCACGCGAACTCGACAGCTGATTCGTCCGACGAGAAGGGCCCCGCGCTGTGACAGCGCGGGGCCCTTCTTCGTGAGAGTGTCGTTCTAGGCGGTCTTGATCGACCAGGCCGCCCGGGCCTGCGTGAGCCCCTGCTCGTCGACGACGGCGGACGGCAACTGGATCTCGACGCCGGCCAGTTGCAGGTCTTCCGAGGAGGGCACGGTCACGGCGCGGGTCTCACCGGCGCGGTGCGCCTGTTCCTGGACGAGGAGCTGGCCCGAAGAATCCTGGTACACGATGAGCATGCGCCACGGTGCGTCGACGATCTCCGGCGGCAACGACAGCTGCAGCGACGAGCCGGGGGGTACGTCGAGTTCGGCGATGTCGCCGGTCTCGCAGTCCTCGAGGTACAGGTTGCAGTAGCCGAGCGGGGCGACCTGCTCGGCGCGGTCGTGCGCGAAGGCCGTGATCTCGGGCAAGCGGGGCGAGGAGTTGCGGACCAGTGTGTAGACGACTCCGACGAAGGCCACCAGGACCACTATCAGGCCCACTGCAATCAGTGTCAGGATCTTCTTGGTTCGCGCCTGCATTCTCACTTACTTCACATTTCCCGTCGATCGGTCGGCCCGGTGGGTCGAGTGGTGCTCGGTGGTCACTTCTTGTTCGGCCAGGTCGGGGCGTTTTCCTCCGAGTCCCGGCAGGAGGGTGCTGCCGCGGTACGTGAGGACGGTCTGGACGAGCCCGACGGTCATGACGGCGGAGACCACCGAGAACCCGATCCAGTATTCGGTGGGCAGCAGGACTCCGAGCGCGCCGCCCACGACCCAGCTCAGCTGTAGAACGGTCTCCGAACGCCCGAAACCGGACGCGATCGACTCCTCGGGCAGGTCGTGCTGCAGTGACGCGTCCAACGACACCTTGGCCAGGGCGCTGGCCGCCGAGGCGACGAGTGTGGCGAGGGCGGCGGTGAGGAGATTGTCGGTGATCGCCGCGAGGACGGCGATGATCCACACGGCGCCCGTGCAGCGCAGCACGATGAGGGCGGGGCGGCCCAGCTTGATCCGGGCGCCCGCGGCGTTGCCCGCGAAGTTGCCGATACCGGCGGCCGCGCCGACCAGCCCGAGCATGGCGGCCTGGACCAGCGGCTCGTGGTCGGTCTTCGACTTCGCGACGAACGCGATGTACAGGGTGAGGAACCCGGTGAGCACGCGGATGGTGCTGTTGCCCCACAACCCTGTGATGACCGCGCGGCCCAGCGGTTGCCTGCGTTTGCCGGTCTTCGCGGTGGCCGGCGCCTCGGGCTGCAGCACGCGGGTGCGTCCGATCACCTCGGTCGGGTGCTCGTCGCCGTGGTAGGTGAGGGTGGCGGGGACCTCGCCTTCGGTGACCTCGACCCACGACGGGATCCGCATGGAGAGGTATGCGCCGAGGGCGGTGATGACGGCCGCCAGCCACAGCGCGCCGACGGAACCGGTGGCCATGGCGAGACCACCCGCGAGGGCGCCCGCGCCGATGGTTCCGCCGAGGAGCCCGAACACGGTGAGCCGGGAGTTGACGCGCACGAGGTCGATCTCCGGTGGCAGCACACGTGGGGTGACCGCACTCTTGAGCACCGAGAACGACTTGCTGAGCACCATCATTCCGAGCGCCGCCGGATACAGCACCCAGCTGTCGAAGTTGAAGACGAGAACGATCGCCAGCATCGTCCGCAGTCCGAACGACGTGGCCAGTGCGACGCGGCGGCCGTGCTGGAGTCGGTCGAGCATCGGACCGATCAGGGGAGCGATGACGGCGAACGGGGCGATCGTGATCAGCAGGTACAGCGCGACCTTCGTCTTGTCCTCGCCCGTCGCGGCCGAGAAGAACAGCGTGTTCGCCAGTGCGACGGCGATGGCCGCGTCGGTCGCGTTGTTGGCCATCACCGCGTAGGTGAGCGCGGTGAGACCCGACTTGTCCGCACCGTCCGCCTTGGCGGCACGGTGGAAGGTCGCGATGCCCTTGTTGGTGAGTTCCCGGCTGCGCATCGCGGCCACCCGGGTGACGGTGAGCTTGCGCGGCATCGGCGGCGCCTTGGGGGCGTCCGCCCGCTCCTCGTCGGACCGGGGACGCTGCCCGCCGCCGACCGGATGCAGGGGCGGCAGCGGCGTGCGCCGGCCTCCGGGGCGCGCCGCGGGCGGGTATTTGTCGTAGCCGGGATGAACGGGGGGCCCGGGATTCTCGTCAGGAGCCCGACCGCCGTCAGGCTCGTAGGGTTCGCGCGGTCCGGTCACTCCCTAATTCTGTCCTAGTCGGGAGACATGCGACCACAGCAACCCCGGCCAATGCTGGTCAGATCGGCCTGTCAGGGAACGAACCGCACCTCGAACATGGCCGGCCAGTACTTTCCGGTGACGAGGAACCGGTCCGTTCCCGGGATTTGGGCGATGCCGTTGAGGACGTCGACGTCCCGCGGGCCGGGCGGAAGCGCGTCGCGGACGGCGGAGGCGTCGACCTCCGCGGTGACCCGTCCGTCCGACGGATCGATGCGGACGAGGGTGTCGGTGGTCCAGACGTTCGCATAGATCGAGCCGTCGTCGGCGCATTCGAGTTCGTTGAGCCGGGAGACGGGGTTTCCGTCCTGCACCGCCTGCACGGTGCGCCGGGGCTCGAACGTGATCGGGTCGCGGAACGTGAGGGTGGGGGAGCCGTCGCTCGTGACCAGCGCGCCGGGCATTGCGCAGATGCCCCACCCCTCGCCGTCGAACGGGACCCGCCGCTGTTCGACGAGCGTCGCGCGATCCCGGACGACGGCGACCCCGTCGCGCCACGTCAGCTGCCAGATCGTGTCACCGCTCACCGTGATGCCCTCGCCGAACAGGGGAGACGGCAGTTCGGCGCGCACCCGGACGGTGCCGCTGTCGAGGTCGGTGGCCTGCACCCAGGATTCGCCGGGGCGGCCGGTGCCCTCGAGCAGTTCGGTGCCGTCGATCTCGAGTCCCTGGGTGAACGCATTCGGGTTGTGGTCGGCGGTGCGGACGATCTCCGCGCGAAGGTTCGCGCCGGGCGCGCCCGACGCGGCCGGACTCTGCGGGGAGCATGCGGTGACCATCCACGCCACCGCGAGCAGGGCTGGGACGAGGTGCCTCCGGCCGGTCATCGGACCAGCATGACAGCCCAGGTGGGCACGCACTTGCGGTGGTGCGGCAAACTGGTGGTGTGAGTGTTGCTTCTTCCGACGAGCGCGCAGTGGCGCGTCCCGTACTGACCGACGCCGTCGAGCTCGCCCGGACCGCAGTGGTCGAACTGCAGGAAGGGGGAGTCGGCGACTATCTGGGCGTCACGTCCGAGGACGAGTGCGCCGCGACTCACCGTTTCGTTGCGGACCTTCCGGGCTACCGGGGCTGGCAGTGGGCGGTGGTGGTGGCCGCCGATCCCGAGTCGGACCGTGCCACCGTCAGCGAACTCGCCCTCCTCCCCGGACCCGATGCGCTGGTCGCACCCGAATGGATTCCGTGGGACCAGCGGATTCGCCCCGGAGACCTGTCCGCGGGCGATCTGCTGGCACCGCCGGCCGGTGACCCCCGCCTCGTGCCCGGCTATGTCGCGACGGGTGACCCCGAGATCGACGACGCCGCCCGCGAACTGGGCCTGGGCCGCAAGCAGGTGATGAGCCTCGAGGGTCGCCTCGACGCCGCCCAGCGCTGGCACGACGGCGACTACGGCCCCGATTCCGAGATGGCCAAGGCTGCGCCGTCGACGTGCGGGCTGTGCGGTTTCTACCTCCCGCTCGCCGGGTCCCTGCACCGGGAGTTCGGCGTGTGCGGCAACGAGATGGCCGCCGACGGGCACGTCGTCGACGTGACGTACGGGTGCGGCGCCCACTCCGACACCCTGCTGCCCACGGGCGCCGGTTCGCCGCAGTACGACGCGTACGACGACGGCGCCGTCGAGGTCGTCGAGCGGTCCGCAACCGAGACGGGTGCCGCAACCGAGACGGGTGCCGCAACCGAGACGGGGGCCGACACCGGGACGGGGGCTGCCGCCGAGGTCGCCGAGGCCGAGGAATCCGCATCGACCAGCTAGCCGATCCTTTCGGCACCGCCGCCCTGAGGGATTCGACGCTCCTCGCGTGGCGCACGTCGCCCACCCGCCTGCGGGAGGACGCCGCGGCCGAATCCGATCTGGCCCGCGCCGGCTACCGCGACCGGCTCCTCACCGAGCTGGCGCAGAACGCGGCCGACGCCGCGGCCCGCGCCGAAGTGCCCGGAGAGCTGTCCGTGCACCTCGACGGACGGGTCCTCAGCGTGTCCAACACGGGCACACCGCTGGACGAGCCGGGAGTGCAGGCGCTGGTCGCGCTGCGGGCGTCGAACAAATCGGGGGCCACCGTCGGTCGTTACGGCGTCGGCTTCACGGCGGTGCTGTCGGTGAGCGACGAGGTCGAACTGCGGTCGACGTCCGGTTCGGTGCTGTTCTCCGCGGACCGCACCAGGGCGGAACTGCGGGACCTCGACGGCGCCGACCCCGGCGCGGGTGTGCCTGCCCTCCGGCTGGCGTGGCCCACCGGGAACCGCCCGGCCGCCGGTGCGGAGTCGGAAGTCGTGCTCACGCTGCGCGAGGACGTGGACGCCGAGTCGCTGCTCGCCTACATGGCCCGCGAAGCCCCCGACCTTCTGCTCGAACTCCCGGCGCTCGTCTCGATCACCGTGGGCGACAAGCAGTTCCGCCGACGCGAACGACCACTCGATTCCGGGTTGACCGAGGTCGCGATCGGCGACGACCGCTGGTGGCAGTACGAGTCCGGGCGGGCCCGCTGGCTCGTCCCGGTCCGAGACGGTGCCGTCGCACCCGTCACCGAGGACGTGCTGCGCGCCCCCACCCGGTCGGACGAGGAACTGTCGGTACCGGCGATCCTCGTCGCGGACATCGCCATGCAACCCGACCGCAGGCGCATCCTGCCCGGCGCCGCGATCGCCGAGTTGGCCACCGGATACGCCGAGTTCGTGGCCGCGGTGCCGCCCGACCAGCGACTGTCGCTGGTCCCCGTCCCCGCGTTCGCCCGCAGCGAGGTGGACTCGGCGTTGCGCGACCATCTCGTCGCCGAACTCCGCGAGCACCCCTGGCTGCCGACCGTCGACGGCAAGGACAAGGCCCCGGGCCGGGCGTCGGTGGTCCCCGGGCTGACCGAGGAACTCGCGGAACTGCTCGCCGAGATCGTCGACGGGCTGGTCGTCCCGGATCTGTCCGGCCCCCGCTGGGCGCCCGCGCTCGCCGCCGTCGACGCCCACCGCCTCGGCCTGGCCCGCCTCACCGAACTGCTCAGCGGCGTCGAACGGGCACCGTCCTGGTGGCAGCGCCTGTACGCGGCGCTCGAACCGCTGGCCGTCGACGCCCTCGCGGCGGAGGAACTGGCGTCGATCCCGGTTCCGCTGTCCGACGGCCGCACGGTGACCGGCCCGCGAACGGTGTTGCTGGGTCACGACATCGACGGAGTGCTGGGTGTCGACTGGACGAGGCTCGTCCACCCCGCCGCCGCGCACCCGCTGCTGTCGAGACTCGGCGCGAAGACGGCCACCGCCGTCGACCTGCTCTCGGATCCGGCGTTGCGCGCCGAGATCGAGGACCTCGATCCCGACGACGCGGCGGCTGCCGAGGAACTGTCGGTCGCGGTGCTCGCGCTCGCAGGCCGCGTCGACCCGGGCGTCCTGCCGTCGTGGCTCGGCCTGCTGCCCCTGCCGGACGTGGACGGGGAGTTGCGCGGTGCGGACGAATTGCTGTTGCCCGGTGCACCACTCGCCGAGGTCCTGGTGGACGACTCGCCGTTCGCGTGCGTGGACTCCGCGTTCGCGGAACGGGTGGGGGAGGACGCTCTCCGCGCCGTGGGCGTCGGCTGGGGCTTCACCGTGCTGCGCGCCGAACTCCCCACCGGCCCCGACCACGACCTCGACGACGAGGACCGCTGGTGGGACACGCTCGACGACGACCCCGACGTGATGGGGGCGGTGCGCGACCTGGCTCTGGTGGACGAGGACCGCTGGCCGCAGGCGCTGACGATGCTCGCCCGGGACCCGGCGACGCGTCCGCTGCTCGCCGACCGCGCCGGGTACACGGCCTGGTGGCTGCGTCACAACGCCGAGTGGGACGGCCAGGTGCTCGGTCTGCTCCGCGACCCCGCCGACGAGACGTTCGCCGGACTGCTCGACCCCGTCGAGCACCCGGAATCCGCCGTGTTCGCTGCCGCACTGGCCCCCGCGACGGTCGACTCTCCGGAACTCGCGCAGCTACTCCTGGACCGGCTGGCCGACCCGGATCGCGAACCGACCCCGGCGGTGATCGCGCGGGCCCACAGCCTGCTCGCGTCGGCCGCGGCCGCGCACCTCCTCGACCTCGAGGACCTTCACCTGCCCGAACACGTGCGCGGCCTGACGGGCGCCCTGATCGACCCCGCCGACGCGCTGGTGCTGGACGAACCGTGGCTGGCCGCCGCGGTGCCGCGCGAGCGACTGGTGGTCGGGAGCCTGGAGACCGCCGAGTCCCTCGCCGATCTGCTGGACGTCCCGCTCGCCTCGACGGCGATCCGCGGCACCGTCACCGGCTCCGGACGGGAATCCACGTGGGATCGCGAACCCGCCGCGGTCCTCGCCTTCGCCGCACTCGGCCGCGACCTGCCGCGCGGGCCCGTCGTCGTCCATCCCCGGCTCACGGTGAAGCTCACGGGTGCCGTCGACACCGAGATCGCGGTTCCGTGGTGGGTGGACGAGCAGGGCACCACCCATTGTTCCGAGTCGTGGGCCGAGGGCACGTGGGGCGCCGCCGGTGTCGTTTGACCAGAGCATCCTCGACAGCGCGGTCGAGGAGCGCACACCCTGGCTTGTCGACGTCGTCACCGTCATCACGCACAGCGGCGGAACGGTCGCCGCGTGGATCGTGTCCACCGTCCTGACAGTGGCCCTCCTGCTGCAGGACCGTCGTCGGGAAGCCGTCCTCGTCGCCGGCGCGATGCTGTCCGGTCTGGCCGTGATGACCGCGCTCAAGAATCTGTTCGAGCGGCAGCGCCCGCCACTGCCGGATCGGCTGGTGGAGATCTCGTCGTTCTCGTTCCCGTCCGGTCACGCGATGATGACCGCGATCCTCGCGAGCGTGCTCGTCGCCGTCGTGCTCCGGGACGTGCTGGTGCGCCGCGTCCGGATCACGCTCGTCTTCCTGCTGGTGCTGTACCCGCTGGCGGTGGGGCTGTCGCGCGTATACCTCGGCGCGCACTGGATGACCGACGTCCTCGCCGGGTGGGCCTTCGGCGCGCTGTGGGCGGCGTTCTGGATCCTGCTGACCCGCACCCGGCCCCGCCGCGCCCGGACCTAGAGCAGTCCCTGCTGTGTCACTCGAGCAGTCCCTGCTGTGTCACTCGAGCAGTCCCTGCTGTGCCCCGCGGCTGCCGCGCCGCGCCGCCCGCCGCTGCAACGCGAACAATCCGTACCCGAGGAATCCGACGACGACACCGGCTATACACGTCGGAAGCGCATCCGACCACCGGTCGCCCGTGACGATCACCACGACCATCGCGACCGCCCACAGAGTGGTTCCCAGTATCAGCGCAGGTCGCGGGTCGGCGAGGCGCTGAGTGAGGGGTCGGCGATCTGCGGTTTCGTTCACCGAATGAACGCTACCCTCGCCGTGGTGCCCTAATCTCCAAGGGCGACGCGCGACTTCTGGCGATGGGGACTGAACAATGGGTGCTGCTCCGAAACTGCTCGACAACTACTTCAAGATCACCGAGCGTGGTTCGACGGTAGGCGCGGAGATTCGCGGCGGTGTGGTGACGTTCGTCGCGATGGCGTACATCGTGGTGCTGAACCCGCTCATCCTCGGCAGCTTCTCCCCGGACGACGCCGTCGCCAAGACGGACGTCCTCGGCAACATCCTCCCCGTGAACCAGGTGGCCGCGGTCACAGCCCTGGTGGCGGGACTGATGAGCATCGTGTTCGGTGTCGTCGCCAACTACCCCTTCGCGATCGCGGCGGGCCTCGGCATCAACAGTCTCCTCGCCGTCACCATCGCGCCGCAGGTCACCTGGCCCGAGGCGATGGGTCTCGTCGTGATCGACGGTGTCATCATCGTCGTGTTGGCGCTCACCGGTTTCCGGACGGCTGTCTTCAATGCCATTCCCGCCGAGCTGAAATCCGCCATCGCCGCCGGTATCGGCATGTTCATCGCGTTCATCGGTCTCGTCGACGCCGGGTTCGTGCGGCGCATCCCCGACGTCGCGGGCACCACCGTTCCGGTCGGCCTGGGCATCAACGGATCGATTTCGTCCTGGCCGACCGTCACGTTCGTGTTCGGCGTGCTGCTGATGGGTGTCCTGGTGGTGCGCAAGGTGCGCGGCGGTCTGCTGATCGGCATCGTCGTCACCACCGTTCTCGCCGCGATCATCGAGGCCGTCGCCGGTGTCGGACCGTCCCTGGGCGTGAACCCCCACGGGTGGAACCTCAGCGTTCCGGCCGCTCCCGATGTGCTGGCGGAACTTCCGGATCTCAGCCTCGTCGGCGACGTCAGCATCTTCGGGGCGTTCACCCGCATCGGCGTGCTCGCGGCCAGCCTGCTGGTGTTCACGCTCGTGCTCGCCAACTTCTTCGACGCCATGGGCACGATGACCGGGCTCGGCAAGGAGGCAGGCCTCACCGACGAGGACGGCAACCTGCCCAACATCGGACGGGCCCTGGTCGTCGAGGGCACCGGCGCGATCGTCGGCGGCGGGGCCTCCGCGTCGTCCAACACGGTCTTCGTGGAATCCGCGTCCGGTATCGCCGAGGGCGCCCGCACCGGACTCGCGAATGTGGTGACGGGACTGCTGTTCCTGGCCGCGATGTTCCTGACCCCGCTGTATTCGGTGGTGCCGATCGAGGCGGCCGCGCCCGCGCTGGTCGTGGTCGGCGCGATGATGATCGGCCAGGTCCGGGACATCGACTTCACGAAGTTCTCGATCGCGTTGCCCGCGTTCCTCACCATCGCCGTCATGCCGTTCACGTACTCGATCGCCAACGGCATCGGCGTCGGATTCGTCTCGTGGGTCGTCCTCAATGCTGCGAGCGGTGGTATCAAGAAGATTCACCCGTTGATGTGGGTGGTGGCGCTCCTGTTCGTGGCCTACTTCGCGGTCGGTCCGATCACCGACGCAGTAACGTAAACGGCGGCCGATCGGTCCCGTATTGTCATTCCCGTGACCACGGATACGCGAGCACTCGCCAGCGACCTCTCCCTGGCTGTCGTGCGCCTCACGCGTCACCTGCGTGGGCGCCGCGTCGACGCCCAGGTATCGCTGACCCAGCTGTCGGCTCTGGCCACCCTCGCCCGCGACGGCGCCATGACGCCGGGCAATCTGGCGGCCCGCGAGAAGGTGCAGCCGCCGTCGATGACCAGGGTCATCGCGTCGCTGGTCGAACTGGGACTGGTCGAGCGGGCGCCGCATCCCACCGACGGACGCCAGATCATCGTCACGCTGTCGGACGCCGGGCACGCGCTGATCGCCGACGAGACCCACGCCCGCGAGGCGTGGATGAACGAGCGGCTGTCCGGGCTCGACGAGTCTCAGCTGAAGACCCTCCGCGACGCGGTCGGCATCATCACGTCCATCGTCGCCGAGTCGGAATGAGCCGCCGCGGCTGATCGGCAGCTGCGCAGTAGTACAACGGCATTCGGCTCCACCCGGCCCGGGTCGGGTTTCCGTTCCCGCGATATCGCGGTGCAAATCATCTGCCGGAGAACGCAATCGGAATCCCCAGCGGTCCGGCCACCGAGGCGCGCGCAGGGGCAGGTCGAGGACGTTCCGGTGCCGGGAGCAAGATGGAAGGGTGCCGCCCGAATCCGAGACCACCGCCCCAGACCAGCCGAAGACCGGCATGTTCGTCGCTCTCCGCACCCGGAACTACCGGTTGTGGGCGTCGGGGCAGATCGTCTCCCTCGTCGGAACCTGGATGCAACGGGTGGCGCAGGACTGGCTCGTCCTGACGTTGTCGAACGGCAACGCCCTCGCCGTCGGGATCGTGATGGCCCTGCAGTTCGGCCCGACCCTGTTTCTGTCCGTGTGGGGCGGCGTCCTCGCCGACCGGTACGACAAGCGGCGCATCCTCATCGCCACACAGGTGTCGATGGCGTTGTGCGCGCTGGTGCTCGGCCTGCTCGACGTCGGCGGACTGGTCGCCCTGTGGCACGTCTATCTCATCGCGTTCCTGATGGGCTGCGCGTCCGCGATCGACGCGCCGGCGCGGCAGTCGTTCACGATCGAGATGGTCGGCAAGGACTCGCTGCCCAATGCGATCGCCCTGAACTCCATGACGTTCAACACGGCCCGGATCATCGGCCCCGCGATCTCCGGTGTGCTCATCACCCTCATCGGCACGGGCTGGGTGTTCCTGCTCAACGTCGGCACGTTCACCGGTGTGCTGATCGCCCTGCTGATGATGAACGCCCGCGACCTGTTCACGGCACCCCAGGCGGAACGCGGGAAGGGGCAGGTCCGGGAGGGTTTCCGCTACGTGTGGAGTCGCACCGACCTGCGGGTGCTGATGGTGGCGGTCTTCATGGTGTCGACGTTCGGTCTGAACTTCCCGATCAGTCTCGCCGTCCTCGCCCGCAACACGTTCGATCGCGGCGCGGATGCCTACGGGCTCCTGTCGACCACCCTCGCCGTGGGCACGCTGGCCGGCGCCACGATCGCCGCGAGACGCCGGACCCCGCCCCGGTTGCGCACGTTCCTCGGGGCAGCGGCCGCGTTCGGGGCGTTCGAGATCCTGGTCGGAGTGATGCCCACCTATGCGCTGGTCGCGATCATGCTCGTCCCGACCGGTGCGCTCACCCTGACGTTCACGACGGCGGCGATGAACATCCTGCAGATGTCCGTGCCGTCCGAGATGCGCGGCCGGGTGATGGGTATCTACATGCTCTGTTTCCTCGGCGGCACCCCGCTGGGCAGTCCCGTTCTGGGGTGGCTGGCCGACGTCCTCGACCCCCGCGCGCCGCTCGTGATCGGCGGCGCGATCTCCCTGGTCAGCGGGATCGGCGCGGCCCTGTACCTGATGCGGCACCAGCGGGTGTGGATCACGGTGCGCAGACCGGACGCCGGCCGCCACCTCCCGGTGATCGAACTGCGCAACGTGCTCGAACCGCGCCCCGTCGTGGTCTGCGACGCCACCGAACAGGCCGTGGAGGCGAGCCGCGACCCGCGGTCCTGACGGACCGGGCCGGTCAGACGCCGACCGCCGTCGCCACGGCCCGCCGGGTCAGCACTCGCGCGAGGTGCGTGCGGTACTCGGCGTCGGCGTTGACGTCGGTGACGGGGTCGGTGCCCTCGGCGGCGTGCTCGGCCGCCGCCCGGATCGATTCCGGGTCCGCGGCCTTGCCGACGAGCGCGTCCTCGACGCCGCGAGCGCGCACCGGCACCGCCCCCATGTTCGTCAGCGCCACCCGGGCCTGCCGGATCGTGCCGCCGTCCACCTGGATCGTCGCGGCCACCCCCACGATCGACCACGCCTCCGCGACGGTGTTGAACTTCTCGTACCGCGCCTCCCATCCGGTGTGCTTCGGGATCCGCACGTCCACGAGGATCTCGTCCGGTCGCATCGTGGTGGTGTAGTAACCCTCGAAGAAATCGGCGACCGGAATGGTTCGTCTGCCCGAGGTGCCCGCCACGGTGAGGGTGGCGTCGAGGGCCAGCGCGGGTCCGCACAGGTCGCCCGCCGGATCGGCATGCGCGAGAGCGCCGCCCAGCGTGCCGCGGTGCCGGATCTGCGGATCGGCGACGGTGCGGCTCGCCTCGACGAGCAGCAGCGCGTGCTCCTGGACGAGCGGGTTGCGGATCACGTCGTAGTACGTGGTCATCGCGCCGATCACGATGCTGTCCCCGTCCTCGCGCACGCCGCGCAACTCGCCGATCCGTCCCAGGTCGACGAGGGTGCTCGGCGAGGACAACCGCAGCCGCAGGACCGGCAGCAGACTCTGCCCGCCGGCGAGGATCTTGGCGTCCTCGCCGGCCTCGGCGAGCGCGGCCACCGCCTGGTCGACGGAGGTCGGAGCGACGTAATCGAAGCTGGGTGGAATCATCGGGCACCTCCCTGGGCGGTGTGGACGGCACGCCAGACCCGCATCGGCGTCAACGGCATCTCGATGTCACGCACCCCGAACTGCCGGACCGCGTCGAGGGCGGCGTTGACGACGGCCGGGGTGGACGCGATCGTCCCCGCCTCGCCGACTCCCTTGACGCCCAGCGGGTTACCGGTGGCGGGGGTCTCGGTGCGGCCCGTGGTGAACGACGGCAGATCCGCTGCCGACGGAACCGAGTACTCGGCGAACGAACCCGACAGCAGGGTGCCGGACTCGTCGTACACCGCCTCCTCGTACAGGGCCTGCGCGATGCCCTGCGCGAGCCCGCCGTGCACCTGCCCCTCCACGATCAGCGGGTTGACCACGTGCCCGATGTCGTCGACGCACACGTAGGAGCGGATGCCGACCTTCCCGGTCTCGGTGTCGACCTCCACCGCGCACAGGTGCGTGCCGTGCGGGAACGAGAAGTTCTCCGGGTCGTACGCCGCCTCGGAGTCCAGGTTCGGCTCCACACCGTCGGGTAGATCGTGCGCGGCGAACACCGCGAGCGCGACGTCGGCGATGCCGACCGCCTTCTCGGTGCCCTTCACCCGGAACCGGCCCTCGGTGAACTCGAGATCGTCCTCGGCGCATTCCATCAGGTGCGCCGCGATCGGTCTGGCCTTGGCGATCACCTTCTCGGCGGCTTTCACCACCGCGATCGCACCGACCGCCAGCGACCGGGAACCGTACGTGTCCATCCCCCGCGGCGACGTCTGGGTGTCGCCGTGCAGCACCTCGACGTCCTCGAACGGAACCCCGAGCTGATCCGCGACCACCTGGCTCCACGCGGTCTCGTGGCCCTGGCCGTGGGCGGAGGAACCGGTGACCACCTCGACCTTGCCGGTGGGCAGCATCCGGATCGCCGCGTGTTCCCACCCGCCGGCCCCGTAGGCCAGCGCGCCGAGCGTGCGCGACGGCGCCAGACCGCACATCTCGGTGAACGTGGACACCCCGATGCCCAGTTGCACCGGGTCCTTCCGCTCGCGGCGCTCCGCCTGTTCGCGGCGCAGCCCGTCGTAGTCGAACAACTCCCGTGCCTGCGCAGTGGCGGCCTCGTAGTTGCCGGAGTCGTACGTGAGGCCCGCGACGGTGTCGAACGGGAACTCCTCGTGGGTGATCCAGTTCTTCGCCCGCAACTCCAGTGGGTCGAGCGACAACTCGGTCGCGAGTTCGTCCATCATCCGTTCGATCGCGAACGTCGCCTCCGGTCGCCCCGCCCCGCGGTACGCGTCGGTGGGCACCTTGTTCGTGAACACGTTGGTGCACGTGAAGTGATACGCCGGGAACTTGTAGATGCCGTTGAACATGAACGCGCCCAGGATCGGCACCCCCGACGTCACCAGCCGCAGGTACGCGCCCATGTCGGCAAGCAGTTCCACCTTCATGCCGGTGACGGTGCCGTCGCGGCGGGCGGCCAGCGTCAGCTTCTGGATCTGGTCGCGACCGTGATGGGCCGCGAGCATCGATTCGCTGCGGGACTCGGTGTACTTGACCGGCCTGCCGACTCGCCGCGCGACGAGCAGCGCGATGACTTCCTCGGGCGTCACCTGCAGTTTGCCGCCGAAACCGCCGCCGACGTCCGGTGCGACGACGCGCAGTTTGTGCTCCGGGATGTCGAGCGTCATCGCGAGCATGAGCCGCAGGATGTGGGGGATCTGCGTGGCCGACCACATGGTGATCTGGGCGCCGGTCGGGTCGACCACCACCGAGCGGGGTTCCATGAACGCCGGGATGAGCCGCTGCTGCCGGAACGTGCGTTCGACGAGTACCTCGGCGTCGCGGATCGCCTGTTCGACGTCGCCGCCGGTGCCGGCCTCCGCGGAATCGAACGTCCAGGTGGCGCTGACATTCGTCCCGAGATCGGGATGCACGAGGTCGGCGCCGTCGGTGGCCGCGGTCGCGAGGTCCAGCACGACCGGCAGGTCGTCGTATTCGACGTCGATCGCCTCGAGTGCGTCGTGCGCCTCGTAGGCGCTGCGCGCCACCACGACCGCGACGGCCTCGCCTGCGAAGTTCACCCGGTCGACCGCGAGGGACGGGGCGGGCGGCGACTTCATGTCCGGGGTGATCGGCCAGGCGCACGGCAGGCTGCCCTGTTCGTCGGCGAGGTCGGCGCCGGTGAGGACGGCGACGACCCCGGGCAGGTCGCGGGCGGCGGAGGTGTCGATTCCGGTGATGCCGGCGTGCGCGAACGGGCTGCGCAGGATCGCCAGGTGCTGCATGCCGGGCAGGACGAGGTTGTCGGTCCAGCGGGTGCGGCCCGTGATCAGGTGTTCGTCTTCCTTGCGTGTGCGGGCCTTGCCGATTTCCGGTTCGGTGGTGGCGGTCATCGCACACCTCCCTGCGCGGTGTCGGTCTTCGGCGCATTCGCGTCCGTGGCCGGTGTCTCGGCGGTGCTGCCGCCGCGTAACCGCTGCGCCGCGTCCTGGACCGCGCTGACGATGTTCTGGTATCCGGTGCAGCGGCACAGGTTGCCTTCCAACCCCAGCCGCACCGTCCGCTCGTCCGGGTCGGGTTCCTCGGCGAGCAGGTCGAGGGTCTGCATGATCATGCCGGGTGTGCAGTAGCCGCACTGCAGGGCGTGGTTGTCGCGGAAGGCCTGCTGCACGGGGTGCAATTTCCCGTTGCGGGACAGGCCCTCGACGGTGAGGATGTCGCCGCCGTCGGCCTGCACGGCGAGCACCGAGCAGGACTTGACGCTGTGACCGTTCAGGTGAACGGTGCACGCCCCGCAGTTCCCGGTGTCGCAGCCGATGACGGTGCCGACCTTGCCGAGCCGGTCCCGAAGATAATGGACGAGGAGTAATCGTGGTTCCACGTCGTCCGTGTATGCCGTTCCGTCGACGGTGACGGTGATGCGCATCGCGCCTCCAAAGCCGAGAGCCTCAGGTGATACGTCCTACTCTGCGCCGACCGGGCCCGAACAACACGCGGAATCGGGGAACCGTGTCCGGATCGGTCACGTCCGGCGCGCCATCTCGAGCAGTTCCTGCAGCGTCGCGAGACTGTGGCCGGCGAGGAGCCGGTCGATATACGGCAGCGCGGCGACGATCCCGGACTGCACCGGTTCGTACCCGTCCGCGCCGGCGTGCGGATTCACCCACAGCACGGCGTGGGCGAGCCGGCGCAGCTGAGCCATCTGCTCCGCGAGCAGGGCCGGGTCGCCGCGCTCCCAGCCGTCGGAGAAGATCACCACGACGGCGCCGCGGGCCACGCCGCGGCGCCCCCAGCGGTCCAGGAATGCGCGCAGCGTCTCGCCGAGGCGGGTGCCGCCCGCCCAGTCGGGCACGGCCCGGCTCGCGGCGGCCAGTGCCACTTCCGGGTCGCGGACCCGCAGCGCCCGGGACAGCCGGGTCATCCGGGTGCCCAGCGAGAACACCTCGGTGCCCGCCGGATTGCTCCGCGCGACGACGTGACCGAACCGCAGGAGCGCGTCGGCGTACGGGCTCATCGATCCGGACACGTCGATCAGCAGCACCATCCGGCGCGGCCGGGTGGCCTTGCCGTGGTGGCTCGGCCGCACCGCTTCGCCGCCCGCCGCGAGCATGCCCCGCACCGTCCGCCGCGGATCGACGGCGCCCCGGCGGGCGGGACGCATCCGGATGGCCGGGCGGGTCGGGGGCCGCGGGCGCAGGGTGGCGATCAACTCGGCGAGGTGCGCGCGCTCGGCCGCGGTGAGGTCGGCGATGTCCCGGTGACGCAACACCTCGGCGTCGTCGGCCGCGACCCGCAGCCGCGGCGCGTCCCCACCGGGTTCGCCGCCGTCCGTCGAAGTCAGGGCGGCGGACCTGGCCCGGCGGGGCTGCTCCCCGGACCGCGGCGTGTGCAACGGGACGGTACCGCCGAACCAGCCTTCGAACGCCGAGTCGTACCGCGGGATGTCGTCGGGACCGCGGCACAGGGTCGCGCGCCCCGCCCAGTACACCTGACTCGGATCGCTCACATCCACCTGGCGGAGGGCCCGAATGAACGCGGCGACGGCGTCCGACGCGACCGGCAGTCCCGCCGCCGCGAGGGCGTGCGAGAACCCGGCGAACCCCACCAGCGGGTCGCCGGCGTCCGGGGTCGCGGGCACGGTGCTCACCCTGCCAGGAGCCGGTCCAGTCCCGCCCGGGCCACGCGTTCGAGGTCCTCGCGGTACTTGAGGACGGCGCCGAGCGTCGCGGCTGCGGTTTCCGCGTCCAGCACGTCCCGATCGAGTTCCTGCAGTGCGCGCGCCCAGTCCAGCGACTCGGCCACTCCCGGCGGCTTGAGCAGTTCCATCTCGCGCAGGGAGTGGACGGCGTGCGCGACCTGGCCGGCGAGTTCGGCCCCGATGCCGGGGATGCGGCGGCGCAGGATCTCGACCTCCCGCGCCAGATCCGGGTGTTCGAGCCAGTGGTACAGGCAGCGGCGTTTGAGGGCGTCGTGCACCTCGCGGGTGCGGTTGGACGTGAGCACCACGAGCGGCGGTGTCGCTGCCCGCACCTCGCCGAGTTCGGGGATGGTGACGGCGTTCTCGTCGAGGACCTGCAGCAGGAACGCCTCGAACTCGTCGTCGGCGCGGTCGATCTCGTCGACGAGCAACACACACGGGGCTTCGGTGAGGGCCCGCAGCAGGGGGCGCGCCAGCAGGAACCGCTCGGTGTACAGGGAGCGTTCGACGGTGTCGGCCTCGAGGGATCCGCCGCTCGCCGCCTCCAGCGTCCGCAGGTGCAGCAGCTGCCGCGGGAAGTCCCAGTCGTAGAGCGCCTGCGCGGCGTCGATGCCCTCGTGGCACTGCAGCCGGATCAGCGGCAGGCCGAACGCCTCCGACAGCGCGGCCGCGAGCGACGTCTTGCCGGTGCCGGGTTCGCCCTCGCAGAACAGGGGCCGTCCCATACGTATCGCGAGGAACGCGGCCATCGCGACGCCGTCGTCGGCGAGGTAACCGGTGGCGCCCAGCGCCCGCGCCAGTTCCCCGGGCGAACCGACCGTCGGCGTGGAATCACTCACGTCCGCGAGCCTAGATCAGTGCCCACGCCCCGGTACCCGACTCGGGCGACGGGTGCACGCCGTCAACCATCCGGCTCCACTCGGCCGCGGTCCTCGCTCAACCGCCGGAACATCGCGGTGGCGCCGAACCTCGCGGCCACCCGCTCGGCGAGTCCCGGCGCGATCTGCGCCAGGGCGAGCAGGGGGCGGATCGGTGCTCCGCTCTCGACGACCTCGGGCAGGTCGCGCCGAATCGCCCGGATCACGGTGGCGGCGACCTTGTCGGTGCTGGTCTCGCCGGCCATCCGGCCTGCCCTGATTCCGCGTTCGGTCATCCGCTGGTACATGCCGTCGCCCGCGATGAATCCGGGGCACACGACGGAGAAGCCGACCGGTGCGCCCGCATACTCCGCGCGCAGCGACTGGGTGAGACCGATCAGGCCGGCCTTCGTCGCGGCGTACGGCGCGCAGTACGCCGGACCGATCTTCGCTGCCAGCGATGACACGAACACCACGTGACCGCGACCGCGGCCGAGCATTCCGGGCAGCACCCGGCGGGTGAGAAGCAGTGGTGCGGTGAGGTTTACGTCGACCATGGCAGTGAGCTCGGCGGGGCCCAGCCGGGTGAACGCCGAGACGTTCTCCACTCCGGCGTTGTTCACCAGGACGTCGAGGGGGCCGACCGCCGCCTCGGCGCGCTCGATCAGCGCATCGAGCAGGTCCAGTCGATTCAGGTCTGCGGGCACGGCCTCGGCGCGCACCCCGACCGCACGCAGTTCCGCCACGAGTTCCGCGAGTCGGTCCTCACGCCGGCCGGACACGGCGACGGCGACACCCTCGCGGGCCAGGGCCCGGGCGACGACGCGGCCGAGACCGCCGGAGGCGCCGGTCACCAGAGCCGTGCGTCCGTGCAGGTGCTTCATTCCTCCGAGCTTCCGCGCCCCGCGGAGGGGAGTCAACGCTGTGACGCCGCGCATACGGCAATATGGACCGGTGGTTCACGTCATCGACATAACAGATCCGGCCGACACCAGGCTGGACGACTTCCGCGATCTCAACTCCTCGGACCGGCGGCCCGACCTCCCGGAGGGTAAGGGCCTGGTGATCGCGGAGGGTGTGCTGGTGGCGCAGCGACTGCTGGCGTCCCGGTTCGACCCGATCGCGCTGCTCGGCGTCGATCGGCGACTGGAGGAACTGGCCGACGACCTCGACGGCGTGGACGTGCCGTTCTACCGGACGACGGCGGACGTCATGGCCGAGGTCGTCGGGTTCCACCTCAACCGGGGTGTGCTCGCGGCGGCGCGTCGCCCGGCACCCCTCGAACTGGCGGACGTGCTCGAGCACTCCCGGACGGTCGCGGTGCTCGAGGGTGTCAACGATCACGAGAACCTGGGCTCGATGTTCCGCAACGCCGCGGGGCTCGGCGTCGACGCCGTGGTCTTCGGCAAGGGGTGTGCCGACCCGCTGTACCGCCGGGCGGTCCGGGTGTCGATGGGGCACGTCCTCCGGGTTCCGTTCGCGCACGTGACGAAGTGGCCACACGATCTGGAAGCGTTGCGGGAGCGGGGGTTCCAGCTGATCTCGCTGACCCCGAACCCTGAGGCGGTGACGCTGGCCGAGGCGATGACGGGGGAGAAGGTGGCGTTGCTGCTGGGCGCGGAAGGCCCCGGCCTCACCGAACACGCCATGCGGGCCACCGACATTCGTGCCCGCATCCCGATGGCACCCGGAACGGACTCGCTCAATGTCGCGACCGCGGCGGCGATGGCGTTCTACGAGCGCGTCCGCACGGGCCGGTGAGAATCCTGGACCCTCATTCCCCGTATCCGCCGCCGCCGACGGAAACACCGTGGTTCACCGGACTTCTCGTGGCAGCGTTCGCCGCGGCGGTGGTGGCCGTCGCGATCATGGCGTTCGGCTCGCAGCTCGCCCGGATCAATCCCGCGCTCGCGGTGTTCCTCGAACTCGTCGTGGTGGCCGGGGTCGCGCCGTCGGTGTGGCGACTGCGCCGGACACCGGTGTGGCGGTGGCTGGTGTACGGCGCCGCGGCCGGAGTTCTCGTGGGCTGGTCGGCGCTGCTCGTCGGCGCCGCGTGACTCCCGCGGGCGTCAGAAGCCGAAGTAGCGGCGGAGCAGTCCGCCCTTGCGGGCGGGCGGCGGCGGAGCGGACGTGGTAACGGGTTCGGGGGCGGGATGTTCCACCTCGGCGGGTCGTCTTACCTCGGCGGGAGGTTCGACCGCCGGACCTTCGCCGGGCGGATGGACGGTGAAACCGAGCACGGTGATCTTTTTCGGGTCGATCTCGGTGCCCTCGGGGGCGCCCGTGTACCGGAAGTTCAGCCATTCCCGGTTGGCGCCCTCGGCGAACTGCTGCGGGTGGAACGGCAGCGACTGTGGGTCGGGCAGCACGCCCGGCGGATGTTCGAGCGGGAAGTCGCCCGCCCAGAACGGTCTCTCCCACACCAGGGGGATGCCGAGGTCCTCGTGGATGTGGACCGGCGTGGCGCTGAACGCGCGGGTGAGGTGGCCGTCCTCCCACATCGCGAACGAGCCCCACGCGATGTCGGGCTTGGATGCGATGTAGTACGTCTTCGCGGATTCGGTGGGCCGGACGCGTGTTCCGGGCAGGGTCGACGGCCGGGGAACGGCCAGATCGGGCCCGCACACGACGGTGATGCCGGGGTAGGAACCGATGTGCACGGTCCCCGCGGCGTCGAGTCGCGCGGCCTCGGCCAGCGGAACCGGACCGGTGGGGGTGGCCGCCAGGTCGGGATAGAGGCGGGCGGCGAGTCGCCGCGCCGCAGCGAGGTCAGGCTCGGGGTGATGTCGCAGAACAGCCGCAGGATCGGGGACGTCGACGTACCAGATCGTTGATACCTTGGCCCCCACGGTCATCCCCCTCTTCCGACGTCTTCCTGAAAGAGTACGACCCCGACCGGGTTCCCGGCCTGCTTACCGCGCCGACGGTCAGCGTCCGCTGCTGCGGACACCGAGCAGGACGTCGTCCCAGGATGGGAGAGCGGGTTTGCCGCGCTTGTCCTTGTTGTTCGTCTGGTGCGGGGCGATCTTGGGTGCGGCCGGCTCCTCGGGCGAGGCGGGCTCGTCCTCGGGCTCCTCGGTGACGTCGGCCTCGATGATCTCCTCGGGCTCGATCGTCGGCACCTCCACCTCGGTGGGGAACTCGGCGAGTTCGAGCTGTTCCGGTTCGTCGGACGCCACCGGCGCCAATCCGCGCAGCGGACGGCCGAAGTCGGGGTCGATCAGGTCGAAGGCGGTGTCGTCGAGGGCGACGATGGTGCCACCGTGCGCGTCCGGCTGATACCGCCAGTGCGCCGCGTTGGTGGTCCGCCCGGCCTGCCACTGCAGCTGGGCTACCCAGTGATTGTCCTCGTCGCGCCATGCGTCCCACGCGGCGTCGTCGATGTTGTGTCCCCGCGCGCGGAACGCCTGCGTGACGATCTCGGCGAGAGTGGGAACGGCGGGGCCGTTGTCGCGCACCGGGTGTCCGCCCTGCGCCATCTCGGCCGCACGGGAACGTTCGAGCAGAACGGGATACGCGAAGCGCTCCACCTTCGCCAGGGGGATACCGGCCTCGTCGGCAACCTGTTCGACGGAGGCGCCGGCACGGATGCGGGCCTGGATTTCGCGGGGCCTGAGCTGACTGTCCATTTCGATCTCAATCTGGCCGAGTCGAGCGATGTCCCCGCGGGATGCGGCGCGGAGTTTGTCATCGGCGGGAAGCCGGAATTTTTCGCCGGTACTGGCATCTGCGCACACGACGTGCGAACCATCGGGCTCGAGACCGATCACTCGAAGCTCTCGCACGTTGACCTCCTTATCGCGCCGGCTCGCGACTCTGCACCCCGGCAACTGTAATTCATTCGTGACAGCCCGCGCGGCAGGACACGCGCGGGTAAATCCCGTCCCGGCGTCGGGTGCGCGCTACGCTTCCCCGTTTCCCGATCGATCCTTCCTGCGGGGTGCGCGCTGCCTCGTGCGGGTGACCTGGACGGGGGCGATCACGCTGGAGAACTCCGTCGGGATCGGCCTCCAGGACCTCGCCGCGGCGCGCATACTGATCGACACAGCCCGGCAACGGGGCGTCGGAACAGAAGTGGATCTGAGTCGATGAGCCAGAGCGATGTCGACGACGTGGACCTTGCCCACCTGCGGCGGGCCATCGAACTCGCCGACGAGACAGGGGACGCGGGCAACAGGCCGTTCGGTGCGGTCGCGGTCGGCGCCGACGGTCACGTGATCAGTGAGGGCGCCAACTCCGTGGCGACGTCCGCCGACGTCACCGAGCACGCGGAACTCGACGCGATCACCACCGCCTGCGGTGAAGGCCGAACGGGCGACCTGGTCGGCGCCACCATGTACGCGAGTGGTGAGCCGTGCCCGATGTGCAGTGCGGCGATGGTGTGGGCCGGGATCACGCGGGTGGTCTACGCGGCCTCGTCCGCGGACTTCTCCCGGATTCTCCCGGACGGGCCGCGGTTCACGCTGGGCTGCGCCGACGTGCTCGATGCGGCGAGCGTCGAGATCGAGGTCAGCGGACCGCATCTCGGCGACGAGGCGCTCGCACCGTTCCACCGCTTCCTCGACACGGACTGACCCCGGAACGCCGTCAGCCCCCGGCACTTCGGTGCCGGGGGCTGACGGGTGTAGGTGCCGGGTCTCAGCCGAGCTGGGAGACGACCCAGTCGATGCTCTTCGTGAGCTGCGAGACGTCCTCGGGATCGATCGCCGGGAACATGCCGACACGCAGCTGGTTACGGCCCAGCTTGCGGTACGGCTCCGTGTCGACGACGCCGTTGGCCCGCAGGATCTTCGCCACCTGGGCGGCGTCGATCTTGTCGTCGAAGTCGATGGTGCCGACGACCTGCGAGCGGTGCGCGGGATCGGTGACGAACGGCGTCGCGTACTCGCTCGCCTCGGCCCACTGGTACAGGCGCGAGGACGAATCGGCGGTACGCGACGTGGCCCAGTCGAGACCGCCGTTGCCGTTCAGCCACGCGATCTGGTTGGCGAGCAGCAGCAGCGTCGCGACCGCGGGCGTGTTGTACGTCTGGTCCTTGGAGCTGTTGTCCACGGCGATGGGCAGCGACAGGAAGTCGGGGGTCCAGCGACCCGAATCCTTGATCTCCGCGACCCGCTCGAGCGCCTTCGGGCTCATCAGCGCGATCCACAGGCCGCCGTCGGCGGCGAAGCACTTCTGCGGCGCGAAGTAGTACACGTCGGCGTCGGCGACGTTCACCGGCAGACCGCCGGCGCCGGAGGTGGCGTCGATGGCGATGAGCGCGTTCTCCGAGCCCGCGGGACGCGAGACGGGGATCGCGACACCCGTGGACGTCTCGTTGTGCGCCCAGCCGATGAGGTCGACGGACGGATCGGAGACCGGCTCGGGCGCGCTGCCCGGGTCGGCGGAGACGACGATCGGGTCACCGATGAACGGGTTGTTCTTCGCGACCGACGCGAACTTGGAGCTGAACTCGCCGTTCGTGAGGTGCAGCGACTTCTCCCGGATCAGGCCGAATGCGGCCGCATCCCAGAACGCGGTGGTGCCACCGTTGCCGAGCACCACCTCGTAACCCTCGGGCAGGGAGAACAGATCGGCGAGGCCGGACCGCACGCTGGCGACGACGTCCTTCACAGGCTTCTGGCGGTGGCTGGTGCCGAACACCGAGGCGCCCACCTCGACCAGCGACTGCAGCTGTTCGGGGCGAACCTTGGAGGGTCCGCAGCCGAACCGTCCGTCGGCGGGCAGGAGATCTGCGGGGATGATCGGTGTGGAGGTCATCGCTACTTTCTGTTCCTTACTGATTCAGGCGGGAGAGACGGTCAGCTGGTGTGGGCGATCTGGTCCCAGCCCTCGACGGACTCGGGGGTGCGGGGTGCGGGCCCGGTGTAGATGGCGGCGGGGCGGACGAGTTTGCCGAGGCGTTTCTGTTCGAGGA
>NZ_JARJBD010000124.1:0-24377 GCF_029269925.1 Rhodococcus sp. T2V
CGAATTCAGCTGACCCGCGTTGCCCCGAACCAGTTGCGTGGAAATCCGCGTTAGAGAAAGCACTGCTACATCCACGAGGACCGTCGCGTCGAATTGTGTGTTGCGACTGTCCACGTCCCTGGGAAGAAGCCCAAATCCGTAGCCAAGAAGGCGAGTCAGCGCCACTCACCAGATCGACGCTAGCCGCTAAGTTAAGCCGTCTAGACCAGTGACCCGGCATTGACGAACCCGACCACCGACCATTCCCCGCACATCTTGTGCGCCAAATATCCCAGCTCCGCCGACGGCACGCGCTCCTTCAGGTCGAGCGGATGCCGCCCTCTCTCCGTGGCTATGAAGTGAATCTGGTGCAGCTTTCGTGAAGCCGCTGGGCGTGTCACTGACCTGCATCGACGAGGTTGGATGAGAGTCCGACAGGTGCGCTGAGGACAGCGGGCGGGTGCTGCTCCCGCATGTGGCAAGTATCGATGTTGTCCGTGGTGGAGTCGGCGAGCACCGACAGAGACAGCGATGATCCAAGCGATCGACTTGGCTGCGGCGGGACGGCCACGGCGCCCGACTCTCCGGCCGATTCGAAGTCGGCGTCGGCCGGGGCACCCTGCTGCGGGCAGTCCAGTCGATACCCGAACGACCCATCGGCAAAATTCCCGTCCTTGGTATCGACGACTTCGCACTCCGCCGAGCCATGTCTACTCCCACCGTCGTGGCGGACCTCAAGACACGAACACCGATCGACCTGTTGCCCCGACCGCACCGAAGGGCCGTCGCCCCCTTGCTGCGCCGCCATCCCGAGATCGCGGTGGTCTGCCGAGATCGTCCCGGGGGTGTGCGGAGGGCGTCCGCAACGGCGCCCCGGACGCGCTCCAGGTCACCGATCGCTGGCAACTGTGGCCGGGCCTTGTCGGCGCGGTGGAGAAGACAGTGATTCGCCCGCCACCGCACCGACCTGCGCCCACCACACAGACCACGAGCTCCATCGACGGGATCGAAAAACCTAGAAACGGGCGACTGCACTGCCGAATCTTGCCGCGAACTGTAGCATCCCAAGCCCATCCCCAGTCGGAAAACACACCCCTAGTTGTCCTCGCCATCCAAACCATTGGTTTCGTCATATGCTGAATCGAAGGCCGATCGCCGCGCCGCCACCAAGGCCTCGGTTTCAGCTCGGACTTGATCCGCTAGTTCTTTGAGTGTGAGATCAGGTGCGGTCGCCCTCAGGCCCCCTCGCGATCCTAGCCTTCTCAACAATCGTGCTAACCCGAGCTCATCTTCGCTCAGGTCACCGCTGAGGCCTTCGAACAGATCAACTTCTTCGTCGGCAGTTTTTCCTTCCAGCAGACCGTCCGCCTTAGCTGCGAGCATCATCCAAAGTTCGAATTCTTCTCGAAGCTGTGACTGAATCGACCTTAGCTGCCGAGACCAAGGCGTTTTTGGGAATCCTTCGTCGTCGCGGACATGCGACGGCTCGTCAACCCAGTGAAGGACGCGCGTCATCGCTTTCGGCGGCCAACTTTGGGGCCATGCCGACCGTCGTTCCCACAGCCGAATGATGAGGTCAGTTGCTTCAGTCCGTGCGCTAGTATCCGATTCAGGCGCCAACATCAGCTCTGCTACGCGGTGCGCCATCCATCGACTGAGTGTGTCAGTGGTATTTTCTAGTCCCAGTTGCTGGACTATCAACTGCCCCAATTTGGCGACTTCCGCCCAGGGTTTCGAGCTGTCCACCTCTCCGGAGCAGGTAGATTCGGCTTTCTCCGCGCTCGTATCGTTCACGATCCTCCTCGTCGGTTCGGTGATCAGTTCGGTTGTACTGACGTTGGATTCGTACCTCGAAGATGACGTCCATTTCAACCATCTGCAGAAAATTGAGCAGTTCCAACAGAGCAACCCGGGTCTGCCGCCCTTGCGTCGTGACTCCTCCACTAACCGCACGCTTCGAATCGTCGACGTCGCTCCATTGCTCCGCCCAAGCCACTCGCTCATCGTCCTTGCCGATCAGCTCGCGCCCGTTGCGAGTTGCCCGAACATCCAGTCGCTCCGCGAAGAGCGTCCCTGGCATGGAAATCGCTCTGTCAATCCTCCTGAGCGGATCGTGCTTATCAAGACCTTGCTGATCCCGGCGACGCTCCCGAATCCAACCGACCAGGCGGAAGTCTTCGTCGTCGATCTCAAACCCCTCCCAGTCCGCTTCCTCCGGAAGCCGGAAATCCGTCGGGTCGAGGCAGGTTTGCAACGCAGAAAGCAGGGCTGATGAGGTCTTGGGCGAAACTAACGCACTTGCCACCCAGGCATTTTCATGCCGGTCGGACAAGAATGTCTCACGGTATCCGGAAACCACAATCGCGGTTGGATGGCAGTCTAGTCCCAGTTCTTGATCGAAGTCTTCAGGTATACGGTCTCGCCACTGCTCTCTTGCAACCACGTGGCCAAACGACGCCGCCGTGATCGGCGCGGGTGCCCGCTCATCGACCGTCCAACCCATGGAGTCAGTCACGTGCTCGTCGAGCCAATCCGCCCAGGGATCCATTGGGTCATCCCACGTTGGAACCACGATAGGCCTACCCTCGTCGACCAATTCGCCGGCCGCGAGGAGCATCCCGTGATACTCAAGATAGGTATGCAGGTCTTCCACTCGCGGTAGTGCGCCGTGATCGTTTTGGCGCTCGGTATACGTATAGCGGTCGCCCAGTGCCCACGGGTCGGTAGATGCAGCGGCCTCGCTGAAGTGAAGTCGATCGACGATCCAACTTTCGACTCGCCCGCAGACATCGTCCTGACCAATCGCGAAGATACCTGCAAGCGGTCCAAACCAATATGGCACCGTGTCTAGACCATTGAAACGAAACCGGGCGTTGTCGCGGGTGTCAAATGAGCCACCCCGGCCGACACTCCCTCTTTCCACAGCGCAGGAACTTGGTCTGTTCGCGGCTAGGAGCCGCTCATACTCTCCAAAATCCTCGGATCCGAGTGATTGTGGATCGAGTAGGCGGAGGGCGCTTCGCCGCGCGAGTTCCCTGCATGCAACGTGTGGAAACGACCGATCAAGCGCTATCTCGGCAAGTTCTTTCCTGATCGGGACTATGTGGTTCGGCGACTCCGCGGCCACCCGGTCTATTACCGCCAGCATCCAGGTCTGCGCTGACATCCTGAGAAATGTGCCGGAGTCTGGCCCGAAGGCCCCAGCCGACTTCTTGTCCCACAGTCCCCACACCCCGAGCACCATCGCCTCATCGTCCGTGAGAAGTTCGCGCGCGGCGTGTGCTGCTCGCCAACGGACCGCTTTGTCCGGATGCCCGAAGAGGGAGAATAGAAGCCAAGCAACAGCCTGATTCGAATCACACGGAATGGAGGGCGTTCGAACCGGAGTCTCCTCGAAGCGAGCTACGGACCATTCCAATACTGCAAGCCGTTCCTCGATCGACAGAGGTACCGCTAGCGCGCGGACCACCGCGTGGAGTTGCGGCGGATCGAGCCGCCGCAAGGTCGGCGCGAGCGACTCGACTAGCACAGACATTGGATCGGCGAGGCTTGCCATCGACAGTAGTACTGCCAGAGTCGCATCAATGGTGTGCTCGTAGGCGATGAAGCTCTGCATGTGGGACTTGATCAATCTTGGAAGTTCCTGATCGACCCACTGCCTGACTGGAACTGTCAGACTCCAGCGGTCGACTAGCTTGCTAATCACACTGAGTACGACTCCTGCGTGGGAGCGCCAAAGAGCGTGATCCGCTGGGACAGTTGCGAGCCCGCGCAGCATGTCCGCGCGTTCTGTGGGACTTATCGAATTTGCAACTCCTTCCAGGAAGGATTCGATCTCGTCATCGCTGGCCCACTTGTCACAGAGTTCGTCAAGGGAAGAGCCTACTTCGCTCAGAGTGTGCTTGGATGCGGGTAGAACGACCCCCGGTTCGTCAGTCTTAGACTGTCCCAAGCGCTGTCGACCATCGCCGGTTGGTCGCGGCAATTGGTCCACGAAGTCGAGAAGGGCGGTGAGGTCTCTGATTGGGGAAGTCTCTCGCAGCCCTTGTCGTGTAGCCCACCCTTGGACCTTCGTAGCAGTGCGCACGCGTTGTGAGGACGGTATGTCCCGCCCTATCAGGGTGCATGTTCGCCCCAAGGCTCGATGTAGCAAGCTTTTGTCGCCCGACTCTTGTACGACAGTCAGGAGATCCAGTGTGACCGCTATCGGGTAGCTAGCTGCATTCGCTAGTAACAGCAAGGAAAGCGCCTTGCCTGGCGGAAGGAATCTACCTGAACATGCAGGAACTATTGCCCTCACACCGGCGTCTAATGACAGCAGGCCTTGATGCTCCCACCGGGAAAGAAGAGCGAGCCCTGAGGGCGGGTGGAGGGTAGCCACTGCAGCAGCGGTCTCCTTCCATGGCAACCGATCGGTGTCCGTCACGAATGGCCGGTACCGCTCAAGTGCACGGATAGTTCGCTCGGCTAACTCTGCAGCACGTAGATCCAAGCCAGCGTCGACTGTTGTGTGCGCGAGCGTCGCGTGAACACGAAGTACTCCAGCGCCCTCGTCATCTAAGCCGTCCGCGGCAGTGACGGCTGCCTCGTAATAGCCGGTCGCTAGATTTGGTTCATACCGGTCAACAATGGCAGTAATCTCGAGCAAGCGGTCGACCCGCTCAGATGCGGGCGCCTTCGAACTGACGGTAGCTCGTGCTGCACGATCAAGCCAGTTCAGCGCGACCGGTCGATATGCGCCGTGAATGATTAGTCGGCGGGCGAGGATAGGTGTCAGCCGCATACCCAGCTCAGCATTTCGCGCCCAGACTCCATCGAAGACGGCCGTTATGGTGGCCGTCGCATCGCCACGTGCTGCTGAGAGAGCATCTATTGCCGACGGTGTCCAATGCCTCGTCAGATCCGGCCCGCCGCCCCGTTGCCGGGCCGACTTGAGCGCTTGAATGCGTCGCTCAATTGGCTCCGCTATCTCGGCAACTGTTACGTCCGTCAATATGGTAGTGGCACGCGCAAGCAATACGTCGAGTGACGTCTCCATCGCAGTCATCAGCTGTCTGCGTTGTTGTTCCTTACGTTCACCCTCCTTGTGGGTATCGGCTGGGTCCGCTTGCATGAAGGTGGGTATGAGGTCATCTGGTTGAAGCCGACCGCCGTCGGCAATCGCAAGCAGACACTTGACACGCGTCAATGGCTCCCAATCACCAAGACCGGTCCATTCGCTCGGGGCGTGTGAGGGCACGCGCGGCGAAAACGTGGCGGCCCATCTGCGCAGGAGGTCTTCGTCGTGGGTTGCTGATGCAATCAACTCAGCGAAACTCGCGACCCATTCGTTGTCACGAGGTTTGATGCTTGGATTGTCAAGAGCCCCTTCGGCTATCTCTCGGACCACCGTCTCGCCAGGAGAAGCACCGTGCTCGAACAGGATTGCCAGCAAGTTGGCTTTCAAACTCGACGGGATACTCAACAAGGCTACGTCCGTAGCCAAAGCATCACCCGTTGAAGTCGAGGCGAGCGATTCGACAAGCTTTACTGCGCAGTCCATAGCGAACTCACTCGGCTGCCAGAAAGTGATCCATGCACTTGCGGCCGCAACACCGCGCAACAAATAGATCGCTTCCGCACCTGCAGCAACATCCGCAGCTTCAAGCGACCAACTGTTACTCTCGTCCGACTCCACACGCGACCACCGTTGAAGCCACGCAAGGGCAAGTCGGAGCTCCTCCTCCGCCGCTGTTCGATCGCCCGCGCGAGCACGCAACGCAGCGACACGTAGATGCAGTGGACCGCGCCACGGTTCTGTGTGACTTCCTTCGTAAATCGCGGCAACCGCAGTGGCATCGCCATACCTTATTGCGAGGTCGGGTCGCTTTCGGACGATGGCCGTGACGGCCTGATTGAACGTAGATGCCTTAGCTGCCAGAAGGAGAAGTTTGATCACGTCAGATCGATTATCTGGACCCTGCGCTACCCGCAATGCGAGCTCCAGCCGCCGCAAATAGCTTTGGAGCCGGGCGACGGGGTCGGTGATTGCGCTGGGTTGGCCCTCATCGACAGCCAGGCGCAGTAGATCCGAGGAACGACCTGCTAGCCAGAGGTGTTCGGCGCAAGCAAGGGCGGCTTCAGCATCAGTGCTCCGCTCAGCCATGAAATGCGCCGCCAGTCGCGCATGCGACGCCGCCCTCGCCGCTTCCGGCACGCGATCGCGAAGATGAGTCTCGAAATCTTCGTCCCTAAACCAAACCGTGCCATCATCGATCACAACGCCCGGGACAAGACCGTGGCAGAACGCTGCAGCGCTTGCCACATCAACCCCAGACGCCCCCGCAAACGTCGCTATTGAGACTGGCCGACTTAGCGAGATCAGATCCGCCAATTGTTGTTCGGCGCTTTCAGGATTGGCAGATTCACGGGTGGCGGCGACCACCAAGTCCTCGAAGATCTGGTGGGGCGTAGTATCTGACGCCGCAACGGCAGCCTCCACGGTCTGGACAGCATCTGCTCGACTAGCGTCGAGCACGTAAAACTGGCTTCGGGGGTTGCCACCGGTGCGGCGATGGAACGCAACGCAGTGTTCCTCTGCGGCGGAGGGAAATCTACCTCGAAGGTGAATCGAGGATGCACCCGAGTCGAACCCCCTAAGGTTCACCTCGACCGAGGTAGGTGGCGCTGCAATGCTGGCGCGGCGGTGCGTGCGACTCGTCATCAGAATGTGCACCCGGTCAGGGAGGGGCAGCAACCACAGATCGGGCAGAAACGTAGCTTGCTCACGGTTACGTCCTGCGACAATCGCATTGTCTGCGGCATCGACCGCGATCACAAGATGCCCTCCCGCATTTGCGAGGCTTGCGCCGGCCTCAACGAGCACCTCGCCAAATCTGCGCCATAGAACATGCTCATCATCTGTTCCCGGAATCAGGATCGGTGTTCCACAACGCAGCGCGATCTCATTGATGAGTTGTGTGAGAGCCGGACGGGCGAGGTGTCTAGTCTCCGTCGGACTCAGATACTCACCGTTTCCGAAGCAGTCGTATCCAACAACCACCGATCCACTTGGAAGGGCGCCCTCCAACGTCGCGATCGTCGTGGTCTTTCCAACTCCAGCGTCACCGTGGGCAACGACGTGTCCAGCACCTCCGATGATTGCCTCTCCGAGCGCAATTACGTCTGGCGATGGGATGAGCTTCGGGGGAACTTTGATTCTGTTCGGTAAGGGAAACAGCGACGAATGGCGCGGTGCACCGAGCTCGGCCAACACGGCCTCGCGGGTAAGCCTGAGCTCATCAGCGTCCGGCAGCGCCTGACGGCGTACAAGTTCGAACAACGCCCGAGTGCCCACTGTCGGAGCCGTCAGAATATGCCGCCCGAGCGTCGCCGTGATCTGATTCCACTGCTCCCACCGTGGATTGGCACCAAGCTCGTCCAGAGAAAGAACACGCAGAAAATCACCAAACTGGTATATGCCGAGTTTCGTTGCCGCCTGAAGCTTGTCGAAGTCAGCAACTTCACCGCGAGTGAGGCCACGAACGAGTGTCGATCGCTGGGGCCGCTTAGACGACTGCAGAACCGCTGCGACTTTCGTCAGTAAGCGGTGTAACCCAGCGCTGATCGGTTGGTTACTGACCAACCGAATCGAAAGCTTGTCGATCACCTGTTCACGGTCTGTGACCTCTACAAAGTGGCGAAACAAGTCGGCCAGCCGCTTGATTACGCCGTCTTGCTTGCGCGATCCCAGCTGCGCAAGGCGACTAGCGGTCCAGGCTTTGTGTGGTTGTCTGTGACTGTGCTTCAGCTGGCTGACCACAATCCGGCTGGCTCCTGAAAAGGTGCTGCCTCCGTAGTACTCAGTGAGGTCGGCGCCGAGAAGTAGCGAAGGATTTGACGCGACCGAATCTAGAGGTGACAGCCCTTCCATCACGATCAGTTCGAGATCACTACGTGGGTTGAGCATCTGGAGAGCCCGGTTCACCGCCCAGAGAATGTGGAACTCATCACCGGCATTGGACTCCTTGGCGCCCGGCGGTTCTGAAGTGCTCACCATCTGCAGTCACAACAAGTAGACGCTACACAGAAGCTGTCAAGCGTTCCTCGGACAACCTGCATGAACTTACCCTTCAGGGGATCGACTACTTCAAGTGCTTGATTCGTATTCGTCACTGCGACTCGAGCGTGGCCCGAGGTGGAGGCACCAGCGGATATGCATTGTATTGCGCCACCGCAAGCGGTCGTTCACGATGCGTGTCCACACGACAACTATCCCGATGAGCATGACATCTAGCAGCCGGCCTGGCTCTGCCTCGGTGGTCCGGGTGGGGCAGGTAGGAGCACGAACGCGGCGCCACGTCGGGACTGATCGGCACGGTGCGCACCTTTACCGGGACTGCGGTCAAGTCGATCACGATCCTCGCCCACCCTTCGTGGGTACTGCATATACATATACCCATCAACTGGACCGACCCGTCCGACGACTCGGGCAGGTTGTCGACTAAATGGGCATCCGAACGAACCTTCCTAGCTCGGTTCAGAAGCAGAGCTGAGACATCGACCTCGACCTGCTCCACATCAGCGGGCAACAACACACTCTGCGCCTTGGACAGCATCGGAAGCTCCACCAGAACCACCCTTGATCGAACCGAACCCACACCAACCCTTTGCGACGGGCACGAGCCGTTACGGGGCGTTCGCGTCCATCGCATCAACTGCGCATACTAATCGGTTCGTTCACCACACGGACATCACCCGGTAAACAATGTGCCGGCGCAGGCCCGCAGGTCATCAGCGTGTCGCCATTCCAGCCGGCCACTGTCAACTACGTGAATGACACTGCGGACAAGGACAAATGTGTGCGAGATCGGGACTACGCGAAACCTCGCGCCCAGCACTCTCGGTACGCGACCGGGCAGCGGCCGAGGCGGTGTCCAGTCATGGCTGACAAACTGCCCCGGTCGCCGCAAACGCCTCGGGCACACCACCCTCACTGACTACCCGCGACCGACCTGCGGTATGACGATGAAACGCTTGCTTGCAGAGTGATCAAACAGCGCTCACCCACACACCGGCACAAACATCAAGGCGCGCAGAACCATCCCGCGACGCGAACGCTACGCCAGCCCCCGCCACCCGCGCGCGATCGCAGCCAATCCCGCTCTGACCCAAATCCGACATTTCACGGCGCCTTCACCGCCTCTCGCCGGACAGCTACGGCCCCGCGGTCGTCGTGACTCCCGCGGTCGCTGTGACTCCGGCGGTTGGCCCTGGGCGGATGGACACGGGATCTACGGTGTCCCCACATGGAACAACCGCAGTCGTCTGGCCATCGCGCGGAGCTACTGCATTAGCCCCGCGGCCAACGCGTCCCAGTCCTGAGCCACCGCACGACTTTGTGTCCGCCGATCGTGCGCGACCTGGACTGCCAGGCATCCCATGCGGAGGAGCACCGGCACGTTGACGTGCCGCAGCGCCATGCTCTTCCGGTCATCGAGGACGATCATCCGTCCCAGCGTCTTCCCCGCCGACGCGAGCCCAACTAATGAATGGGCCGCGAGGAGCAGCTCATCGCGGCGTGCCTGCTCCCTCTCGTCCAGGCGGGCGCTGCCGGTGACCGCGTACGCCCGGGCATGCACATGGGTGCGGAGGACGATCTCGGTGGTGATCACGCTCAGCGAGGGGGTGAGGATCCCGGATCGCACATTGAGCCCATTGCCCGCCGAGGTGCCAAGGTACACCTCGTGCGCGAACTTTCGCAGTGCCCGGTTGTCGAGCTCGTACAGCCAGGAGGAGCCGGGCATCGGCAGGCTCATCGGGGTCACCAGGTCCGCCGCCAAATGCTGCGCCCACAGGACGAGTGCCTCCGGAAGCGAGTCGACCTCCCGAAACCTGCCCCCGACCGTGACGTCGCGTTTGGCGCCGTAATCCCATCGGACGCCCCGGAACTCGCCCGCCCGGATCTGCCGCAGCGCCTCGAACGGTCGGCCCAGATCATGGCCCGGGGAGCGGACCCGATGGGCGCGGCCGCCGAACCCGGGACCGGTGTAGTCGATCGGCAACCTCTTGCCTGCCCGCTCCCACCCGCGCATCCACCCGGTCTTCCTCGTGGCACCGAGCCCCTGGGCAACGGCTCCGTCGACGGCGGTGTCGTACCAAAGCGCCGCGACCCCCAGTACGGTCGCGAACCCGACCGCGATCACGTCCTCGTGGTCCCACGGGATGCGTTGCCGGGCCCGCCACCGGTCGAAACCGGCCCGCTGCTCCGGAGTGAGTGCGGCGTCGAGGTCGATGTCGGTCCAGCCGCGCCGGGTGCGGAGTCGGTCATTGGCGGCGGTCAACTCCGCATACGAGGGGTGCTCCGTGGTGTCGTTCTGCTGTAGTGGGTCCGGGATCCAGCCGGCCAGGGCGGTGTCGGTGGCCGATTCCAGCTCGGCGAGGCGGCGGCTGAGGGTGTCGAGGTTCCGGTCCACCGTCTCGTCCATGCTGCTCATCGCGCGGCGGTTTCCGGGAGACGATCCAGGATGACCTCGAGTGCCCCCTCCGCCCGTTTCACGTCCGCGTGCTGCCTACGCAGTTCCTCACGCAATGCCTTGTTCTCCGCAGTCAGCCGCGCGTTCTCACGGGAGAGTTCCCGGATCCGGTCCAGGAGTCGCTCACCGTCGGCGACGACCTTCTCGAGCCGCTCCTGCAGGCTCTGCACGACGCGGCGTTGCTTCTCGTCCCGGTTCTCCGCCTCGATCAGCACACACCGTGCGATCAGATCCAGGCGCATCGCGTCCGCCACCACCTGACCGGTCGTCCACGGTGTCCATCGGGCGCCGGCCGCGGCGACGCCGGCTCCGGCGATGCCACCGAGCCCGGTCACCAGGGCGGTGCCGCCGGCAATGCCGAAACCGCCGGCGGCGATCGCGCCGCCACCGAGGGTGGCCAACCCGGCCGAGGTCGCTGCCGCCCCGGTCAACCCGGCGGCGCTGCCGATCGCGGCGCCGATCACCGGTGCCGCCCAACCACCGGTCGCCACTCCTGCCGCCAGTCCGGCAGCACCGATGACAGCCACCTTCCCCCAGTGCACGCTCTTACGCCTCAGCCGGCGGAGCAGCAGTGTGTGCTCGTCCCGCATCCTGTCCAGATCCGTCCGGTCGAGGTGCGGGAAGTCGTCCACCAACGCCTCGAAGGTGGTGCGGCGGGTCGCGGCATGCCAGGACGCTTTCGCCGGCCACGGATCGAACAGGATGAGGTCGACCAGCACCAGCAACGACCGCTCCCGCGAATCGAAAAGCCGCGGAAGACGCCGGCCTTGGGCGGCAATGGCGTCCGCCGCGGTCTCCCGGGTGTCTGTGTCCGCCACGAGCGCCGTCAGCCAGTCCGGGCGGTCCGGCCGATCCTCGGCTGCCACCTCGAGGAAGACCGCCACGGCATCATCGAGCACCGCTTCCTTGATGACCAGGGACTTGTCGGATGTCGTGGCGTCGATATCCGACTGCATCAACGACACCTGCATCGCCGCCAACGCCACCGACTCCGGCCACTCCAGCATGCCGATCGGATCAACATCATTCATGGACATGACCGCCCTCTTCCCTCTCACACAGAAAGGTCAGTATCACCGATCGGTCCGACATCGCGGCTCAGGCACCCCCGACCACAGTGTGGTGTCAGTCAGACTGCACCTCAATGTCATTCACTCAAATGACACTGCACACGATCGGCGACGGCGACGACCCGTGACGCCTTGCTCGGTAGTGTCGTACACCTCGGCTGGGGAGTGGGTATCGAGACCATCAACCTCGGCCCGTTCCGGGTGACAGTCCAACTAGCGGAAGTCGATCCTCACCGACCCAGACGACGCCTACCGACTGCGCGAGCGACCCCTCGCCCACCCTGACGACCTGCTGCGCATCGGGCTCGGCGGCAACGGCCTCGTCCAGGACGTTTCGATCGAGACCGGGCTGCAGAACAACCGCGACACGATCGAGTTCTACCGCGACACCTACAACTGCGACGCATCAGTTCCGCTCACCTCCATGCCTCACCCCGACGTCGACCCCCTTGAGGACACCGACGCAAGGTGGGATGCGAGGTTCGACCCGTACCGGGACGTCGCCGACGAGGTGGGTGGCCCGTTCGTCGACTGGCGGATCCCGCTCGGGAAACAATCCGAAGCTCCAAGCCTGTACGTGCCTGACGAACACCACTACGCCAATTCCCGTCACCGACTCGCCGCGGACGTGACCCTTCGGGACCCTCCAACCGTAGTGGTTACCTTCCGGTTTACCGCCAGTGCGCGAGCAAGAACGAAGGAACCCCACCAGCACGAAACACGACTGACGCGACTGGTGGGGCCCGGTGCCACCCCATGGCAAGGGCAGCAAATAGAAGGTTACCAACCAGAGGGATATCCGTTACGTCCGGTTCGTCTGGTTTGATGACCGCATGACCCAGAAGGTAGCCGGCCGCACGCCATCGGTCATCGACGCGGTACGCCTCGACGACGTCGCACTCGAGCCCAGCCTCATCGATCCGACCTGGATCCTCGACGGCATGCCCAAAGCCCGTGGCGGGCGATGGACGCAGAGCCTCGACGGCACCACCACCCACTGGGTGTGGGACTGCACAGCGGGAACGTTCAACTGGTACTTCGCACTCAAGGAGACGGTCCAGATCCTCGAAGGTGAGGTGACCGTCTCCTCGGCAGATCAGCCTCCTCGCACACTCCGAGTTGGTGACGCAGCAGTCTTCCCGGCACACACCTGGGCGCAATGGCATATTCCCCGATACGTACGCAAGCACGCGATTCTGCGGCCTCACACACCACGGCCGATGCGAATCCTGATGCGCTTCCACGGGATCGTCGCCAGCACGATGCGACCTCGCGGCCGACGCCGCGCCCTGTCCAGCTAGGGTCCGGCCATGGGCGGCGAGTGGATCCAGATCGACAGAGATTGCGTGACGTGCGGCAACGCCGCGTTCCGGCACTACATCTACGCCAGCCTCGGCGGCGTGCTCATCGAGACCGACCTGTACGAATGCGCCACCCCGGGTTGTCCCGGGCCCGTCGCGATCTGCGAACCAATCGACGGATGACCATACAGAGACCGCACCGGCCGAACCGTGACGCCCACTGGCGGGGTCTCACTGCCGGCACGCACCCACAGCCGCGGCAAGCGAAACCCCGCCCAACTTTTCGGGGGTCTACCGGGCTCTTGCAATGTCGACGACACGAGCGCTGCCACCAAGCCACCCGCTCCGGCCACTCCAGCACGCCAATACGATCAATATGGTTCCTTGACACGACCGCCCCCTCCCCTCACACGCAGAAGGTCCGTATCACCGATTGGGCCGACTTTTCCTGCGAGACGGCTTAGACCGGGCTGAGCACATAGTTGGGCTGGATCCGGAGTGTCATTCACGCGAATGACAGCGGCTCGACAGCAATATCCACCGCTGCAGGCCACGGCCAACATACTGCTTGCCGTGTCACACCCAACCAATAATCTGCCTCTCTGTTCCCGGCGTCCTCTCACCATTTCGCTCGGGGTGGCACCCCGGTTCAAGGTCCCTCGGATGCGCGGGCAGTCGGTCTGCGCCGCGTGTCGGGGTTGCGGGCTACAGTCTGACGGGATTGCACAAGTTGGCGCTCGACACCGCACTTGACAAGGACTTTCGGATATGTCGGTCATCGCTCGCTATCACGATGTTTCCGGCGCGTTTGATCGCGACACGCTGCGACTGCTACATCAGAAGTACGCGCCGGTGATCGTGACGGTGCTGGGCGAGGTGTTCTCTGAGGACGACCGGCGCGTGGTGGCCGAAGACGACCTGCACGATCAGGTGGACTTCCTGCTGGAGCGGATCGGCGAATCCGTTCCCGGGACTGAACTGCCGCAACAGCGGGGTCGTGCCTTGGCCTATTCGTGGGTGGAGGGCGCAGCGCGCGGGTGGCTGCGTTACAAGGACGGGTCGACGCCGAGTGGACCCACCACGTATGAGATCACCAATGAGGCGCTCGACGCATTGCGGTACGTGCGCGAGACCGGTCGTCACGCGATGGTGTCCGAGTCTCGAGTCAAGGACCTCATCACAAAGGTGCAGGACACCGCGTTGATGATCAGTGAAGATCGGGAGCGGCGGATCGGCATTTTGAGCACCCAGATCGAGAAGCTGGCGGAGGAACGTGATCGTCTGCTCGCCGGTGGTGATTTGGAGTTCGCCGGGACGGGTGAGGTCATCGAGGTCTTGGACCAGATACTCTCCGAAGTCAACAATTTGCCGTCGGACATTCGTAAGGTAGGCGAGCTGTTCGCGGATATGCGTGAACAGTTGCGCCAGGAGTTCCGTGACGACGACCGTTCTACCGGTGAAGTGTTGGATTTGTACCGGCAGCGCATGGATGCGTTGCTTAATAGTGACGACCGTGGGCGGGCGTTCGTAGGCGCGGTCGAGTTGCTGCAGAAGACCGGCATGATGCGGGCGTTCGCGACGGACATGGACATCGTGCTGGCGCACGAAGCCGCGCAGGGGTTGAAGCCGGAAGAGCGACGACGGCTCAAGCGGACCTCGAGGGAGTTGAGCCGGGAGGTGCAGCAGGTGATGGTCTCGCATCGGCACATCGTGCAGACCATCTACTCGTATCTGAGTGCCCCGGATCGTATCCAAGCAACAGAGCTGCGGACTCTGTTGCGGGAGTTGGATCGTCGGCTTTCAGAGCGAAAGGCCGTGGCGAAGGTGCGCAGCCGGGTTCCGATCGCCTTCGTACCCGCCACGATCGAGCTCGATCGATTGCGCACAAACCTTGCTGATCCTGCCGATTTCGCCGCGCCCCCGGCGGCCCGTCCACATCTTTCCATCCCCATGTCGGCCGAAGAACAGCGCGAGCTGCTGCGCATGGGTGGGCCGGACGTGGACAAGATGCGAGGCATCCTGATCACCCGATTGAAGGCGTCCCCACGCGCCACCATCGCCGAGGTCTTCAATGCCTTGCCCCGAGAGGACCGGAGGCTGGTGGACCTGTTCGCCTTGTTCGAGGCGTCGGCCGACACGATGGCCCTCCGTCGCTCCCAAACAGTCGGAATGACCGACATGTATCTCACCGTACATCCGTTGGGGATCGAGGAGCGTGTCTTCGAAGCACCCCGGCTGACCTACACCGATAAAGACCGCAGCGTATTGATCGCCAACATGGAACGAGCACAGCAATGAATACCGACCCTGTGGACGAGTGGGATGACCTGCTGTCGCAGGCCGTCGACGACAGTGAGCCCGCCGAGTCCGACGACGAACCGGACGAGTTTCGGTTCCGGCCGTCGGACACCATCTTGTTCACCGGCGACCAGGGCACGTTGACCTATGAGGCCCGGTCAGTGCTGACAGCAATTCTCAAACGTAACTACCTGTCGGCGGACCAGCATCCGAAGCTGTGGACGTTGCTGCTCAAACACCGTTATGACGTCGAATCGCGGCTCAACGACCTGTTCCTGACGTTGGTGTGCGACACCGACGCCGGGATCGCTTACAAGGTCCAGGTCCCCGGCACCCGGTTCCCCACGCTGATGTCGACACAGAACCGTGCCTACACCTGGACCGAAACGATCCTGCTTCGGCATCTGCGGGAAACCTATGCCAACGAACTGGGCCGGGACGGTAGCGCGAACGTGGTCATCTCCAAGACGGAGATGGTAGAGCGATTGCAGGCAGACAAGTCGATCCAGCGCAACGACGAGAAGAAGCAACGCGAGAATGCGGAGAAGGCATTCGAACGCATCGAGAGCGCGGGCATTCTCGTCTCGACGCGCGACACCGGCGCGGACCGCTACCGCATCTCCCCGGTGATCGTGCCACTGATATCGCTGGACAAACTGAAGGCGCTCAGCGCTTACCTCGACACCCTGGACGCCGACGACACGGTGGAGCCCACGGACACCGACGGTGAGATCGCCGCGGTCGACCTGGGCCCCGGCGAAGGATCAGACGATGACCTCGACTGAGACGGGCACCTTGTTCCCCGACACCGGCAGCCCGCAGTGGCGGATCGAATCGATGCATCTGCTCAATTGGGGCGGTTACGACGGCTACCACCGCATCGACTTCTCACCTGGATCGACCATGATCTCCGGGCCGTCCGGGGTCGGGAAATCGACCCTGATGGACGCTTACACCGCGCTGATGATGCCCAGCAACGTTCCGTTCAACGGTGCCTCCAACGCCGGCCAGGGACGCGCTCGGGGCGGCAACCAGCGCAATGTGGTCTCCTACGTGCGCGGTAAGACCGACAGTGTGCAAAACACCAGCGGCGAACTCACCGACCGCCGGCTTCGGGGAATCGATGCCCGGGGCCTGCCCTGCAACGCCGCGGCAGTTGTGGCGGTCACCTTCCGCCACGACACCGGCGCATACTTCACCGCCGCCAGGCTCTTCTTCGTTCGAGCATCGATCAGTTCCGACGGGGAACTGGGAAACCCGCTGCGCCTCACCATCGACGGGACCGTCGACGTCGAGCGACTCTACAACCTGTTCGTCGAGGGTCTCGGGCAGCAGGGCTACCAGCGGAAGCTGGAAGCCACTTTCGTTGGGTCGAAGGTGCACGACACCTACACCAAGTTCCTCACCGTCGCCCAGAGCACCCTCAGCATCGGCAGGAAGGGTGAGAGCGATAAGGCGCTGGCCCTCTTGGCCCGCATCCAGGCCGGGCAGCAAGAAGCGACCATTGATGACCTATACAAGAAGCTGGTCTTCGAGCAGCCCTCCACGTTTGATACGGCCAAGCAGGCACTCGATCACTTCTCGGAGCTGTCCAACAGTTACGAGACGATGCAGCGCGCGTACGACCAGGTAGAGGTGCTCTCCGACATTCAGGAGCGCCACGACCGGTACCAGCGCGCGATGGCCAATGCCTCCGACCTCGTTGCTCTGCGGCACACGGATTCGGGGGACACTCCGTGGGTGCTGTGGCAGAGCAGCGTCGGTGACGCCGAGTACGGGGCCGCCCTGAACGCGGCCGAACAGGACCTAGAGGAGGCCGAAGACGCCTGCCGACGGACCGCAACAGCATTTGACGCGGCAGACCGTAAGGTCGACGAGCTGAAGAACGCAATCCGCACCGAGGGCGGGGAACGTCTGGACCACATCACAGCGGAACTCAAGAGCTGGAGCGAGACACTCGAGCAGCGGGCACGCAAGGAAGCCCAGTTCCATTTCCGCGTTGCCCATCTCGACGACGTCGTAGCTCCGGCCAACGCGGGAGACATGTCATCGCTGCAGCTCCGAGCACGAGCTTTCATGGACAGACACACAGAACAACTGGATGCTGTCACCGCGGCAGCTCGCGAGGCCGACGCCCGTCACGCCGACGCACAGCGCGCACACAAATCCGTGTCCGACGAATTGGACGATCTCCGTACCCGTCCGGACTCGAAAATTCCCACCTATCTCCACCAGCGGCGCACCGAGTTGGCCGAGTTGTGCGGTATCACCGATCCGCGCCGCGATCTTCCGTTCATCGGAGAACTGATCGATCTGCACGCCGACGACGAACGCTGGCGCACCGCTGCCGAAGCCGAGATGGGCGGCATCGGCCGCCACATTCTCTACAACGAGAACATCCGGGCACAGTTCGTCCGGAACGCCGACCGCCTCTCCAAGGGCGTGCGGTTACGGTCAGAAGCGGTCCCCGTCAACGCGTCCGCCCCGACAACGATCCCCGATCCCTCCACCCTCGCGGGGAAGGTCCAGTACAAGCCCGGCAGCCCCTTCATCGGTTGGCTCGAAGGATTCATCAACACCACGTTCACCCATGAATGCGTCGACACTGCCGACGCGCTGCTCATCGACGACGGGCGCAAACGCATCACCGCCCACGGGCAGACACGGCAAGGACGGTCCGGTGCCCACGGTGCGCCGCTACCCAAGGACTACGTCCTCGGATTCAGCAATGCCGAACGCATCGCCGAACTGGAAACGGAGGTCCAACGCCTCACCGACGAGGAACGCACAGCCCACCAACGGGCGGAACAGCTGCACAGTCAGCGCTCGACGATGGTCGATCACCGCGTCACATGGGAAGCGGTGCTCGATTTGAACTGGGCCGAGATCGACACCGGATCCGCCCGCGACGCCATCGACGCGTTGGAGCAGGAACGCGACGCAATCCTGGCTGCCAGCGACAGAATCGCCGAATTGAAACGACAGCAGAAACAGGCCGAAGAGGACCGCGACGCCGCCAGCGAGGCCAAAGCCGCGGCGCGCAACCAGCGCAAGAACCTCAATGCCTCCATCGCCGCCCTCGAGCCGCTGGCCGAACGCTACGCCAGCACCCACTCCGCGCTGGTGATCACGGGTTCGGTCACCGTGACCGACGCGCAGCAAAGCCTGCTCGACAAAATGCTGGGACTGTCCTACACCGGCGACGCCCGCACCCTGCAGGAAGCGTTCGGGAAGGTCTTTGACAGCATCACCGACAGGTTGGCCGACGCCACTGACGAAACTTCCAATGCACGCCGAGCACTGGAAGACATGTTCAAACGGTTCAAAGCGGAATGGGACAACTACGAGTGGGGCACCGACATCGCGTCCTACCCGAACTACTACAACCACTACCGCCGGCTCGTCGACTCCGACGTCATCCGTCATCGAGACGACTTCCTCGGGGAGGTCAACAAGTGGACCGGGATGGAGTTGGGGTTGCTCAGTAGCGAGTTCGAGACCGAGAGGCGGCGCATCATCGACCGGCTGCACGACGTGAACGCGATCTTGGAAAGAATCCCGTTCGGGCGCGACGGCGACCGCCTCCGCATCGACCCCGCCGAACGTGAAACCCCGACGTCGCGCCACTTCTGGTCCAGCCTGCAGCAATTCATCGAAACATCCAGCAGCGCAACACCCATGACACTCGACGTGGCGAAGGCTCGTTATCACACCATTACCCAGTTCATCCGGCAGATCATGCCTGCCGACCAACTACCTCGCGGCGAGTCCTCCCAGCGAGAGGAAATCCTCGATGTGCGCCGCCACATCAGCATCAAGGCCCAGAAGGTCGACCCCGCCGACCCCGACAACATCAAGGGCACCTACGCCGAATTCGACGCCAAGTCCGGTGGCGAGATGCAGGAGATGGTGGCGTTCATCGTCGGTGCGGCGCTGCGATACCAGCTCGGAGACGAACAGAACTCCCGCCCGACCTTCGCCCCGATCATCCTCGACGAGGCGTTCATCAAGGCCGACTCCCAGTTCGCCTCTCGGGCCGTGCAGGCCTGGATCACCCTGGGGTTCCAGCTCATTGCCGGATCGGTTGTCGACAAGGTCTCCGCGATCTCCCGCAAGGTCGATCGGGTCATCCTCATCAACAAGGACACGGAGGGCTACTCCACGGCATCAGCATTCATCGCAGACGCACCGGTGCCGACATCATGAAAGACCCTGCCGCCGTCATCACCGACCTCACCAAGGCGCTCACCAAGCACTGGGCGGCCTGGGTTGTCGACGAGCCAACAGGATGGCCACGAACCTACCCGATCGGCACACCCGCACGCGGCGACCTCGAGACCAACTACGCCACCACCCACCGGCCGGTCATGCAGGCCTGGGACCACTGGGGTGCTCAGCACGTCCACCTCTCGTGCAGTCTCCGCTACACGCGCCGCCGTGTGGGCCGGCTTCTCCTGAACATCCCCACACATCTCGACATCTCCGACCTCGACACGGCCGCCGCTCTCGCCGCCGAAGACTGGTCCATCACGATCGCCCGCGCCCGTCATCGCCGCCAAATCCTGTCCGACACCCTCGACTTGGACCTACAGCCACGCCTTCTTCAACAGACAGTTGCCCTCGCCGACACCGACTTCACGCTGATCTGTCGCACCGTCGACTGGTTCCACCACCACGACGCCACCGGCCTCACCACCCGGCAGGTCCCGATCCCCGGTCTAGACGCAAAGTGGCTCGACAAGCACACCCCGCTGGTCCTGGCCCTCCTCGACCGGGACAGCCTCGACCTGATCGACCGGCCCCAGCGCATCGACCTGACCTATTTGGACCAGAACTGGCGTGCTCGCGGAAACCGGATGCGCGACAGCCTCGCCACCGACGACACCAACGCCACCGTCGCCTACCCACCCGACATCATCATCATCACCGAAAACAAGGACAGCGCACTGTTCTTCCCTACCCTCCCGCGAGGGATCGCCGTCGAGGGCGGCGGATGGGCGATCACCCACCGCATCACCCGCCACACCTGGTTCCAGCAATGCCCATATATCGTCTACTGGGGAGACATCGACGCCCACGGCTACGAAATCCTCAACAAACTCCGCACCGAACACAGCGTGGTCGATTCGATACTCATGGGCCCACAAACGTACGACGAATACCACCAATTCGGTGTGCGCACTGATCGGCGCGGAAACCCGATCTCCGCTCAGCGTAAGCCACTTCCGAATCTCACCGATTCGGAACGAGTTGTCTACAACCGCATCACCGACTCAGAACATTCCGGTCCGCTACGAATCGAGCAAGAACGCATTCCACTCCAACTTGCAGAGCAAGTCGTCCGATCCCGCACGCCTCGCCAACCCCCTGACTAGCTTGGCGCGCGACCTGGGCCCCGAACCCACGTTAGATGTGAGGCTCGACCCAGTCGGCGTGGGTGATCAGCCAGGAACGACCCGGCGCATCGGCAGCGCCTCGAAGCCCCTATTGCCCGATACTGCCGACTCTGCGGCTCCACACCCATGCCCAAGGCCCGCGCACCAACTCCGATCTACGCCAATCGCGCACGACAGAGTGCACTATTGACTACTCACTGAGCGCTCATTATGCTTCGATGCATGCCGAACACTCGCCAGTTACGTGAAGAGCTCGAAATGACGCAACCGGAAGCTGCAGCAAGGGCTGGCGTTAGCGTTGCAACGTGGCGACGCTGGGAGGACGACCCCGCGTCGGTAAGCAGTGCCACTCGCACGAAGTGCGAGAAGGTGATCGATCGCGAGTCCGCCGCCAAGGAACGAGCCAAGCAGATCTCTCACAAATATGAACAGACCTGGAATGACTCCGTCACCTTGACACCGCGACAGGCCTACGCATTGACGGTCATACTGCACGGATGGGCCGACACCGACCTGACGATGTGGATCGACGGTGACCTCGATTGCCCTCTGCACGATGTTGGCCCCTTCGCCGGGATCGACCGTCGTGCGATGTTCTACGTCGACGGGAACAAGGCATGGGCAGCAAAGGCACTGGAACGCTGCCGAGCAGTTGCAAAAGAGATCGAAAGTGGCACACTTCCGTTCGACCGGCCAGGGTGTTTCTTCGACGAGCTCCTGATGGCAGCAGCTCTCCACGAAGCACCGCACATCATGGACCAACTACCGGAACTGTTCGAGGGGATCACGCCTCGACCGTTCCGCGACTTCACAGACGATGACGATGTCGATGACTTCTACATGGTTGACGAGGAGTGGGATGCGGTCAGCGACCGCTTCGACGATTTGTGTCGATGGGACGAATGGGAGGTGCCCCTCTACGCGGACCATGACTTACTCCCGGCCGTCCTCGCCGAACGCAACCCGTTCAACTGGTTCGACCGCGCGGAGGGAACCGGCGCCGGCTACCTCCAGAAACTGTCGGGCTTGGTTGTCGATGACACGGAGGAAAGTCACATCGACGTAGACGAGAGTGCGTAAGTACCTTCACCCGACACCGACCCAAGTCATACGTCCGAGCGTGGTCGCACCGCCGAACCCGGACGCCATGGTTGCGCGGCGAAATATCTACCCACCTCAGCGCGATTTGAGTGTCGCCGCAAATCGCATTGGGGTCGTTCAGGATGCTCGAATCCCGATCCCCTTGATGCCGCGGACCTTGTAACGATGCGAACGGGCTAGTCTCGATCGACAATTCAGCGATACGGAATCGGTGTAATCACCCGAGTCCGAGGACGCGTCGCCTCGTGCATGCGCAGCCCACGCGGACCATCTTCGGCGGCACCGGGCATATCTATCAGCCATGCGAACACATCGTCGGAGAGCTGACTCGGATCCTCCAGGTCCGCGAGCAGCACCTCCTGGCCGCGCTCGTCGTACGGTGACGGCAGATCGATCCCCGCCTTGATGGCATCGCGCACAATCTCAGTACAGATCGCCTGCCAACGGCCCTGCCCCCACCAGTGCCGGGTGTACTCGGTCGAGCCTCCGATCGTCAGAAACCGCATAGTGGCCTCGCCGCCCAGGATCTGCGCGTCAATCTCCTGCCACGCATCCAGTCGCGAGCCGACGGTCTCTTGGACCTGGGACCATCCGTAGCCGAACAGCTCGGCGATCACTCGACCGTCCGGCAGCGTCCAGGTGGAGTCGGTCAGCACGACCCGTATGCCGTCCCAGTCGATCCCCTCGATCGGGTCGATGTGGGGACGGATCGCCGCGGTGACCGCGATGTTGACCCGCGCCATCAGAACGTCGTCGGCCAGGTGCCACGCTTCGACGGCGGTGTCATTGCGCCAACACCACGCGGCGATCCCCAACGCAACAGCGTCCGGTACACAGTCAGGAAGAACGTCGCTGGCCAGCATCCCTGCGACCGCGGTCATAAAGGTCACCAGCTCGTCCGACGTCGTCAGATCGGTGATTACCTGTTCGGCCGTGACGTCGCGTTCCACGGCTGCTACCGCGAAGATCCACTCGGCGTACTTGCCCATCATGAAGTCCGGAAGCGACACCACAGCGTTGTCCGAGAGCGCTATTCGGGTGGCATCGAGCAAACCCCACTCACCGGCACGCTCGGTCACCGCACGCTGTTGTTGGTCGATGTCCCCCGCAAGGTCGATGACCTCGTCGTCATCGAGCATGCTGAACAGTTCCGACGATTCTTCGTCGCCGAAACCGTCGAACGATTGCAACAGCAATTCGCCCTGCTCGGGCCGGTACTCCACCTCGATTGCCATACATGTTCGACGCATCCGCGTAGCCAGGATCGGTCCGATATCCGGGTCGAACTCACCCCACGGCTCATCCTCGTCCATCGACCACCCCGCCCACCGCAGGGCATCCAACAGTTCATGCAGACGCTCCCAATGCTCCGACCACTGCAACTGTGTGGGTTCCTGCGGTTCGCGGCTTGCCGCGCTAACCCGGTTCAGCAACCATTCCGCCGCCTCGGGATCGTCGACGGTAATGATCAACGGATCCGGACCCACCTGCGCCGGTTCGTAGCCCACCATTCGCGTTAGGCTGGTCACGCCGATGCCCCGACCGGCAAACACTCCCTCGAGTCGGTCCCCCACCCCTCTCAACGCCGTATTACGGTCAGCGGTTCTCCGTTCGAAGGCAGCCCTGTCCGCTTCAGCTTTACGGCCCGCCTCATCGAGACGCCGCACCTGCTCCGAGGTGCCCCACATCCGGCGCCGCCCCTCGGGGTGACTCGCCACTTCCCCGTCGGCTTCGAGCCTTTCCAGTACGGATATCACCCGCGGCACCTGACAGCCCAACTGCGCGGCGATCTGCGCCGCAGCGACCAGATCCTGCGCCTCCGCGTGTCGCTGCAGACACCACAGCACCTGGCCCTCGTCAGTCCACAACGGATCCGCGTCGATCTCCGCGGCTTCCCCTGCTGTCACATGCGCCCGGCACGCCGGCGCGAAACGCTCCAACGGCCTCGAATACCGCACCGGGGCCTGACAGGAGCCACCCGCATTTGTCGCACGTCCACACAAGGGCCGATTCTTCACACCCGCCGATACTACTTTCTGCGACCACCTATTTGGCTCCCGGCATCACACACCTCTCCGGAATTCACGGGACCAAACCCAGGCACCGTTGGTGCGATGTCCGGTAGTCCGCCTTATCTCCCTACGCGACCTTTGATGCCGATTACCGCCGCGCTGCTGCGCTAGCGTCCGAAGCTCCGCCACGGCGACGGCGATGCAACCGGCGCCAGTTCCGTGCCAAGCCTCGATTCTGTTGCCTCTGCTGTCCGCGGCGGTGGTGTTGCCGACGTCATCGACCGCGACTCCTGACGATCCAGAGGTCGTTTGAGCCAGGACAGACTGCGCACCAGCCGGATCCAGTCCAATTTCGCGGTTGCTACAGGAGTCCATGACCGATGTGGGCCGGTAGTATCGACTGCCCCATGACTCGGCCGATACGGGCCAACGAACGGCAAGGGGTCCGTACCTCATACGGGGACACTCTCAACGCACGAATTGCACGGTATCAACGACCGAGGTGTTTCCTACGTTGTCGACAGCGACACCATAGGATCCCTGCACGTCGGTGAACGTCAATGTTGCCTGCCCTCGTCCCCTGACTGAGGGCAGATTCGAGAAGCTGGGTCGGCTGACAGCGGCCAGGACCACCAATCCACTGCGAAAGGCCCACCGCCATCGATCGAGCCGTGGCCACGCGCGGTGGGCGGTGTCGCGAGACGAT
>NZ_JARJBD010000125.1:0-23780 GCF_029269925.1 Rhodococcus sp. T2V
ACGGCGTGCGCCCTTATACGGCCCTCACATCGCCCACAGATCGGTCAGTAGAGCCACATTTCATTCCCAATCGACAGAGGAGGAGACCGGTGATCGGTTCCCCATCGCTCGCTGTAGACCAGCGTGCAACGGGCAACGGCAACCGTGGCCCCAAAGCCCGCAAGGTGTCGAGCCTGGCCCAGGCGGCACTGCGCCCGGTGGGCGGCTTCTTCGAAATGTGCGCCGAGACGTTTCAGGCTCTGCTCAAGCCCCCGTTCCAATGGCGAGAGTTCGTCCTGCAGTCGTGGTTTATCGTTCGCGTCGCGTTGCTCCCCACTCTTCTCGTCTCAGTACCTTTCACAGTTCTGGTCGTCTTCACCCTCAACATCCTCTTGGTCGAGTTTGGAGCCGCCGACCTGTCCGGGGCTGGGGCCGCGCTCGGCGCCGTAACACAGATCGGGCCGTTGGTCACTGTGTTGGTCGTTGCCGGCGCTGGTGCGACCGCAATATGTGCCGACCTCGGAGCACGGACCATCCGTGAGGAAATCGACGCTATGAAGGTCCTGGGAATCGATCCGATTCAACGCTTAGTTGTCCCAAGGGTTCTCGGGTCCATGCTGGTTGCGTTGTTGTTGAACGGCTTGGTGATCACCATCGGCATCGTCGGCGGATTCGTCTTCTCCGTAGGATTTCAGAACGTCACTCCAGGCGCGTACGTTTCCTCCCTCACATTCGTGACAGGATTGCCGGAAGTGATCATTTCCGAGGTGAAGGCCTGCCTATTCGGCCTCATCGCCGGTGTGGTGGCATGCCACCGTGGCCTGACAGTCAAGGGCGGCCCGAAGAGCGTCGGCGACGCCGTCAACGAAACAGTCGTGTACGCCTTCATGGCGCTGTTCGCGGTGAACGTTGTTGTGACTGCTGTCGGAGTGAAGTACGGGACGGGGCAGTAGCACATGAGTAGCCAAGTACCGTACGGAAGCGGATTACGACGGGCAAAAGAGATTTCGTCGGCACCACTTCGATTCCTTGATTCAACCGGCGAGCAGGCCGTCTTCTTCTGGCGAACTATCCGTTACACGCCGCACGCCGTCAGGACCTACTCGAGGGAGACCCTTCGGCTGGTCGCTGAGATCGGTATGGGATCAGGCGCACTGGCCGTCATCGGTGGAACGGTGGCAATCGTGGGGTTTATGACCTTCGCAGGTGGAACTCTGGCCGCCATACAAGGGTTCAACTCGTTGGGCAACATCGGAGTGGAGGCGCTGACGGGCTTCTTCGCCGCATTCTGCAATGTGCGGATCATGGCACCTGTGGTGGCAGGTATTGCGCTCGCAGCCACTATCGGGGCGGGAGCGACTGCCCAGTTGGGTGCAATGCGGATCAGTGAGGAGATCGACGCACTCGAGGTCACGGGGATTCGGTCGATGTCGTATCTGGTGTCCACCAGGGCCATCGCTGGAATCGTTGCTATCGTTCCCCTCTATTCGATGGCGGTCATCATGTCGTTCCTGGCTGCTCAAGTGACAACAACGACGATCTACGGTCAGTCGGCAGGTGTCTACAACCACTACTTCTTCACCTTCTTGAGGACTACCGATCTTCTCTGGTCCTTCGTGGAGGCGCTGATGATGGCGACAGTGGTCATGCTCATTCACTGCTACTACGGCTACAACGCCGCCGGTGGACCTGCCGGTGTCGGCGAGGCGGTGGGGAAGGCCGTGCGCACCTCCCTGATCGCGGTAGTGATGGTGGTTCTTTTCGCCTCATTGGCAATTTACGGCACTTCCGGCAATTTCAACCTGGCTGGTTAGGCGGACGGGAAAGATGAACCTTCGAAAGAAATCGCACTATAAGCGTCCACCGCTGCGAATAGCGGGTGCGGCGATGCTCATCGGCGTCGTGATGGCGCTGGTCCTGTGCGTGCAATCATTTCGCGGCGCATTCGAAAGCACCGTTCCATTGACGATCGTCTCCGATCGATCCGGACTGGTGATGGATCCCGGCGCCAAGGTCCAACTCAACGGGGTAGAGATCGGACGAGTCAGCGCAATACAGCAAACTGGCAGCACTTCCCGGCTGAGCCTCGATATCGATTCGTCACGCTTCGGCCTGCTCTCGGCGGATACCACAGCAGAGATCAAAGCGTCGACGGCCTTCGGCGCAAAGTACGTCGCGTTGACAACTAGGCAGGGCCCCGATCAGACACATCTCGCCGCGGGGAGCGAGGTCGCGTCGGGCAACGTCACCGCAGAGATCAACACCGTCTTCGAGAACCTGACATCGGTCATGCGCCACGTCGACCCGGCAAAGCTCAACTCTGCTCTCGGCGCAGTTGCCGAAGGATTCCGTGGACGGGGAGAACAGCTCGGCGAGACCATGGTCGAGGCAGACTCGGTCCTCACCCGACTCAATCCTGTACTACCCCAATTGCAGGATGACCTCCGCGACTCGGCGACTGTCGTGAATACCTACGCCGATGTCGCACCGAATCTGATGGAACTGCTGAAGTTCGCTTCAACGACCTCGGATTCGGTCGTCGAACGAGAAGACGAACTCGACTCGATGCTCGCCGCAGCGGCCGCGTTTGGTAACGAGGGCGCTGCGTTGACGAACGACCTCGAGCCCGGACTAACCGCTTCGATGGGGTTGCTCGTGCCGACAACGGGACTTTTGTCGAAATACAGCCCCGCCCTGCCCTGCTTGTTGCACCAAACCGTCGATACACGGGATGCACAGATGGGATCCTTCGGAGGAAATACCGGGTACTCGCTGGATTTCGATATCGCGTTGCTGGGTGGCGACAATCCGTATAGCTACCCCCATAACCTTCCCAAGAACGAAGCCCAGGGCGGTCCGGGTGGTCAACCGGGTTGCTATCCGGTCATCACCAAGGACATGTACCCGTCGCCTCACCTCGTGACCAACAGTGGTGCATCGATCAATGATTCAACCACCCTACGCGTGGGATCCCCACTCTTCGTGGACTACCTGTTCGGTAATATGGTTGGAGGTCCCGCACACCGATGAAAATCTCTGGAACGGTTGTCAAACTCGCCACTTTCGCGGTGATCATGATCCTTTTCACCGCAGCAGTAGTCGTGGTCTTCTCACAGATGCGTTTCGGCAGCGAAAAGACTTTCAGGGCCGCCTTCGCCAATGCATCGGGTTTGAAATCAGATGAATTCGTCCGCGTCGCCGGTGTCGAGGTCGGAAAGGTGAAGTCGGTCGAAATCGACGGCACGGCAACCGCGCTCGTCGAATTCGCGCTCACGAAGGACGTGCCGTTGACGGAATCCACCAGGCTCGCTGTACGCTACGAAAACCTTATCGGTGCACACTATCTCGAGCTAATCGACAGCCCAGGATCGAACACACCTCAACCCAGGGAAACAACGATCCCCGCCGATCGCACCATAGCGGCGTTGGATCTCGACGCGCTCATCAATGGATTCCGACCGCTGTTCAAGGCTTTGGACCCAGATCAGGTGAACAAGCTCTCCGCCTCGCTGGTCAACGTCTTCCAGGGCCAGGGTGCCACGGTGTCGTCCTTCCTGAGACAGGCCGGGGAGCTGACCTCGTCGCTCGCTGACCGCGATCAACTGATCGGCTCTGTCATCGACAACCTGAACATCGTTCTCGGCACCGTGGACCAGCGCAATGCGCAGTTCGATCAGGGAATCGACAACTTACAGAGGGTGATCAGCGGACTCGCGTCGAAATCCGATCCCATCGGCGACGCACTCGTGCACGTAAACGACGCTTCGCGATCCGTTGCAGAACTGCTCACGAATACACGACCCAGTATCAAGAACGACATCTCAGAAGTTGGTCGTGTCGCCGGCTTGGTCAACGCAGACAAAGACTATGTGAACTGGGCGCTGAGTTCCTTGCCGGACGCTTACGGAAAGCTCTCGCGGCTCGGGCTTTACGGTGACTTCTTCACGTTCTACCTGTGCGATGTGCAGTTGAAGGTGAACGGCCCCGACGGAAACCCCGTGTACGTCCCGATCATCGGACAGCGGGCAGGAAGGTGCACAGTCCAGTGAGCCCTCATAAGAGATCGAACACCGCACGTACGGGCCTGATCGGTGTAATCATCGTGGCCGCTGTGGTACTCGTATCCGTCAACTTCGAACGTATCGCCTCGGCGATCAGCTCCTCGGTCACCTACACGGCGTACTTCGGGGACACCGGGGGACTGGAGACCGGCGACAAGGTATTCCTCTCAGGGGTCCACGTCGGGGATGTCGAAGACATCGCACTCGACGGCGACAAAGTCGAGATCAAGTTCGGAGTAGATGGTCCGCCTCTAGGGGTCGACACCGAACTTGCCATCAAGACACTCACCGTTCTCGGCAGAAAGTTTCTGGACGTGACGCCCAGAGGGGACAAGGAACTATCGAGTAACCAGCCGATCCCGATCGAGCACACATCGACCCCCTACCTACTGACCGATGCGCTCGGCGATCTCTCCACCACGGTCAGCAGGCTGGACACCGACCAGGTCACCAACGCACTCGACACGCTCAGTCAGACCCTGGACCAAACCGCTCCGAACCTGAGTGCTGCTCTGAGCGGTGTGTCCCGGCTCTCGGATACGGTCGGCATGCGGGATCAAATGGTCAAGGACCTCTTCCACAATGCCGAGTCTCTCACCAAAGTGCTCGGTGACCGGAGTCAGCAGATCACCAAGCTTTTGCTCGACAGTAATACGCTGTTCGGCGCGTTGGATCATCGCCGCCAGGCGATCGACACCCTACTGGTGAACCTCTCGGCCGTGACAGCACAGGTCGCGTCGCTGGTCGATGACAACGAAGAGCAACTCCGCCCGGTACTCGACCAACTCAACAGCGTGACGGAACTTCTGAACCAGCGAAAAGACGACGTGAAACGGGCCATCCTACCGGCCAGTCAGTACGCGACCTCCCTCGGCGAGTCCGTGGCCTCGGGCCCCTTCTACAAGGCGTACGTCATGAACCTGCTTCCGGGACAGTTTCTACAGCCATTCATTGATGCGGCATTCGCGGAGAAGGTAATCGATCCCGGAACATTGAACGGGCAGAGCACCTTCCCGGTGACATGTGGCGACAACGTCGCTCCCGGAGCGACCTCTCCCGGCCGGACGCAGCCAGTTCCGAACCCAAGCGCTTGCCCCGTGCAACCCGGCAGTGCTCTGCAACCGCAGAGTCCTGCATCGCAGCCTGCGCTACCGGGCTTGCCGCCGCTGCCGACACTGCCGGCACTGCCGGCGCTCCCTGGACTTCCGCCGCTACCCGGATTGGGGGGATGATCATGTCGAGACCGTCTCTGCAAGCCCTGTCATTCAAGAGGCGAATCGCGGTACTGTCCTTGGTCGCGGTGCTCGTGGCGGTCGGCCTGGGCCTGGGCTGGCGAGCCTACGACCGGGTGACGACTACAGCTGTGGTCGCGTATTTCGACAACACGAACGGACTGTACGTAGGGGACAAAGTCAAGGTTCTTGGCGTTGATGTCGGGGAGATCGACGCTATCGATCCGGACGGTGATCGAATGAAGGTCAGTTTCCACTACGACTCCGGTTACCAGGGCGGATTCAATCGGTCGTCGCAACACCTGGCTGTTGCAGTGAGCGTAGCTGCTCGGCGAAGACCTCGGCCGGGGTTCGCCAGTCGTGGATCTTGCGGGGCCGGTTGTTGATCGCCAGGGCGACGGCTTCGAGGTCCTCGGCGGACCACCTGGACAGATCGGTTCCCTTCGGGAAGTACTGGCGCAGTATGCCGTTCGTGTTCTCGTTCGTCGGTCGTTGCCAGGGCGAGTGCGGGTCGGCGAAGAACACTCTCGTGCCGGTATCGAGGGTGAACTGGGCATGACCGGAGAGTTCCTTCCCGCGGTCCCAGGTGAGGGTCTTGCGGAGCTGGTCGGGGAGCGTGGTCATCGATGTCGTCAGCGCGGCGTTCATCGCGACGGCGCCGTAGCCGCCGAGGGACGGACCGTTCTTCACGGGTGGCTTCTCGCCCCAGCCCTCCAGTCGAGGCAGGTGCACGAGGATCGTGGATCTGCTGCTGCGCTCGACGAGCGTGCCGATCGCGGATCGGCCGGTCCCGATGATCAGATCCCCCTCCCAGTGCCCCGGGACGGCGCGATCGGCGGCTTCGGCGGGGCGTTCGCTGAACACGACGTCCTCGGTGACATGCCCTTGCGGCTTGTTCTGCGACCGCGCTCGGGGAACCCGCAGCGCCCGCCCGGTGCGCAGGCACGCGACCAGCTCCCGTTTGAGCGCGCCACGGCCCTCGATGAACAACGATTGGTAGATCGCCTCGTGGCTGATGCGCATGGACTCATCATCGGGGAAGTCGATCCTGAGCCGGTGCGAGATCTGCTCCGGGCTCCACGCCGTCGCCCATGGCCTGTCCTGCCGATGCGGCTTGTTCAGCCCCTTCCACGCAGGCGTCTCAGGCCCACGGACGATCGTGCCGTCGGGTCGGCGGACTCTGCCGGAGAGACGCTCCTGCACGTACTTTCGCAACCTGTCGTTGCCCACCAGCTTCGCCGCCTTCGGGCGTTTGGCGGCCTGTTGCGCTTTCCACTGCGCCACCAAGGCCCGGTAGACCCGCTTGCCGCCCCGGGTCGCTGCGTTGCGGCGCAGTTCGCGTGAGATCGTTCCCGGGTCACGTCCGATCCTGCGAGCGATTTCGCGCACGCCAACATCCTGGGCGCGTAACAGAGCGATCTCCTCACGCTCGGCGAACGACAGGTAGCGGCCCGTGGGCTCGTCCAGGCTGATCGGCGGCATGCCACCAGCGTGACGGAACCAACGGCACCCGACCGGCCACGACACGCCGACGGCCTCCGCGGCCTCGACCGTCGTCACTCCCGATGCGATCCGCCGCCAGAAGTCCCGCTGCACCGCACGAGAGGGCTCAGGCCGGCCCGGTGAACGCATCGGAGGTCGCAATGCCCTGTCCGCCGCCCACTGCCGCCTGGCACCCACCGGCGCCTCACGCATCTGCTTGCTGCTGCATCCCATCGCACACCTCCGTGATCGAGGTGTTGCATCGACCGATTGAGCCCGCCCAGGTTCCCGACCAAGCCAAAGCTGTTGTCCTGTCGCAGAGCCTGATCTCCTCCCGATCGATCCAGCTGACTCCGGCATACACCGGGGGACCCGTCTTGGCGGACGGCGGCGAGATCCCGATCTCGCGCACCGCGGTCCCGGTTGAATGGGACGATCTGCGAAAGCAGCTTCAACACCTGTCTGAATCGATCGGTCCCACCGAAGCGAACAAGGCCGGCTCCCTCGGCAACTTCGTCAACAGTGCAGCGGACTCGCTCAGAGGAAAAGGCGACGATATCAATTCGACACTGACCAAGCTGTCCGATGCGATGTCGACGATGTCCGACGGGCGCGACGACCTGTTCGCCACTATTCGGAATTTGCAGGCATTCATGACTGCGCTGTCTGCCAGTGATGACCAAATAGTCCAACTGAATTCGAACGTCGCCGCGGTTTCCGATGTGCTGGACAACTCCGATAACGAATTGGCCACGGCACTTCAAAATGTGGACGCCATGACGGCCAGGCTCGGTCAGTTCGTCAGAGATAACCGTGACGGACTCACGAAATCTGTCAACGACCTCGCCGCTGCCACCAACTCTTTGAACGAGGTCCGCCCCGACATCGAGCAACTTTTGCACGTTGCGCCCACCGCAATTCAGGATATGTACAACATCTACCAACCGGCTCAAGGCTCGTTTACCGGCGCACTGGCCGTCACACAGTTCCAGAATCCAGTGCAGTTCATCTGTGGCGCAATCCAGGCGGCCAGCCAGCTCGGCGCCGCGGAGGCTGCCAAACTGTGCGTACAGCACCTGGCGCCGGTCTTGCAGCTGACGCAGATGAACTATCCGCCGGTTGGGGTAAACGCCGCCGCCGGAGTTCAGGTCAGACCGGAGCAAATCGACTACAGCGAGGACTGGCTCCGAGGAACGGCCCCCTCCCCGTCCAGCGCAAAGCCAGTGGATTCCCTCGGCGGCCTCGCCGGATTGTTAGGAATTCCGGACACCGCGAATGCAGGAGGTGGCCGATAGTGACCAGCAGGAAATCAACTCGTGCGGCGATGATCGCGCTGATCTGTGGGGTGACACTGCCCATGTCGGCATGCGATTGGCAGGGTGCCAACTCGTTGCCGCTGCCCGGAACCGCCGGTTCGGAAGGTGGCGCATACACGGTGAAGATCCAGATGCCGAACGCGACGTCAATCCAACGGAACAGCCGAGTGCGGGTCAACGATGTCACCGTGGGCAATGTTGACGATGTCCAGCTCAATGGCTGGGAGGCACTCGTGACCGTGACGCTCGACCCGGCAATCCGCCTTCCGGCGAACGCGACCGCCAAGATCGGCCAGACAAGTTTGCTCGGCTCGTTACACATTGAACTGGCCCCCCCACTCGCAGAACCACCCGTGGGTGAATTGCGAGACGGTGACACGATACCGATCGAGCACGCGAGCAATTACCCGACAACGGAACAGACGCTGGCATCGGTGTCCACGGTGCTGAACGGTGGTGGGCTCGCGCAGATCCAGGAAATCAGCCGAGAGTTGAATGCCGGCCTGTCCGGACATGAAATGGAGGTCCGGAACCTTCTCACGCAACTTGACACGTTCAGCGGAGGCCTCAACGAACAGCGGAATGACATAATCACCGCGGCTGAAGGTCTCGATCGTTTGGCATCGACCGTCGACCAGCAGAACGACGTGCTGGCTGGCGCACTCGAGCGTATTCCACCTGCGCTGGTGGTGCTCGGCAAGCAAGAGGAAGACCTCAACAACACGTTGATTTCCGTCGGAACCTTTGCTGACGCGGCGAACCGCGTGGTCACGACCAGCTCCGAGGACATGCAGAACAACCTTCGCGATCTCGAACCGGTGCTGCGCGCACTCGGCGACGCCGGTCCGGATCTCACCCAGGCCTTAGGGATGCTGCCGACGTTTCCGTGGCCGCTTGCGAACCTCCCAAAATTCCTCAGGGGCGACGCAGCCAATCTGAGCGGAACAGTTGACTTGACCTTGGGCCGCCTCGACAGGGGACTGCTGCAGGGGACGCCGTTGGAGGGCTCGTTGACGAACGCCGAAACGGCCCTCGGCCGCACGGAGGGGCGTATCCCTGCGATCTCCACGAAGAATCCCTTGACCGCCGGGCTCGACTCCGTGGTCATGAGAGGTACCCGATGATTCTGTCCAGGTTTGTGAAGTTTCAGTTGATCACGTTCTCGATCCTGACGGTGATTGCATTGGTCGCTATGGGAGTCGTCTACATGCGATTACCGGCCTTGATGGGCATCGGCCGCTACACCGTCACGGTCGAACTCCCGACGAGTGGTGGGCTCTATAGCAGCGCGAACGTCAGCTATCGCGGCTCGACGATAGGAACCGTCACCGATGTCACCCCAACTGCGGACGGGGCCCTCGCAACCCTGAGGGTCGACAGTTCCGTACAAGTTCCAGTGTCGGCTCACGCCAACGTGCATAGTCGGTCGGCGCTCGGTGAGCAGTTCGTGGACTTCGTACCGGACTCGTTAGATGGACCTTTTCTGAAGGACGGGGACGTCGTTCCATCCAGCCGAACCACAGTGCCGCAGGATATCGCTCCGATGATCGACACCCTCAACAGCAGCCTGACAGCAATTCCTCAACAGAATTTGAGCACACTGATCGACGAGACACACCGTGCGTTCGAGGGGTCCGGAGGCGCATTGCAGCGCCTACTCAACGGATCGGATCGGATTCTGGACCAAGCGTATGCGGACGCTGACGCAACAACGACGCTCATCAACGACTCCGCGCCGTTCCTGAATTCGCAGGTTGTCAGCAGTCCAGCAATCCGCGAGTGGGTGCAAAGTCTATCGTCGATCGTTCAGCAGGCTGACGCGAACGACCAGCATCTGAGGAATATCCTCGAAACTGGACCCGAGGCGGCCAATGAGGCGACCGCCCTCTTCCAGCAGCTGCGTCCAACCGCGCCGCTCGTAATGGCCAACTTGACGAGCCTCGGCCAAGTTGCCGTAACCTACAACCGCTCCTTGGAGCACTTGCTGGTGCTGTTTCCGGCTGCGATCAGTGCACTCAAGACCATTAACGTGCCGAATGCGGACACCACCTCTCGGGCGTTCCTCGACTTCAACTTGAACTTGAACGCTCCGCCTCCCTGCACGACAGGATTTCTGCCGGCATCGGAACGGCGCGACGGTTCGGCGACCGACTTTCCGACCCGCACCACCGACCCGCTCTACTGCGCTGTCCCTCAGGACTCATCCGTTGCAGTACGTGGTGCACGCAACCTGCCGTGCATGGACACGCCCGGCAAACGTGCACCAACGGTGGAAATTTGCAAGAGCGACCGGCCCTACGCTCCGGCAGGGACGAACCCGTGGGTGGGAGACCCAACTCCCACAGTGAACAATCCTGCGGCACCGGCCGCGGGCATGGAAGGTCCTACTGGCGCATCTCCCCAAGTGGGTGCGGCGAGTTACAACCCCCGCTCCGGGGAATACCAGGGCAGCGACGGTCGGACGTACGTGCAGACCGACCTGGGTCGCATGCAAACGCGCAACGACGCGTCGCCGATACAAGCGATTCTGACAGGAGGTCACTGATGCTCCGACGGAAGGCGCGATCAGCATCGAACGATGCAGCGGTTCGGGCAGCACTCGAGGCCAGGCAGGCAGCGCTGGCCGCCGTGGAGGCTGCAGATGCCGCAGAGACAGCCGTGGCGTCGGCGGAGATGGAGAGCGAGGGCGCCGACGAGAACACTGCTGCGGCCAGCCCTGCTGACAGAAAGAGACTCTCGCGCAGATCAGTTCTCGCTGCAATGTTGTCGGGGCTTGTTCTGGCGGGGTTACTGACGACAGCAGGACTGTTCGAGAACGCGCATCGAACCAGTCTGGAAGAGAGTGACCAGGATCTGATCGTTCTCGGCTCTGCCCGACAAGCCGTGATCAACCTGATCTCGCCGAATGCGCAGGACGCCGCAGCCAGCGCAGATCGCATCGTCAACGACGCCACCGGAGACTGGTTGTCCGAATTCCAGAGCACGAAAGACGAGTTCGTCTCTGCAATAGCTCAATCCAAGACCGAGTCCAATGGCGAAATACTCGGTGCCGGGCTCGAAGGGCGCAACGATGACGGCAGCGCGACCATCCTTGTGGCCGCCGTTTCCAAGGTCACCAACGCGGCCGGTGCTCAGGACGAGCCACGAACCTGGCGTCTGCGCGTTGAGGTCGTCGCCGCTGACGGCACCTACAAACTGTCGAAGGTCGAGGTCGTGCCATGACCGTCGAACTCGACAACACTGATACCGCGTCGGAGGCGACCGTGGACCGTGCCGCCAGGAAGGGCTGGCGAAACATCACTTGGGCAGTCCCGCTCTTCGACCCGCTGGAGGTCCCCGCTCGTCGCGGTGTGCTCCTCCGATGGGGCCTTCAGGTATTCGCGCTGGGTGTGCTTGTCGCCACGGGCACGATGCTCGGTTTCCCTGTCTGGTTCGTCATCGTCGCAGTAACGACCGCTTTGGCCGCTGTCTTTGTCACGTACAAAGGCGAAGTCGCGCTGACCCGTCCGACGACCGCGGCGAGTGGGGGAAATCAGACGATGGCAGTTCTCGCCATACTCGCGGCATCAACAACTGCATTCGCGTTGGTGTCGCACTTTCAGCGCACCGTGATCGACGAGCAAGCGGTCCAAATCCGCCTCCTCGCAGCCGAGAAGGCGGGCGAACTCACCGCGAGCGTGCTGACTTACAAGGCCGCCACCGTTGACGACGACGTGACTGAAGCCAAGACCCACTTGACCGGAGCGTTCCTCAACTCGTATTCAGCTCTCACCGCCGACACGATAATCCCGCAGGCGAAGCAGGATCAGGTCGACACGCATTGGGAAGCAAGCGGAACCTCCGTCATCACAGCGGAACCCGACTCCGCGACGGTGCTTGTGTTCCTACGGGGCACCACAGTCAGCGCCGCCAATCCCGACCCGACGTACCTGTTCAGCAGTGTGCGAGTCCAAGTGGAAGAGTGTGCCGACCAGTGGCGAATCTCCCAGCTGGAGCCCCTATGAGACCGACCGTCTCAGCGAAACCAAGGAGGCTGGGATGACGAAGACATCCACCCCTACCGGCACGGCGCGATCGCAGATCGATGTCGACATCAATACCCTCCGCGCCGAGGCCGTCGAAGCCCGAGCGGCCGCGACAGCGGCGCTCGCGGCCGCCGAGCGGGCGGTGAAAGTAGCAGAGTCACGTCCACGGAACAAGCGATTCGGGATGGGAGCCGACACGCAGTCCAAGAGAGGCGAGAGCGGCACCAGCCGTCGGAGTCGGCGACCCACAATCGACCGTGCAATAGCAATGGCTCTCCTGCTGACCTCCGTCGCCGGGTCGGTGGTCGGTGTCAAGGCGGCGTTGGACCACCGGGCAGTCGAGCAACGGAATGCGGCGGATCGATCGGTGCTGGCCTTCGCCGAAAACGCGGCGTCCGAACTCGTCTCCACGAGCTCGGACGATGCCGATGCCTATGTGCAACGGGTTCTCGACAACGCTACCGGACAGTGGCGCAACGACTTCGATGTCCGCAAAGCGTCGGTCCTCGACACCATGAAGGCCTCCGGGACCGTCACGGTAGGCCGCGCCGTCGGATCCGGTATCGAGCGGCGAAACGACGATGGTAGTACGACAGTTCTGGTGGCCGCCGCAGTGGACGGCGCCGTCCCCGCCGCCGTGCCCAATGCCAATGATCCCACCGGAGGGTCCGATCAGCCATCGGCGGGCGATCCTGGTGTACCGGCCACGACCGAGCCGCAGCAGTACCAACTGCGCGTCGACGTTCTCGATGTCGACGGGCAACTCAAATTGTCGAAGGTGGGATTCGTCCAATGACGATACTGAAGCTGGATTCGCAGGTGGAAGAGGAGTGCGCAGAGCCCAAGTGCAGCAGCGCGGGACAGCATGAAGCTTCTCTCGGACGGCGAGCTCGCGCACTGGCCATCGACGTGTGTCCACCACTCGCGGTGGCGGCAGCAGCTGGGGCCGTGTCACAGATTCTGCAGACCAAAGGATGGGTCGCCGTGTGTTGGGGCGTCGTGGCCGTCTCCGCGCTTTACTTCGTCGCCAACAGCGTCATCTTCCAGGGTCGCACCGGTCTCACTACCGGAAAGTACATTGAGGGTCTCCGGACGGAGTCTGCGTCCACTGGAACTGCCGTGGGGGTCACCCGTGCGATCATCCGCGTCGGATGCCTGCCTTTCGACGGGATCCTGTTCCTCATCGGGCGGGGATGGGCTCATCATCGGGGACAGCGGCGGACATTCGCCGACAGCGTCGTCGGGTCAGTGGTGCGATCATCCGGTGCTGCACGACCAACCGATCGCCGACGCCGGACCGGTGCGGCGGCTGCGGCGTTGGTCTCGCTCTGCGCCGCACTTGCTCTCGTCCTGTTTCAGTTCTTCGTCCAACGCGTCGGTGACCAGGAACTCGCGGCAGCGCGAGAGACGGTCGCGCGCGCTGCCACGGACGGTGCCGTTGCGGTGCTTTCGTACAAGCCTGAGTCCGTCGACCAAGATCTCAGTGCGGCGGAAGCCCGGCTCACCGGCGACTTTCTCGGCTCCTACACGATGTTGGCGAAGGACGTCGTCGGCCCGACGGCAAAGGAAAAGAAGGTGATGATGCAGGCGTCCGCGACAGGAGCGGCCGTCGAGTCTGTGACCACCGACCAAGCATCGGTCTTGGTCTACATCAATCAGGTAACCACCGCCGCAGAGAACCCCCAATCAACGCAGTCGCAGAACGCAATCCGGGTGGGACTGACACGCGTCGACGGCACCTGGCTGATCAACCAGTTCGACCCGCTGTTCTGACGGCACCGCAGCGGATAGCAGCCGCTGCTTTGTAACACCAATCCCTAGGTCGTGAGAGTGAGGAAACAATGGGTGTCGAAGTAGCGGTCGAAAGCCTAACGAAATCATTTGGTTCGCAGCAGATTTGGCAAGATGTGTCGTTGACGCTTCCGCCTGGTGAGGTCAGTGCATTGCTGGGCCCGTCGGGAACCGGTAAGTCGGTGTTCCTGAAGTCGCTGATCGGTCTGCTCCGCCCGGAGCAGGGTTCGATCGTGATCGACGGCACAAACATTCTCGACTGCTCGACGAAGGAGCTGTACGAGATCCGGAAGCTGTTCGGGGTGCTGTTCCAGGATGGTGCCTTGTTCGGGTCGATGAACCTGTACGACAACGTGGCTTTCCCGCTGCGCGAGCACACCAAGAAGTCCGAGTCCGAGATCCGCAAGATCGTCATGGAAAAACTCGAGTTGACCGGATTGGTCGGCGCCGAGACCAAGCTGCCCGGTGAGATCTCCGGTGGTATGCGCAAGCGTGCCGGCCTGGCGCGGGCGTTGGTGCTGGACCCGCAGATCATCCTCGTTGACGAGCCGGACTCGGGTCTGGATCCGGTGCGCACCACCTACATCAGCCAGACGTTGATCGACATCAACGCCGAGATCGATGCGACGATTCTGATCGTCTCGCACAACATCAACCTGGCGCGGACGGTGCCCGACAACATCGGCATGCTCTTTCGCCGGAAACTGGTGATGTTCGGACCGCGCGAGGTGCTGCTCACCTCGGAGGAGCCGGTGGTCAAGCAGTTCCTCAACGGCACCATGATCGGCCCGATCGGCATGTCCGAGGAGAAGGACGACGCGCAGATGGCGGCAGAGCAGGCGATGGTCGACGCCGGTCACCACGCTGGTGGTGTCGACGACGTCGAGGGCATCGTCCCGCAGATGAAGGCGACCCCGGGGATGCCGTTCCGGCAGGCCGTGATCCGCAGGCAGGAGCGCGTCCGGCACATCATGCATACCCTGCCGGAGAACGCCCAGATCGCCATCCAGGAAAGCCTCGACGAGAATTCGGACGGCTGGTTCTACGACGACTTCACCGCACCCCTGGACGGCGTGGTCGATGTCCGTTGATCCGTCGTCCCTGATCGTCGCCGTGATCGCGGCGGCCGGTGCCTTCGTTCAGGGCACGGACGCCCCACCGGAGATCAAGGACCAGGCAACTCAGACCCTCGAGTCGTACTCGGCGTCGACGGCGGACCAGCAGGTGTCCGACCTGATCGCGGCGTTGCCTGAGCCGGTGCGCGCACCGGCACAGCAAGCAGTAGGCGAGGTCACCGCCGCGGCAGCGGCCGTACTCGAACCGCACCTTCCGCCCGGGACGCGCGACTCATCGCCGACACCCGAGCCCGGGCCGCAGACACCCGCGGAGCCGGTCGTGCCGCAGTCGGTGCCGGAACCGGAGCCGCCGGCATCGGTGTTCCTGTCGAGCCCACCCGTCTACGACGACGAGTCCCCGGCAGACACCAGCACGGTGCTGCAACCGGTTCCAGCGGCCTTTCCCCGCGCGTCGCTCGCCCCGATCGGCGCGATCGCACTCTTCGCGCCGTGGCTGCGTAAAGCCGGATCGATCTGCGACGGAATCAAGCCCGCGACACTGGCCGCGCTATATGCGGCGGAAAACGGATTCCGGTACGGGCCTACCGCACCGGTGTCCCCGGCCGGCGCGCTCGGGCCCGGACAGTTCATGCCCGGCACCTGGGCGATCTACGGCAAGGACGCCGACGACGACGGCAAGGCTGACGTGCTCGGAATCGCCGACCCCGTGATGGCGTCGGGACACCTGCTGTGCAACATGTACGAACAGATCGACGACTGGAAACGCCAGGGCCGAGTTGCCGGGGACACTCTTGACCTCACCATCGCGGCATACAACGCAGGACCCGGTGCCGTACTGCGCTCCGGTGGAATGCCCTCCGGCAGCTCGGACTACGAGAACCAGACCAAACCGTATGTGACGAAAATCCGGGGCAGTGAACCGTCCTTCGCGCAGCTGCTCGCACCGCTCATCGGACTGTCCCTAGCCGACGGCATCGGCGGGCGGGTGGTCGAATCGGCCATCCGCTACCTCGGCCTGCCCTACGTGTGGGGCGGCGGGAACATCGACGGACCCTCGGGTGGCGGCTTCGACTGCTCGGGCCTGACGTCATTCGCAATTCATGCCGCCACCGGCATCACTCTGCCCCGCACGTCCGAGACCCAGTGGAACATCGGGCAGGAAATTCCGATGGACCAGGCCCGGCCCGGTGACCTGCTGTTCGGCAACTGGCAGTCCGCAGGCCCCGGGCACGTCGCCATCTACATCGGCAACGGACAGATGATCCACGCCCCCACCACGGGTGACGTCGTGCGCATCGCTGACGTCTTTCCCGAGATGAAGGCCAGGCACATCCCTTAACGACGCTACTTGCGACTGCGAATTGGCTCTCGATCTGTCGGTCCAGATGAGGTGCTGCTCTCCTCTGAGAAGCCGATGGTCAAGCAGTTCGTAGGTAGCACGATGATCGATCCGATCGGGAGCTCGGGAGGAACGGGAGCGTATATGGCGTAATTCGAGGCGATGATCGACGCCGGCAAATCGCGGGAATCCAGGCAGACGGTGTCACGGAGATTCTTCGAACGCTGCCGCTCTCTGAGGAGATCATTCCTCACGCGAGCAATCTCGTTTGACGCACGCAGCCAGGATGAACCCGACGCGCAATGCGGTGGTTGAAGCGCGAGATCTATTGATAGAGAACATAGTTCCACCGAAACGAATGGACAACCAACATGATAATTGATCTTGTCGAGCCGATTCAGAATCTTGTCACGTCGATCGCCTGGCTTCTGCTCCGTGGGCATCTGCCACCGCCGTTTTGACAACAGGTCTGCGCAGCTCAGGAGCTGGTTTCAACATCGAGACAACAGTGACGACCTCGCCGTATTCACGTACGGCGAGGTCGTCACCCACCTGGCAGGGAGAAGCGCCATCATCGACTGGCCGGCGACGCTCTTCCTTTGCGTGCTCGGGGTGCCGCTGGGACGTTTCCGCGATATGGCCACGACTACCGCCCGATTGAGTGTGACAACCGTCATAAACCCTCTGGGCCGCGCTTCATCAGCCGATCTCGACTTCGATCGCCGAGACATCCTCCACCGATGACGACCCGACGTGCAGCGTGAAGCCGCCCGGTTCGTAGGACCAAGACCCGTCCCAGTGTGCAAAAGCTCTCCGGGGGATGTGAATACTTACCTGCGTGGTCTCTCCTGCCGCGGCTCGCACCGTCTCGAAGCCGACGAGCCAGCGAACTGGGCGATCGACCGCCGATTCAGGACGAGATGCGTACACCTGGACGACGTGCTTGCCCGCGCGAGCACCAGTGTTCGTGACCAGGGCGGTCACGGTGAATCCGTCGCTGTCCTGCGTCGAGGGGACGGCAGCAGTCTGGTCGACTGCCCACGTGGTGTATCCCAGACCGAATCCGAAGGGATAGGCGGGCAGGGTTTCGGCCTTGAGCCAGCTCCGATATCCGACGTGTATTCCTTCCTCGTAGTGGACGCACCCGTTCTGTGGCACGACGTCGATGACCGGGCGTCTTGCTGTGTTACGGGCCATGTCGTGGGGAGCCGGCCGCCAGGCTCTCGCTCGCCGGTAAGCACGTCGGCCAGGGCGTTGCCGTATTCCTGACCACCGAACCAGGTGAGCATTACCGCCGCAACGTCGTTGCGCCACGGAAGTTCGACAGGCGCTCCAGAATTAGCGACAATGATAACGTTCGGATTGACGCTGGCGACTGCGCGGACGAGCTCGTTCTGCAGGCCGGGCAGGTCGAGCGATGTGCGGTCGATGCCTTCTGACTCGACCCTGGAGTTCGTTCCCACCACCACGATGGCGACGTCTGCGGCTCTGGCGGTTTCGACAGCTTCCGCGATGAGGGCTTCGGGCCGTGAGACGTCCTCCTCGATACCGAACTGGAAGGCAAGGAAACCTGTGATGGCGTCCTCAGTGATGTCATGCTCGATACGAATCGAGACGGGCCGACCTTTCCGGACTTGGACGGGCACAGTGGCGGCCGGGGGAGTGATGACGGACGCGCCGAGCATGTCGCCGACCGGTGTTACGTACTTGTCGAGAACGAGGACTTCGTCGATCCACATCCGGGAGACTCCGGCCGAACCGACGCCGAGCCGAAAGTTCCGTCTGCGTCAGGGGTATAGATGGTCCGAGCCTCGAACAGGTCCGCGCTGAGCGCCGATGATTCGACGCCGAACCAGTAGAACGATGTTGCACAGCGGTCCTCTACCAATAGCTCTTCACCATGGCGGGACAGTCGGACCCGGACCCCAGGTTCGCCGGACTCCGGATTGGTAAGAGTTTCGAGGGGGAGATCTGCGATGCCCTCCTGCACGCCAGCTCCCGTCGCATAGGACACCTGGGCGTGGGGAAAGGCGCACCTGATTCCTTGCAGTGGGCTGACTTCATACGTGGACACGACGGTCGCGCTGCCCCCTCCCTGTGTTCGAGCGAGCGCTGCGTTGTGGCCGATCACCGCGATATACCCGGTCGTCGACGACGAAAGCGGGAGTACGCCGTTGTTGTGAACGAGGACGATTCCTTCGGCTTCCACCTCACGAGCAAACGCGATCGCGTCATCGGCAGAAGTCTCCAGAGGTGCGGGATCGAAGCCGTCGAGCGCCCCGACACGAGCTGCGAGTTGCAGGATTCGGTGCACCTTGCGGTCGATCGCAGCGTGGGACACCGTGCCAGCTCGGACGGCACCCACCAAGGAGTCGCCCCAGGCACCCGTAGATCCGGGCATCGAGAGATCCTGTGACGCGTTCGCCGACGCGATCGATCGGACTGCCAGCCAGTCACCGACCACGACACCGTCGAATCCCACTCGGAGTTGAGCGGTGCCTCGAGCAGTTCGTTCTCCGTCATGGTGACCCCATTGATGCCGTTGTAAGACGACATGATCGCCCATGTGTGGGCCTCGGTCACAATCTTCTCGAAGGCGAACAGTAGACCTCGCGCAGTGCACGCTCGGATACCTCGGTGGAGGAGGTGAACCGATCCGTCTCGTAGTCGTTACCGACGAAGTGCTTGGGGCTGGCCGCCACGCCACCCGCCTGTATCCCTGGACGTAGGCGGCGCCGATATCGGTCGTGAGCAGTGGATCCTCGCTGAACGCCTCGAAATGCCGTCCACCAAGGGGTGACCGCTGCAGGTTGACGGTTGGCCCGAGCACCATATGGACACCCTTGCGGCGTGCCTCGGCCGCCAGGACCTGGCCATACCGCCTGGCGGTGGCGCGGTCCCACGAGGCGGCAAGAGCGGTACCGCTCAGGAGGCCGAGGGAGGGTTCGCGTTCGTCCCAGCGCTCGCCTCGCACGCCGGCGGGTCCGTCGGAGAGGACCATGCTCCGCAGTCCGATCTTTTCGATCGGCCAGGTGGTCCAGAAGTCGCGACCGGTCAGCAACCTGACCTTCTCGTCGAGATCGAGGCGCGCGACGAGTTCGTCGATGCGCTCTGACTCCTCGAACACCCCTGGCAGTTGAATCTATTTGGGCCGGTGGCGCGAGGTGCTGGCGCCGGCGACGGCGCAGCCGCATCTGGTCGACGCCTCGACCGACCACCTCCGAGGCCATGGCGCCCGATCCGATAATCTCCGCAAAAGCGGCCTCAACAATCCGACAGCCGCCATAGGGATCAGTGCACAGGCGGGAGTTTTCGCCCAAGCGCAACTGCGAATTCTCGCTGGTCCGCGGCACACCGGACCTCGGTGAGCCGGTGAGGGTGGATCCCGAGGAAGCTCGCCCATCTCATCAGCAGCTGGACTTGGGCACCCCAAGGCTGGAGCGTTTGCCCGGTATCCGAGGGCCGCGCGACAACTCGGTGGACGGCGAGCCCCCGACGAGTGCCTGGGTTCTGATCGATGACGTGATCACGAGGGTCTGGTTCCAGGGCAGCGTGTGAGTGGCGGTGGGGTTCAGGCATGAGCCGGCGAACCAGGGGTGGCAGCTATTTGAAGGGCGTCAGGCGAAGGAAGGAGATCCTGGACCAGGCGCATAAGGCTTTCGCGGAGCGCGGCAGCTTCAAGATGTCGCTGCGCGCGGTCGCTGAAGAATTGGACATCTCGCACGCGACGGTTCTCCACTATTTCTCCTCGCTCGAGGAACTGATGCTCGAGGTCGTCGCGCTCCGAGATAGCGAGTCGGCGCGCTGGTTGGAGACTCGGCGGCAGGAGGGACTCATGGGCGAACTCACCGAGGCTGCACGACGCAATGTCGCCACGCCTGGTCTCGTCGCGGCATACACGTCGATGATGGCGGCATCCGTCGAGCCGACAAACGCGTTAGCACGCGCCTTTTTCGCCAGGCGATTCGCGAACGGAAGGAGAGCCCTCGCGCAATCGATTGAATCTCGAACTCAAGCGGCGAGCGACAGCGCAAAGACGCGAACGCTCTCGCGTCCTTGATCATGGCGGCATTCGATGGGCTCCAAGTGCAATGGCTCCTCGACCCGGGGATCGATTTGGCGGGCTCGCTCGCGCTGCTCGAGTCCCTCGTCGGAGACGCACCCGCTGCATTGGCAAAGTTCCAGCGGATCACAGCAGATGCACTTCACGACGTGATTGACGGGGCGAAGCGAACTAAGTTCTCCGGCGGCCGGACCTGCCAGCCGGAACTGCCCGTTGTTCGGCGAGGACCTGGCCGGTGTGGTGCGGAACGGCGGCGGAATGCCCACCAGGTCGAGGTTCCTCCGCCACTGTGGACGCGCATTGCGTCGGCAACCGCCACCGCTGAAGGTGGCTTCTCGTCGGCCTCGAAGAGTCGGAGGGTATGCGCTTCGCCATGTTCGGCGTGCGGCTTTCCTGACCGGTGTCGGCGAGTCCGTAGCCGAATTTTCTCGCGCGCCTTGGCTTCCTCGACTGTCCACTCGGTATTCCGTCGTGTACGTGAGAGGTCGTGTTGACGTTCGAGTTGCACCGATACTCACGTCGTCCTGTACTCGGCACGCCTACACGCGGATTCGCACTGTCGTGTCACCTGGAATTTCTCACGAAGGCGGCAGAATTCTCAGCTTAGCCATCCGCGACGTCGAAGACGCCCGATCAGAGTGGTCAGCGCAGCTCGGCGCGGACGGCGATCGTGGCGCGGAACCGTCGCGACGCAGTTGTCGGTGACCAGTTCCGGACGTGTGCGTTGGTATTCGAGGAATGGTTCGGCCAGTCCGTCCCACGTCCTGTAATCGCCTGCCCGCGAGAGCGTCCAGCCGAACTCGTCGCCGACCTTGGTGTCGGTGAGGCGGACGGCAAAGCTCTCGTAGGCCCAGTCGCGGATCGGTCACGGGGACGCAGGGTACTCAGGGAGAATCTTCCGTAGTTTGTCGATGAACCGTGCAGGGGTCATTCCAAAGGAGACAAAGATTTCATCAGGGGGCGGCCCTCCATAGGGTTGCCAACGCTTGACGAAATCGATGATGTTCTCTTCCTCCGACTTTCGAGGATACGACCTGCTGGCCGTCTTCCTGCGGTTGACACGGTAGCGACGGATGTCGGCTTCCGAGGTCGTTTCCGGCGTACTTCCGGCCGCATCGGTATGCAGCCGTTGGTTGTTGTCGGGTGTGGTGGGGTGGCGCCCGAGGTTCTGTGGAGCGTTGCTCATGGTCGTCTAGTCCTTCCGTGATGAGGTGGTCAGCACACGAACGCTTGCCGCCGCGCAACCCGTCGGCGAGCGAAGGGCCAGGTGGTGCGTTGAAGACAGCTGAGGTGCCGGGACTCGCATTCGCTGTAGGTTGACGGACCTAACGCGATCCCGCTCATTCCAGCAGCCAGTGCCCGTCGACAGTGAGCTCATGCGCAGCTCGTCGGTCAGTGCGTCGATGCAGGCTTGGCCGATTCCCGATGTGCCGCCGGCAAGCAACGTCACCCGTCCGTGCAGTTGCAGATTGATCGGAGTTCCTTTCCGTGGATGCGGCTCGTCAGGTCCGGTCCACGGCGAGGGAGAACCGCGGATCGAAGGCGACGGTGCCCACATCGACCGCGCTGTGTCCGCCGTCCACCGGCAGCACCGCAGCGTTGACGTACGACGCCGCCGGGGAGAGCAACCAGGCGATGGTGGCAGCCACTTCCATCGACTGCGCCGGACGGGGAAGCGGGACGAGAGCCGAAGCAAGGTGGTACGCCTGTTCCGCGTCAAGGCCGCGCTCACGACCGAGTTCTGCCATTTCCTCGTCGGCCATTTCCGTTCGGGTCCAACCGGGACACACCACGTTTGCGCGGACCCCGTGTCGTCCGTAGTCGATGGCGACGGACTGCAACAGCATGCTCAATCCTGCCTTGGTGGCGTTGTAGCCGCTGTTCCCGCTTGAGGCGCGCAGCGCACTGACGGAGGCCACGCCGACCACCGCCCCCCGGTTGGCGATCAGGTGGCGCAGGGTGAGATGTAGGAGTCGGTAGGGCGCGGTGAGGTTCGTCTCGACCATGGCCGCCCAATCGGATTCGGATAATTCTCCTACGGGCCCGGGCCGGACGATGCCAGCGTTGAGCACGACACCGTCGAGCCGGCCGAAGCGGACGACGGTGTCGTCGACCAGGGAGCGCACGGCGGCAGGGTCGGTGGTGTCGGCGATGATCGGGTGGGCGCCGGTGGTGTCGGCCACTCGCTCGAGAGCGTCGGTCCGGCGCCCGCAGATGACGACCGTCCACCCGGCGGTGGTCAGCGTCTCCGCGGTGGCCGCTCCGATGCCGCTTCCTCCACCCGTGACGAGGGCAACGGCATCATTCTTGCCGGGTCGGTTCGCGAGATTGTCGGGCATTGTGAGCGCCTTCCCTGCTGGCGAAAGTCGTGAGTAGCTAGCGGACCGTGTGGCGTGGTTTTCGTCGGGTGGGACATTGAGTGCTTCCGTGCGGGATGGTGTCGGCGGTAGTGCCGACCTGCCGCATCCGAACTGAAGTATCCATCCGGATAGATGTGATCGGTGGCACAAATATGCCCGAACCTGTACAACTAGTCAAGCGGATAGATGCGGATTCCCGGGCCGAGGACCGACGCCCGTGCGGGCGTGCCCTCCACGGCACTGGTCCCGGTCGGCCACCGACTACGCTCACGTCCGCGCGGCCGCAAGTGCGACCACCCGGGGATCGAGGAGACATGACCGCTTTTGACTCCACCGCGACGCGTAATTCGCCGAGGTACGGCGAGGGTCGCCACGCACTTCTGGCTGCCGCGGTCCACGTCGTCGCCGCCCAAGGTCTGCGGAACTTGACCTACCGGGCAGTCGCCAGGGAGGCGAAGGTAACCCACGGCTTAGTCGCGCACCATTTCGGCACCCGCGACGCCCTGATCGAGGCAGCGCTGCAGTTCTCGGTGGAGAACAGCGTCACCTCGATCAGCACTCGACCTGGCACCGGTGACCTCGACGCGATCTTCGCCGGCTTGATCCACATGGTCGAGGCCAACCCGGACGACCAAGCCTTCCAGTACGAGCTGATCCTCGAATCACGTCGGCGAACGGAATTGCGACCGCACGTCGAATCGCTCTACGGTACCTACCGCGGCGCCCTTCGCGACGAGCTGGCGCACGGCGGCATCGAGTGTGATGAGGCGATGGCACACGCGTTCATCGCGGCGGCCGACGGGCTGATCTTCCAGCAGATCACCTTGGGTCACTCCGACTTCAATGAGGCCGCGCTCGTACACCTACGTCGTTTCCTGAAAACGCTGGCCGAGTAAGTGAGCCACCGATGTCCTCTCATGTTGCGTGACCGCACCCTCAACGGCCACACCCCGCGTAGCGAATCGCGTAAGGCAGGGGATAGTGAGCAGGCGCGGGGATCAGATCGGGCTGACGGCGCCGGTGGGCATCTCGGTGGCCTCGATCTCGACGTTGTCG
>NZ_JARJBD010000126.1:0-22211 GCF_029269925.1 Rhodococcus sp. T2V
CCATCGACGCACACGACGCCTGATGCCCACCCACCTTCAACCCCGTCGGATTCGGGCGAACCCGGTTGGCGTGGTGGATCATTGCGGTCGCCAACCACAACACGCGCTGCTCGATGTCACGCAGCGTGTCCGAGTTGTCACCGGCGATCGGGGCGTGTGGGTCGGCGGATGAGGTCGTCGCGGTCATGGGTCACTTCCTGGCTGTAGCTCAGTGGGGCTGTGGGTGTGTGTTTTCGACATCTCTTGGTCGATAGAAGGCCTCACCGTGAGGCGGTCTACTCGACGGGTTGTCATCCAGGTCACGCTAGAGGCCTACGGTAGGGTCGGCCCCCCGCCGCGACTAGCCGGTTTGCGCGATGAGCCGTCCACTAGACGAACTGTGTCCACCGTTGCGATCGTTGCCCGGAGTTACGTCGAGGACCACAAGAGGCCGGTGATTCCGCGGTGCCCAGGTCGTGAGCGAGGCGGAGAGGCTGTGGCGGGTAAGCGGACCTGTGGGCACGAAACCTGCCTGCGAGCGGCGTGGCGCCGTCGGTATGACGAGATCCGTGTGTGGATCTCCCGCCACAGTCGACCACCGGAATACACTTCCCGCAATACTGACCGCAGAATTTCAGCATTCTGCGTACCGCTACGCCCTCACACCCTGTTGGAGGTTGGCACAATGCCCACCACGACCACCGTCGACTCCATCGACGCCAAGATTCTCGCCGCCCTGACGAGGAACCCCGTGCCACCGTGATCGGCCTGGCCGACAAGACGAGACTGTCCCGCAACACCGTGCAAGCCCGTCTGGGCGAGCTCGAGAAACAGGGTGCGCTGCACTCTTTCGAACGCCGGATCGACCCCGGTGCCCTCGGATACCCACTGACCGCGTTCATCCTGACCAGCGCCATCCAGCGCAAACTAGGCCAGATCGCAGACGCACTCGACGGTGTCCCGGAAGTGGCCGAGGTGCACGGACTCAGCGGCGTCGCAGACCTTCTCGTCCACGTCGTCGACCGCGACGCCGAAGACCTCTATCGGATCGCCGGCCGGATTCTCGACATCGACTGGGTTGAACAGACCACCACCTCTCTCGTGATGCGCAAACTGGTCGACTTCCGCGTGACGCCGCTGCTGACCCCCCTCGCCAATTCGTCCTGACTTCAATCGCGTTGGGCATTCTGCCCACGGCCACGCGCCTCGACGCGGATGCCGCGCGCAGATTGCTGAAACTGGTTGGAGCCGATTGCCGTCAAGCGATGGTCGTGTTTCACTCGGCACTCGTGCTCACCTATCATCGAGCACTGCACCCTTCTTGCGCACCATCCTCCGATCCCGAGGATGTCCGGCAGGCCGCGAAGCCAGAAATCTGCTCCTTCGCCCGGCTGTGCCGATTCGACAGCCGAACCAGATTCAGAGGACATCCCCGTGAGTGCACCCACCCGACTCCGTGAGGAACAGCAAACCCACGCCGAGATCCGACACCTACCCGAACGCGTCACCGGAGCGCAGGCAGTCGTGCGGTCCCTCGAAGAACTCGACGTCGACTGTGTGTTCGGCATTCCGGGCGGCGCGATCCTGCCCGTCTACGACCCCCTGCTGGAATCGACCCGGGTGCGGCACGTGCTGGTCCGTCACGAGCAGGGTGCCGGACACGCCGCCACCGGGTACGCCCAAGCATCAGGGAAGGTCGGCGTCTGCATGGCGACGTCCGGCCCCGGCGCAACCAACCTCGTGACTCCGCTCGCCGACGCGCAGATGGACTCCGTTCCGGTCGTCGCGATCACCGGACAGGTCGGCCGCGGGCTCATCGGCACCGACGCCTTTCAGGAAGCCGACATCTGCGGCATCACCATGCCGATCACCAAACACAACTTCCTTGTCACCGACCCCGCGGACATTCCCCGAACCATCGCCGAGGCCTTCCACATCGCGTCGAGCGGTCGGCCCGGCGCGGTGCTCGTCGACATCCCGAAGGACGTCCTGCAGGCGACGACCACATTCTCGTGGCCGCCGGAGCGGCGTCTGCCCGGCTACCGTCCTACCACCACACCGCACTCCAAGCAGATCCGCGCGGCCGCCGCGCTGATCAACTCCGCCGCCGCCCCGGTGCTCTACGTCGGCGGCGGCGCGATCAAGTCCGGTGCCGCAACCGAATTGCGTGAGCTCGCCGAACTGACCGGCATTCCCGTCGTCACCACACTGATGGCGCTCGGCGCGTTCCCCGGCAGCCACCCATTGCACTACGGCATGCCGGGCATGCACGGGACCGTGGCCGCCGTGGCCGCCCTGCAGCGCAGCGACCTCCTGATTACCCTCGGCGCACGATTCGACGACCGCGTCACCGGCCACACCGCGTCCTTCGCCCCCAACGCGCGCGTCATCCACGCCGACATCGACCCCGCCGAGATCGGCAAGAACCGGGAGGTGGATGTCCCCATCGTTGGTGACTGCAAGAAGATCGTCCGCGCACTCATTGACGCCCTCAGCCTCGAACCTCAGGCCGTCCTCGATCTCGACGGGTGGCGGGGATCGCTGGACGAAGTGCGACACACTTACCCGGTGAGCTACGACCGCCCGGCCGACGGGACGCTCTCACCGCAACTGGTCATCGAGGCGATCGGGAAGGCGGCGGGCCCCGACGCGATCTTCGTCTCGGGTGTCGGCCAGCATCAGATGTGGGCGGCGCATTTCATCGACTTCGAGAAGCCTCGGACGTGGCTGAATTCCGGCGGCCTCGGCACGATGGGATACGCCGTTCCCGCCGCACTCGGCGCGAAAATAGCTGCGCCCGAATGCGAAGTGTGGGCAATCGACGGCGACGGCTGCTTCCAGATGACCAATCAGGAACTGGCCACCGCCGCGATCGAAGGTGTTCCGATCAAGGTGGCCGTCATCAACAACGGCAACCTCGGCATGGTGAAACAACTCCAGGCCATCCACTACGACGGACGTTACTCCAGCATCGACCTCGCCACCCACTCGCGCCGGATCCCCGACTTCGTCAAACTTGCCGACGCACTCGGCTGCGTCGCCCTGCGCTGTGAGCGAGAGGACGACGTCGACACTGTCATCGCACACGCGCGAGCGATCACCGACCGGCCGGTGGTGATCGACTTCGTCGTCAGCGACGACGCCCTCGTGTGGCCGATGATCGCCGCCGGCGCGAGCAACGATGAGATCATGGCTGCCAAAGACATCCGCCCCCTCTTCGACGACGAAGATGCAGCGGAATACGGACCGCTGCAGGCACCGGCCGCGACGGAGGAGTGAAATCGCTCGACCGCGATGACCATCGCTTGGAACCTCGCGCACCACCACAGTCTGGAGGCGGACGTTCCGCAGCCTCCGACGACGATTCGGTCTCACCGGATTCGCCAATGATATTGCCGCAGAGAGTTATCGGCAGAGAAATCCTGCGACTTCCTCGGGTCTATGGCCGAACGTGGGTTCGCCCTGGGCCAAGCGCCCAGGGCGAACCTACGTGTGTGGCACCAGTTACCGGGGGTCGGCGACGAACCGCTGGTGCAGCTCGCCGATTCCGTCGATCCAGCTGGTCAGCTGCTCACCCGGCTGCAGGAACCGCGGCGGCTTCTGCCCGATACCCACTCCGGCGGGAGTGCCGGTGAAGATCACGTCTCCAGGATGGAGAGTCACAATTTCCGACAGGGCGGCGATCACCGACGGCACCGGGAAGATCAGATCGCTGGTCCGACTTTTCTGAACCTCCTCGCCGTCGATGGCACAGCCCAACTCCAGGTCGTCGGGGTGCGCGAACTCGTCGGGGGTGACCAGCCACGGCCCCTGCGGGGAGAAACCGGCAAAGGACTTGCCCAACCCGAACTGGGCTGCCGGGCCGCGCAACTGCGAGATGCGTTCGGAGATGTCCTGCCCCACCGTCAGACCCGCCACGTGCGACCAGGCGTCGGCGGCGGCGACGCGGCTCGTCTCGCGGCCGATGACGACGACCAACTCCACCTCCCAGTCGACATTGCCGCCGGCCGGGATGCTCACCTCGCTGTCGGGTCCGGAAAAGCTGGAGACATACTTGGTGAACACCGGCGGCAGCGCAGTGGGTGAGTCGAATCCGGACTCGGCCGCGTGATCGTGGTAGTTCAAGCCGATGGCGAACACCTGCCACGGAGCGGGGGACGGCGCCCCGAGCCGGCTCCGGTCGATCGGAAACCCGTTTCTGGCGAGAGCGGACAGATCCTCGTCCGCCGCCCACGCGATGACCTCTTCCCACACGGGGTAGATGTCGGCCAGTGCGGGACCGAATCGGCCCCGTGACGCGGTGGCCAGATCCACCGCCTGCTCGGCTCCGACCTCGCCGGCCACCAGAGCGGCACGGTCATCGATATTGGCTAACCGCATGAAATCCTCAATTTCGTCGTGGTACTGCCCGAGGTGGATGACAATGCCTCGAACAGTGAGCTATAAAGTGTGACCCAGGTCATGGTCGACTCGAACCTATGCGGAGACACACCCGTGGAGCTATCCGATACGCGCACCGGAACGTCCGACCCGCGAAGTATCCCCATTGCGGCAGTGGTCCCAGCACAACCGGGCTCGTACCATGGGCCGAGAACACCAGGAAGCAAGGATCAACCATGGTCGATGTGCCGGCGTCAGCATTCACCGACGAGACCGCTCGGTCTCGTCGCGGGATCTTTTGCGCCACCGACGACTTCGACGTCTATCGCACCAAGATCAACGATGCCTTTTACCCAGCGCGGCTCGAGATCGTCGGTGGGACTCAGCAGCTGTCGGATGCGCGGATGCTGGCGGTACGCCTGACCCACATGACCGTCGGCATCGTCCGCTTCGGCGCCGATGTCCTCATCGACCCGGGCGATGTCTGTGGCTACCACATCGACCTACCGCTCACGGGCTCGCTGGAAACCAGCTGCGGCCCGCAGAATGTGGTGGCGACCCCGCAGCGGGCGGCGGTGTACACCCCCGGCCAGCACACCTTCCTGTCGCGGTGGGCCGCCGACAACACCCAGGTCAGCATCAAGATCGATCGGGCCGCGCTCGAACAGGAACTCGGTCGGATTCTTGGCCGGCCGGTGAACGGGCGGGTGCGCTTCGACATCGGTTTCGACCTGACCACTCCCGCCGGCCGGCGGTGGGCGTCGACCCTGCAGCTCCTGCTCGACACGATCGCCGACCCCGGGCCGATGCCTGATCCTGCCCTGATCGCGCAGGTCAGCCACCTCGAACGTGCCCTGATCAGCGGGTTGCTGGCCAATCAGGGGCACTCGATGAGCGAAGCGATCCTCAGCAGCGGCGGGGACTCCGGCAATCCGGCAGCGGTGCGCAAAGTCCTCGACCTACTTCAGGCGGCACCGGGGGCCCAGCACACTGTCTCCGATCTCGCCGAGGCCGCCGGGGTCGGCGTACGGCAACTGCAGAAACTGTTCCTCGATCGGTTCGAGATGAGCCCGTCGGAGTATGTGCGCAATCTGCGCCTCGACGGGGTGCGGACCGATCTGCTCGAACGCGACCCCGACTGCACGGTGAGTGAGGTCGCGTTCCGGTGGGGGTTCAACCACCTCGGCCGGTTCGCGCAGTATTACGAGCAGAAATTCGGCGAAACTCCCTCGCGGACACTCGGCACTCGCTCGAGCTGACGACGGCGTCGTTGCCCTGTCAGCAACGCTCTGCACCGGTTCGCCTACTGGACGAACGGTAGCGCAAACCGGATATTCAGACCCCCGCGCCGGCTCTAACGTGAATCTCAACCGGAAGTGAGCTAAGTGGTCTGATTCGTTAATTCGTCGGGGGTCATGCCGCTTGCAGGGTTCGGTCGTGGAGGTCGAGTCGTTCGAGGTGTCGGTGCAGGTCGGTGGTGGTGTACCGCCACTTGAACGGCACGGAGGTGGCGTTGTACCGTTCCTCGAAGGCGAGCAGGCGCCGTTCGACAGCATCGAGGTCTTCGAAATCGTTGGGCGAGAGCACTTTGCGTTGGACTATGGAGAAGAAGATCTCGACCTGATTGAGCCACGACGCGTGCACCGGGGTGTGCACCATCACCGCGTTCGGATACCTCGCGGACAGCCGATCGATCGCGGCCCGGCCCCGGTGCGAGGATCCGTTGTCGACGATCCAAAACACCCGCTCCGCAGAGGCGTAGGGCTCGCAGGTCATGACCTGATCGACCAGGTCGGTGAACGGCACTATGCCGGTGGACTGTTCGCATCGACCGAACACTCGGGCATGGTGGACGTCGTAGGCCGCCAGATACGCCAACGCCCCACCGCGGCGGTAGTCGTGATTGACGCGCATCGGACGTCCCTTACCGGCCGGCTGGGTGGGATGGCAGCGTCGGCGGGCCTGGATGGAGGGTTTTTCGTCCGCGGAGATCACGTACTCGTCCGCGCCCAGCGCGATGCCGTCGTACCTGCGGGCGTACAGGTCCAACACCACCGCCGCCTTGGTCTCGAACCGTGGATCCCGGATGAAGATCCACGACTGGTACTGCCAGGGTTTGAGGGCGTCCTGGGCGAGCCAGCGGCGGACCGTCGACACCGAGGCGCCGATCCCGTCGGTCAGTAGCTGGCGGGCCAGTTCCGGGGCGCTCCACCGAGACAGGGGCAGCTGGTGTTCGGCCGGCAACTCGCACGCCCACGCCTTGACCCGGGCCACGTCCGTGGGTGTGTACACCGGTGGGCGCCCCGAGCGGGGCGCGTCGACCAGTGCCTTGATACCCTTGGCGCAGAACCGGGCCCGCCACTTGCGGGCGGTATCGACGCAGATGCCGAGTTCGTCGGCGATGGCCGCGTTCGAGGCGCCGTCGGCGGCCAGCAACACGATCACCGCGCGCAGCACCACCTTCTGCGGGGTGTTGCCCGCCCGCACCCGCCGTTCGAGCTCGACGCGGTCGACGTCGTCCAACGCGACCTGGAACGGACTGACCATCACCACAGCAGCACCATCAGGTCACATTCATCACACATGCCACAACCTTCGCGTGCGACACCCCCGAGATAGGTGACCGACACGGGTGGTCATCGGGCACGATGAACCCTGTGCCGACACCACCGGAATCGACGAAGAACTCGCTGCGCCTTCGGTTGTTCGACCATGCCCGCGCCCGCTGGCCGCAACTGCGTGACGTCGACGCCCGATTTCGAGGATCCTTCGCCTACGTCGACGCGATACTGCCGGACGGCACCGTCCTACCGCTGATGCGGCTGCGTTACGGAGGATCGGCCCGCTCGTGGGGATTCGCGATCCATCTCGCCAGCACCGGCAAGTACCAGGACTCGATCCTGCCCAGCGGCGCCTTCGCCGGCACCCCCGAGGACGCACTCGACTGCGCCTGCGGGCTCTACCTCGCCGACCCCACCGCCTGGCAACAACCCCCGACGAATTAACGAATCAGACCACTAAGTAACACGAAACGAAGCGGCAGTCTCAGGTCACCGATCGCCCCGGAAGGGGTCCCGGCCCTGGGGGATGCACACGCGAACCCGTTGCCGGACAAGCTCACCCGTTTCACCAACGTAGCCAGCGGTGCTTTGCGCACCCCTCCACAGGAGAGTGAACCGTCATGTCGGCAACCCCGAAATTCGCGCACGTTGTCTTCCAGACCGCCCAGCCCACCGAAATGCGGGACTTCTACTGCACCGTCCTCGACGGCCACGTCGTCTACCAGGACAAGGCGTTGTGCTTCATCACCTTCGACGAGGAACACCACCGCGTCGCCCTGCTGACCCCACCCATGCCGCTCGAGCGCAAGAGCCCGATCACCGCGGCCGCGCATCACGTCGCCTACACCTTCGACCACCTCGACGACCTCCTCGACCGCTACGAGCTGCTCCGCGACAAGGAGGTTCTGCCCGCCGTCTCCATCGCACACGGGGTGACCACCTCGCTGTACTACCAGGACCCGGACGACAACTTCGTCGAGATGCAGATCGACAACTTCGCCGAACCCGAGCAGGCCACGGAGTACATGCACGGTCCCGAGTACGCCGGCGACTCCGTCGGGCCCGCGTTCGATCCCGAGGCGATGCTGGTTGCCCGCCGCAGGGGTGCTTCCGTCGACGAACTCACCAACCGTGTCTGGGCTCTGAAGGCCGATCTGCCCGACCCGATGACCGTCCTCGTCGGCGCCCACTGACCTGACCCACCCACCCACGCCCCGGGGAGGCCCATCATGACCACCACCTCCGACATCGCGCCCACCACCGAGTCCGGCATCGATCCGAAGCGTTTCCGGGATCTGATGGCCCGGGTCTGCGCTCCAGTGACGATCGTGACCACCACCGACGGCGACGGCCCGCACGGGGCGACGGCGAGCTCGTTCGCGGCCCTGTCCCAGGATCCGCCGCTGATCACCGTGGCCTTCGACCGCCGGTCGGCACTGCTGGCCCGGATCGTGGCCGCGGGCCGGTTCGGGGTCAACCTGCTCCACCACGGGCAAGAGGACCTCGCGATGCGTTTCGCCAGCCGCGGTACCGGCGGCGAACGTTTCGCCGGAACCCCGTGGCACACCGACACCGGGCTTCCCCGCCTCGACGATGCCGCCGGCTGGGTGACCTGCGAGCTGTACGACACCGTCGAGGGCGGTGATCACCTGCTCCTGATCGGGCTGGTTACCACAGCCTGCAATGTCGAACGGCCGCCGCTGGTCTACGCCAATCGCACCTTCGGCACCCACTCCCGGTTCACCGAACGTCCCCGCCGACCGATCATCGACCACATCACCGCCTGCACCCCGGACTGACGGCCCCGTCCGGTCCGGTAAGGCCGCCCTCCCCCGTCCGAAGAACTTCGAAGGAATTCCCTATGACTACCGTCACCGATGCCCCGCCCACCACCGTCCCCAGTGCCGACGAGATCGTCGGCCGCGTCCGCGATCTGCAGCCAGTGCTGGCGAAGAACTCCGCGCAAGGAGAAGCGGACCGCCGCGTCGTCGAGGAGTCGATCACCGCCCTCACCGACGCCGGCGCCTTCAAGGTCGCCCAGCCCCGCCGCTACGGCGGCTACGAGACCTCGATGCGCACCATGCTCGACGTGTCCGCCGCAGTCGGCGAGGCCGACGGCGGCACCGCTTGGGTGGTCACCCTCTGCAACGTCTGCGCCTGGCTGACCGGCCTGTTCCCCGAACAGGCACAGGACGACGTCTGGGCCGACACGCCTGATGCGAAGGTGTCCGGAGTTCTCTCCCCGACCTCGGAGGCAGTGAAGGTCGACGGCGGCTTCACGGTGACCGGCCGCTGGTACTACAACTCCGGCTCCTGGCACGCGAGTTGGGCGGTCCTGGGCATCCCGATCACCAACGCGGACGGCGAGGTGATCGACCAGGGACTTGCCCTGATCCCCCGCGCGGATCTCAGTTTCGAGGAAACCTGGTTCGTCGCCGGCATGAAATCCTCCGGGTCGAACTGCCTGATCGCCACCGACGTATTCGTCCCCGAGCACCGCATCCTGCCCGTCCCCGCCGCGATCGGCGGCGACTACGCCACCGAGCACACCGACGAGATCCTGTACCGGTCGGCATTCGTTCCGCTGCTCTCGCTCGTGCTTGCCGGCCCCCAGCTCGGGATGGGACGCAAGGCCCTCGAACTGGTCACCGCCAAAGCCGACACGAAGGCCATTTCCTACACCTTCTACACCGCCCAGTCCGACTCGGTGGCCTTCCAGCTCCAGATCGCCGAGGCCGCGATGCTCATCGACACCGCCCACCTGCACGCCTACCGGGCCGCCGACGACATCGACACCGCCGCCGCGAGCGGCGTCTACCCCGACGTGATCGCCCGTACCCGTGTCCGCGCCGACACCGGCTGGGTCCTCGACCACATCACCAAGGCCATCAACATCCTCGTCTCCGCACACGGCGCCGGCAGCTTCGGGGAGAACAACCCGCTACAACGCATCTGGCGCGACTCGAATGTCGCTGCACGCCATGCGGTCACCTTGCCTGCAGTCAACTACGAGGTCTACGGCAAGGCCCTCCTCGGTCGCGACGACCAGATCACACCTCTCATCTGACCATCCAACCCGCGGATGAGGCGGCTGACGGCGCTCACACCCATCCGCCTCACCCGAACGGAGACAACCTCATGCGCACACTCAGCACCGTGGTACAGGGCCACCGCCTTGCGGCGCACCTGTATCCCTCGGAGCACCGGAACCCGAATGCGCCCTTGCTCGTTGCCCTGCACGGTGGTCTCTATACCGGGCTGTACTTCGACGTGCCGGGCTCGTCTGCCGGATCCTTTGCGGAAATCGCCAACCGCAATGGATTCGACCTGATCACGATCGACCGCCCCGGATACGGCGACAGCGACCCTCTTCTTGCGGAAGAGAACACGTTCGCCCGGCAAGCCGAACTACTCGACAACGGCATCGAAGAATTGCTCGCCTCGCACGACAACGCGGCCGGTGTCGTACTCGTGGGGCATTCCATCGGAGGGATGATCGGCCTCGAGATCGCCGCCCGGCGTCCTTCCTGGTGTCTGTTCGGGATCTCGGCCACGGGGATGGGCGCACGCATTCCCTCTCACGGCGCGGCCGAAGAACTCGGCACCCTGCCCCTGCACGGGATCGTGGACGTCCCGATACCCGAGCGGGAAAAGCTGTGGTACGGACCGGCGGGCAGCTACACCGCGGCGGCAGTCGAGGCAGCACGGCACTCCTACGCCCCCGCGCCCATGGTGGAACTGGCCGCCGCACCGAGGTGGGCGGCCACCCGGCTCGACCCTGTCGCCGCCGACATCGACGTCCCGGTGCACCACGCCCTCGCCGAATTCGACGCACTCTGGGACTCCTCCCGCGATGCCCGCGAACTCTTCCTGACGAAGTTCCCGGGCGAGCTCCGCGTCACGTCCGAGATCGTCCCGGGTGTGGGCCATTGCCTCGACCACCACCTCAGCGGAGCTGCCCTGCATCTGCGGCAGCTTGCCTTCGCCCTCGACTGCGCGTCGGTTACCCACGGCACGCACCGCCGGGGTGGCATCCCTGCTCCTGCACTCTGACTCACCGAAGCGAAGGTTAGAAACGCCATGTCCGACAACACCACTCATCCCGACTGCCTGATGTGCGTCCAAGAGGAGTCCGGCCGGGACTCGGCCGTCTTCCGCGATACGCTGTGGGCCGGAGAAATCGTCCCCGGCATGGAGGTGCCCGGCTGGTTCGTCCTGCGGGCCCGTCGGCACGCCGAACGCATCACCGGCCTCGACGACGCCGAATTGGGCACCCTCGGCCGTCGGGTCCGCGATCTGACGGCGGCGGTCACTGAGGTCACCGGTGCCCCCGCAACCTATTTGATGGCATTCGGGGAGAACCACAAACACTTCCACGTCCTGATCGCCGCCCGAGGGGACGACGTTCCTGCTGACCGGCGCAGCGGCAACATCCTCAAACTCGTTGCCGAACGGGCGGATTCCGCGGCCTCTGCCGATCTGGTTCCCGCCGTACAGGAGGCGTATGCCCGCCATGCGTCGGCGGCCCCTTCTGCCGACGGTTCCGCGTCGGTCCATCACGCGACGCATCAGGGGTGAACACCATGGCAACGATGTTGCAGCCAGAACAGCATTCACACTCCTCCAGCGGAGGGACACGCGAGATCATCGGATTCGCCCTGCGCTGGGCGCCGTTCGACGGCGGTGACGAATACATCCTTCCCCAGTTCGGGATCACGCCTGCGACGTTCTACCGACGGTTGGCGGCGATCCTCCGCGACGGCCACACCCGTCTCGATCACGGTGTCCGCGAGATTCTCACCGGATTGTGCCGCAACAAACTGCCCGACGCTCCGTTCGGCGATCAGGTGCCGACCCGGTGACCGGACACCTGATCGACTTCGGCGACCGGGCAGGACTTCTCGAAGCCGAAAGCGCACGGCTCGTGGCGATGACCGACGGCGACCTGGGCACCCTGGATTCGCTGATCGCCGACGGCGCGCTCTACATTCACTCCTCGGGCGAGATCGACACCAAGCGCGAGTACCTGACGAAGCTGGCCACCGGCCAGTTCCGGTATGCGGCGGTCACCACCGAGGATCCTCATGTCACTGCTCTGGGATCAGCTATCGCGCTTACCTACCGCATGCACGCGCACCTGGTCTTCCCCACCGGTCCGCGCCAGATCCGTGCCCGTGCCACCGCGGTCTGGCGGAGGTACGACGACGGATTCCGTCTCGAGCTGTTCCAGTCCACCCCGACCCCGACCCCGGCCGAGCCATGATCGACGTGTCGTACACCCCACCCGACCTGCCCGGGCCATCGGAGGGGTGTACCCGGTTACTCGATCGCCGAGCGCGCGATCTCCAGCAGCGCTCGCGCCGCCCCGCTGGTCTCCTCACGCCGGCTCAGCACCAGCAACTCCGCGACGACGCCCGATTCTTCCAAGGGACGAAACGTCAGACCCGGGATCGCGACGTGCGCGGTCTGCGCCGGAACCAACGCCACCCCGAGCCCGGCGGATGCCATGGCAAGCACGCTCAGAGTGCTCGGCAGATGCCGGACGCGGTCCCCGGGATGCCCCCCGAGTTGCGCCCGCAGGTCACCAACTGTGGAATCATCCTCGCCGCCGTCAGAATACACGAGCAGCAGTTCATCCCCCAGGTCCCGGAACGGGACAGTGCTCCGGTCAGCGAGCCGGTGCCGATCCGACATCGCCACCACCAGGGGCGAGGTCCCGATTCGGTCGGCGCGCAGGTCCGGATGCGTCACCGCCCCGATTCCCGGGCTGTACCCGACGTCGACTTCACCCGCCAGGATCGCCTCCCCCTGCGCCCGCGGCACCAGCTCCCGCACCTCGATCCGAGCCTCCGGGTACCGCCCGTGGAACACCTCCAGATCCCGCCCGAGCTTGCCGATCAGTACCGCCACCCCCGCGAAACCGACGCGCACGGAGCCGATCTCACCACGCAGGGAGCGCTGCGCCGTCGTCTTCGCCCACTCCGCCTGGACCAGCGCCCGCCGAGCCTCGACCAGGAAGGCGGTGCCCGCCTCGGTCAACTCGACGCGGCGACTGGTCCGCACGAACAACGGCCCACCCAGTTCCTTCTCGAGTGCCCGAACCTGCATGCTCAGCGTCGGCTGCACCACATGCAGCCGCTCCGCGGCGCGGCCGAAATGCCGCTCCTCCGCGACCGCCACGAAGTACCGCAGATGACGCAATTCCACCGCTTACCACCACCCATCATTCACGATGATCAATCAGTCAGATCTTTCTCATTGTAATGATGACAGCTGGAGAGCACCCTGAACCAGGACCGCCCGACACTCCGGGCCCGACCCCATACAGCACGAAAGCGAAGACACGAATGGATTCCTACCTCGCCGACCGACGATCGATCGACGACCTGATGATCGGATGGATCCGGCGCGACCTCGCCCAGTGGGATTCGATGCGGGAGTTGTTCCACCCCGATGGTGTCATCGAAATTACGTGGTTCCGAGGGCTGTTCACCGACTTCGTCGATGCTTCCGCGCGGATGGGCGAGTCCGATCTGCGGACCAAGCATGTCATCACTTCTCCGGTCGTGACGTTTCGCGGAGACCGGGCGGTCGCCGAGACCAATGCGATGGTCGTCGCCGAGAACGTGGCACTGAAGCTCGGCTGTCTCAGCCACAATCGATTCCTCGACCGCATCGAGAAACGCGACGGCATCTGGAAAATCGTCGACCGCCGCAGCATTTACGACATGGGCTCGTTCACCTTCCCCTGCGGCATCGTCGACATCGACACCACTGCGAAGTACCCACCCGAGTACGCCGCCCTGGCTTACCTGCTCGACAGGAGCGGCTTCCCTGTCACCGGTGCTTTCGCCACCAAGGGCAGCGACCTCGAAGCCACCATCAAACGATCAGCACAGCTGTGGTTGGAGGACAAGCAATGACCACCCGTATCACCGACGTCCGGGTGTTCGACGGCGAACAACTGCTCCCCGACCGCAAGGATGTCACCTTCGACGCCACCAGGATTCTCGCCATCGACCCCGCAGGCACCAACCTTGGACGCGAAACCGTCACCGGCATAGACGGTTACGGCACCACCCTGCTGCCCGGGCTTATCGACGCACACATTCATTTACACAGCAGCGACACTCTCCAGCAGCTCGCGAGCTTCGGCGTGACCACCGGCCTCGACATGGCCACCTGGCCGGCCGAGAAACTCGCCTCACTCCGCGCCATCGCCGGACGCGAGGGTCTCGCCGACCTCCGCAGCCCCGGCCTGCCTGCGATCGGTCCTGCCGGCAACCATGCCCGCTTCGTTCCCGAAGAGGCTGTCGTCACCAACCCCGACCAGGCAGCGCGATTCGTCGATGCACGCGGCACCGAGGGCGCCGACTACATCAAGATCGTGGCCGAGGCACCCGGCGATGGCGGACCAGATCAGCCCACCCTGACCGCACTCGTGGACGCTGCACACGAACACGGGAAGAAGGTCATTGCGCACACCGCCACTCCCGGTGCCTTCGCGATGGCACTTGTCGCCGGGGCCGACATTTTCACCCACATTCCGCTGGGTCCGCCCCTGGACGCCGACACCGTACAACGCATGGCCGACAACGACGCGGTTGCCGTCCCCACCTTGACCTTGATGGAAGGGATCACATCGTCACACGGCAACGCGCAGGCATTCGCCGGATCGCTGCGCAGCGTGACCGCACTGCAGCAGGAAGGCGTCACGGTACTGGCGGGCACGGACGCCAACACCGAACCCGGTGCCCCCACTCGGGTCGCATACGGGACGAGCCTGCACCACGAACTCGAACTGCTCGTCGACGCCGGTCTGACCCCGACAAAGGCGCTGCGCGCGGCGACCAGCCGCACCGCCGACGTGTTCGACCTGCCCGACCGCGGCCGCATCCGTCCCGGACTGCGTTCGGACCTGCTGCTCGTCGACGGTGACCCCACCGTCTCCATCGCAGCGACCGGCACCATCCGCGCCGTCTACATCGCCGGAGTACCCGTTCATCGATCCGCCACCGAATAGGGAGCACCCATGAGGATCATCACCCTCGAGGAGCATTACCTCGACCCTGCGATCGCCGCTGCCAGCGCCCCCCTTGCCCGAGAGCTGAGCCCGGATTTCGCGGCCGCGTACGATCCTGCCAGCGGGCTCAGCTACACCCCCTCTGCGCAGGTGCTGCAGGATCTCGGCGACGGCCGGATCGCCGACATGGACTCCCACGGCATCAGCATGCAGGTCCTGTCGTGCCTGACTACCCAGCAGGTCCCGGCGGACGTGGCCCCCGACCTGGTCCGCGCCGCCAACGACACCGCCGCAGCCGCCGTCCGCGCCCACCCGGACCGCTTCGCCGCGTTCGCCGCCCTGCCGACCACCGCCCCCGCCGCGGCCGCCACCGAACTCGCCCGCTGCATCGACGAACTGGGATTCGTCGGCACCATGATCAACGGCCGCACCGACGGCGAGTTCCTCGACGCACCCCGCTTCGACCCGATCCTGGCCACCGCCGCCGCCCGCAACGTGCCGATCTACCTACACCCGGCGGTGCCACCCCGCGAAACGTCCGACTCCAACTACGCCGGGCTGGCTCCGCTGGTGACCGCCCGGTTGCAGACCAGCGCCTGGGGCTGGCACCAGGAAACCGCCGTCCACTTTCTGCACCTGGTGCTGTCCGGAGTCCTCGACCGCTACCCGAACCTGCAGTTCATTCTCGGCCACTGGGGCGAGATGATCCCCTTCTACCTCGACCGGCTCGACGAAGCCCTGCCGCAGTCCCTGACACAGCTCGAGCGCAGCATCTCCGACTACGTCCGAGGCAACGTCTACATCACCCCGTCGGGGATGTTCAGCCAGGCGCAACTGCAATACTGCGTCGAAACCCTCGGCGTCGACCGGATCCTCTACTCCGTCGACTATCCCTTCATCGGCAACGACGGCGCGGTCGCCTTCCTCGCGGAAGCGAGCCTGCCCGAAGATGCGAAACACCAGATCGCCCACATGAATACGGAAAATCTCCTCAGCATCTGACACGCCCATACGTATCCCGGCACTGACCCGCAACTTCACACGCGGCGAGCCGGAAAGAAGGTTCACCCCCGAATGAAGATCGCCACCCTGCTTCGAACCGGAGCACGGATCGCCACCGGATCCACCTACGCCGTCCTCGGCTGGGACGCCCTCCGCACCCCCGGCGCACGGGTGCAGATGGCCGCCGGCACACCCGACATGGTCGGCGACCGAACACGCAGTTCGGTTGCCCCGCCCTGCTTCCGATACCGTTGCTCTCGTTGCAGATTGGACCGTAAGGGATCAGGCGCCAAGCCTGTTGGAGGCGGTCACGCCTCGTAGTGGGTGAACGCTTCGGTTGACGGTCAGGCCGCAAGAACGGCCACCCTGCGCCAGGGGATTCACACCATCAGGCAACGGGGTCGACACCGGTCGACTCTGATGCCTTGCGCTGCTCGAAGCGTCGACGACGCATCCGAAGTTTCACCTTGAACAGTTGCCGCTCAACAGCTCTCGCGAGTCGCGAGCGCTACTGGGCGTCAGCTCGCACCGCTGCGACCTGCGCAGCGACGACGAGGGCCAGAAGGAGGGCGGCGAGTAGCAGCGGCCCGAGCGGGAGAGCGAGGCGTCTGTGCGGACGCATAATAGGCACGGATGCACCGGCCCCCTCCCCTAGCCCCCGAAACACCTCGGACTTTCCACACATTTTGATCACTTGTCCATTTCTTATTTTGATCACTCGTCCAACGAAGAATTGATCTTTCGTTCAGTTCGAGATCGGGTCTAATTTCGGTTTCGATGAAACGCTTAGGGTACCTCCGTGCGATATGCACGGTAAGCGGGATCGGTGATCTCGTAAACGACAACAGGTAAGAGGAGTGAAGAGTTCATGGGTTCTGCAGGTATTGACTTTTCGGTCGCCTTCGCGGCGTTCCTGAAATGGCTCAGCGTGACATTCGGCGGCGGTATCGGAATCGGCTGACCGCCGAATACGGCCCGGAAATGGTGGTGGCTCGGCTCACCAGGTGGGAGTCGAGCCACCACCATGAGCCACCCTCGAAACCATATCGAGAATTACCTCGTTTCCACACCGACATGACGCTCTTACATAAGAAATGTGCAGGGAAGTGATCTTCTTGCGGAAGGAATGATTGTCCATCCAACGACGGCATCACCTAGCGCGCAATCGCGGATCCTAACGGGCGGGAGAGCAGTTCGGCCGGCGCGGGTATGTACACGACGCTGGAGATGATCATCGGGCGCCGCCGTGGGCACCGTGTAACACCATTTCAAGTCGAAACCGGATCTCGCCGACGCGGTCATTTTCGAGGACGTACGCCGAACGACCAGTTCGGGTGCAGCACGTCCGCTGGATCGCCTTGCACAGTTGTTTCGGTGCACGGCGGACCGGGATGGGATGCCCGGGTGGGACCGGCTGTTCGTGGTCGAGGTCTGGGCGAATCCGCTCACACAGGACTCGGTTCGACTGTGAGGCACACTCATTGACACGGTACGCACGAAACGCCGCTTATCATCGCATGTCATGGGAGTCGTTACCACGGCACGTGCACTCGGCCGCCTCCAGTACCGGCTCACGCGTATCCCTCTTGACCTGTTCGAGGGCAGCGTGATGCCGGTGTTCTTCGACGACGGCGCCCCGGCCCGGCTGGTGTTCGAGTGGGTGCTGATCGAGTGCGACAATGCCGCCGCAGTTCTGTTCGACGACGACTCCGCGGCCGCCCATGCACAGCAGTTGCGGCAGCGCAGTGCCGCCGTGCGATATGCCCGCGCCCGTCGGCAACGGCAGATCCTCCGCGATACCGATGCCGCCGTCCTCGAGCGGCACCGCGCTCTTTTCCGTGCGCGGCACCAACAGCACACCAGGGGCACCGAGTGATGCCCCTGTCGCGCAGTACCGCGGTGTCGCCGAGTGCAGCGGTTCCGACCGCCAGCATCCGGTTGAACCACGGGTAATGTCTGGTCTCGCAGTGTCCCACCCACCGAGCACCAAGCTCGGTGACCGGTCCAGTGGTGGCCGGCCCCCTCTCCAGGATCCTCTGGGTTGGTCACCGTCGTGTCATCGACCCGGGATCCGGCGGGACGGACACCGAACCACGTTCACGGTTCTTCCCTGCGTGTGGAGCGGCTGCTGTGGCCACTACTGCACCGGGGGTGGGGGCGCCTTGTGCATCATCACCGCGGCGACCGCCCGGGCCAGTTCCGGATCGGCCACCCCTCCGGTGCGTGCGATGAGGGTGGTGCGAGTGGTGGCCACCGGATCCTCGTGCTGATCGGTGATCAGGTTCCTAGTGACGATGATGTCGGTGCCGCCCATCTGCCGGAACGACTCCAGGCAGACGTCGCAGTCCAGCCGGTCCCCGACCCGCACCGGCCGATGCAGAATCAGCTGCTGGTCGGTGTGCATCATCTGACTCAGGTCGTAACCGACCAGAACCCGCACGAACAGCTCCTCGATCGCAAGCGATCCGAGGATACTGACGAACGTGACCGGTGCGATCAGCCCGTCGTATCCGAGCTCGTAGGCGGCATCTTCGCGAAGATGGGCGCCATGCCGATCCTGGACGGCCCGGGCATATTCGCGGATCTTCTCCCGCCCGACTTCGTAGCCGGTGACCCGGTGATGGCGGCCGATCAGACCTGCCACCACGGCGGCGACGTCGGAGGGCCGGGTCACGGTGTCCCGCATCTCGGGCAGCGCTCCTTGGCCTTCCGCAAGTGGTAGTGCGCCACCCCGTGGCGAACCCCAGCTGCCTCGGCCACACCACGGGCGGTCAACGCGGCGACACCGTGATGAGCGGGAAGCTTCGGCATCCACAGATCGTAAGCGCTCGGCCCCGCAAGAAGGACGAAAGGAGCACCGCGCGTCGGAACAGCCGACGATCCGGTCTCCTAGCCGGTGGCCGACCCTCCGACGCAAAGTCCCGGATGCAGATCGCCGCACCACACGATCCGGCACCGCGCGGTCAGCGGAAGATCGTCTTCACCGCGGCGGCGAGCGCTACCACCGCCACGGACACCGACCGCACGGAAGAACCGGCACCGATTGGGGCAGCCCCAGACAACGACAACGACATGAGGCGCCGAACCGGTGCCATGCGATCCCCTCACCGCCCCAAGAGGTTCACCACAGCACCGCCGGACCCCGAAAGCGTGTCGCGCCGCCGGACCCTCGAATCTGGCGGGTCCGCGAACACCCGAAGCATGAGTCAGCCGCAGGTCGGGTGTATTCGCGATTCGCGGAGGCCGGCCTGACAGACGAGGTCACCTTCGTCGGCTCGGGCAAGCTCGGACTGTCCGACAACGCGGTCGCGGCATTGGCACTGGGGTGCGACATGGTCAACGTCGCGCGCGAACCCATGCTCGCCGTCGGCTGTATCCAGGAGCAGAAATGCCATACCGACCGCTGTCCCATCGGCGTCGCCACCCAGAACGCCTGCTCCAACGAGGGCTGGACGTCGATCGAAGTCGGTCCGTGCAGCGAACTACGTGCGCCCGGCGATGCCTACCGGTCGCAGCGGTCTCTCGACGTGGGCCTCCCGTGTCACCCGCAACCGGTGTCACCTGTGTGCAGCAAAACCGTGACCGCCGCACTGCGGCAGGGCAGCCGATCTGCTCGAGCTGCCGCGCCCCACGTACGCCTGCGGCCCGTGCGGGCGGGTACGCGCGATCTACACCACCCTGCCGCTCGGCGCATTCTGTGGTCCCTGCTACCGACACCTGCGGCGCAACCCGCTCCATTCACCCGCTGCGGCCACGCCGTCCGTTAGTCGATGACGACGGCGCCGGGGGCCAGGTGTGCGGGCCCTGCTCGGGTGAGAGCAGACCCATGCCTCAGCCCTGCCGCTCCGGCTTCGGGGTGACCACGAAGTCGTACGCCGCCTGCGGTCCGAGCAGCTTCATCTCCACCCGTCCGTCCCAGTCCTGGGCCGGCTCGGTGAGCACCCGTTCGAGCTCGTCCTGACACTCGAGGTCGGCGAGGATCGCCACCTGCACGGCCTCCTGCTCATGAGTGGGTTCGCGCACGTTCACTGAAGCGGCGAGGTCGTCGAGCGCCTCGACGACCCTGCGGGTGTCCTGTTCGCGTTTGGCGGCGATCGCGTTGCTGACCAGTTCCCCCAAGGCCATCCGCGCCTGCCGGCCCGCGTCCTCCGACTTGTCGCGGATCTCCTCGCGCAGCGCCGCCGCCTGCTCGTCCTCGTCGAGGATCTCGCGCAGGATCGCCTTCTCCACGTACCGGCCCTTCACGATGTATTGGGCCTTGCCCTCCAATTTCCCGAGCGCAGTACCGAACTCGTCCGCGTGCGCCGCGAGCAGTTCCTCCCGCACGGCGTCGGCGTCGCTGAGCACCGCGCCGAACCGCAGGGGCAGCACCGGCGCCACCCCGGCCACCCCGTCCAGCAGGTCCGCATGCGCCCGCAGGTCCCCGGGTTCGCCGAGCGCCCGGTCCACCGACAGTCCGCTCACCAGGGCGGCGATGTCACCCTGCGTGACCAGTTCCACGGTGCCGTCCGCGACCCCGGTCGCATCCTTGGCTACCTCGACGACCGCCGGGGCGATGCCGTAGACATACACACCGGTCGTCTGCTTCGTCTGCTCCGAGGAGGCCATCACCGGTCACCTCGAGTCGATTTGCGCGACACTCGTTCCCGCTGCGGTTCTTCCTCTTCCTCCCCACCCCCGAAGAGGCCGCCGAGCTTGTCCCCGGCCGATTCGAGCGCGCCCTTGGTCTTGTGCTTGGCAGCGCCCTCGGTGGCGCCGGAGACGATCTCGGACAGCCCCTTCGGTTCGCTGCCGATCTCGAGCCGGTTCACCGCCTCCGCGAACCGCAGATAGGTGTCCACGCTCGCGACGACGACGCGGGCGTCGATGGTCAGCAGTTCGATACCGACCAGCGAGACCCGCACGTAGGCGTCGATCACGAGGCCCTTGTCGAGGATGGTGTCGATGACGTCGGCGAGGCTACTCGAGCTGGGTCCACCTGCCGTGGTCATGCGCGTGCTCCCGTCCTACGCCGCGGCGTTGCCTTCTTCTTTGCAGGGGTCTTCTTCGCTGCGGCCTTCCGGGGACGACGCCGCCGCGGCTCGGGCTCCTCCTCCGCGGTGTCCTCCTCCGGCTCCTCCTCGGATTCTTCGTCCTCGTACTCCCCGGTCTCGTTCTCCGGCTCTTCCTCGGATTCTTCGTCCTCGTATTCGGCGGTCTCGTCGTCCGGCTCTTCCTCGGATTCTTCGTCTTCGGCCGTCTCCTCGTCCGACCGGTCCTGCTCACCGGTGGCGTCGGCTGTCTCGTCGTCGGCCGGTTCCTCGTTGTTGTCCTCGGACTCCTCGAGTTCGACAACTTTGCCGTCCCGAATTTCCCCGCGCCACCCCTCTACTTCGTCCGGATGAAGAACGGACTGGGTCATGACGTGGCGTCCGAAGTGCTTCAACTCCAAGCGCGCTCGCCGACCCTGTGCCCGCCACAGGTTTCCCGTCCTCTCGAACAAGCCCTTCGGGTGATACTCGAGGATCAGAACGATGCGGGTGAGATCGGGAGTCACCTCGTGGAACGTCACCGCACCGTCGATGAAACCCTTGGCGCCCTTCGACCGCCACACGATCCGCTCATCGGGGACCTGTTCGATGATCGACGCCTCCCAGGTGCGGTGCGACAGGAAGATCTGCGCTTTCCACTCGAGCTTCTCGTCCGCTTCCTGCTCCACCCGTTCGACCTTCTTCATGAACGACGGAAAGTCGGCGAACTGGGTCCACTGGTTATAGGCCAGTTGGACCGGGACACCGACATCGAGCGTTTCGACGATGTTGGTCAACTTGAGCTTCTTGCCCTTACCGCCACCACCGCCGCCGGTGACCGCGTCCTTCAGATTCGACGCCGTGTCCTTCACCTTGTCGGTCAGCCCGGAGAACAGTGACGTGCCGTCGCCCTTCCCGTTCCCGTCACCGTTGCCCTTGCCGGTGACCGCGGACAGCAGGCTGCCCCCGCGGCCCTCGGCGTAGTCGGTCAACCGGCCGGTCGCGCCCGCCACCTTGTCGGAGACGGTGGACAACGCCTTGTCGGTCACGGTGCCGAGCAGGCCCTGCGCCGCCTTCTGCAGCGGTGAGACCGATTCGGCCTTACCGGGCGCACCGGAGACGTTCTCGCGCAGCTTCTTCGGCGCACTGTCAAGATTCGAGGTCATCACTGATCACTTCCGGGTGCGTCGTCGTACGGGTACGGAATCGGTCGTCGCCTTCGCGCGCGTCCTGCGGGCCCGGGACAGCTCGTCCTCG
>NZ_JARJBD010000127.1:0-21706 GCF_029269925.1 Rhodococcus sp. T2V
AGAGCCCGACGGTTTCGGCGAGCGGCTTGTAGATCCAGACGATCAGCAGCACGACCGCGGGCAGCAGGTACAGGTATGGCGTCAGGCCGCGGGCGAAGCGGCCGGCCGGGAATCGGCGGACGGTGACCAAACGGTCCAGGTCGCCAGGGTGAGCAGCGTCAGCCGGGCCGGCCCGCTCGGCCGTGGCGGGAACTTCGACGAACATCGGCTACCGCGCCGCGCCGGTCGTGAGCTGCTCAATCGAGGCCCGGATCTCGTCCGCACTCATCTCGTACACGGTGGGCGACACCTCCAGCGGGACGACGGTGTGCAGGACGCGGTCGCGGTAGACGTGCACCATGTTGAACCCCTGCGCGCCGTCCTGGCCGCGGATGCCGCCCTGGTCGACGAGCAGGTCCTGGGTGTAGCAGGTCGCCGATGCCACCGACACCGGGATCCCGGCGAAGGTGCACGTGGTGGAGTAGTGCAGGTGTCCGGCGAGGATCCCGCGGACGTCGGTGCCCGCCAGCACCGTCTCGAGTCGATGCTGATCCTTCAGCTCCACCGGCTCGATGGCGTCGAGCAGACCCGGGACCGGCGGATGGTGCAGGGCGAGCAGAGTACCGTGCGGGGCCGGCTCCGCGAGGACGCCGGTGAGCCACGCGAGTTGCTCGTCGCTGATCAGACCGTGATGGAACCCGGGAACCGTGCTGTCCAGCACGATGATCCGCAGTCCGCCGACGTCGACGACTGCGTCGACCGAGTCCTGCGTGGGTTCGGCGTCGAGCAGGCCGCTCCGGAAGGCGGGCCGGGCGTCGTGATTGCCCATCACCCAGATCACCTTCGCGCCGAGACGCTCCGCGGCGGGCTCGACGATCCGGCGCAACCGCACGTACGCCTCGGGCTCCCCCGCGTCGGCGAGGTCGCCGGTGAACACGATGGCTTCGGGGCGCTGCCCGGTCTTCTCGAGCCGCTCGAACAGCCGGGAGAGGTTGGCGTCGCTGTCGACGCGGTCGTGCAGCAGGTCACCGTCGGTGACGAAGTGGGTGTCGCTGACGTGCAGGATGTAGTGGTCGGGTTCGCCGTACTGGGACATATCGGTGGTTCTCCTCGGGAAAAGTGGATCAGACGACGAGCGCGGCGCGCAGGTCGTCGAGTTCGGCCGCGGTCATGCCGTGGGCCAGCAGGTACTCGCGAACCCCGCCGTGGGAGTGGGTGATCGAGTCCAGGGTCGCGCGCATCAGGGCGGCGGGACTCGCGCCGACCAGGTGGTCGACGTCGACGGCGTCGGGAAGTCCGCGCGACCGCATCTTCTCCGCCATCGCCAGCGACCAGTCGCCGGCCAGCATAATCTCGGTCATCGCGTAGTCGGCGACCACGTCACGCCGGTCGACCCCGACCGCGGTCAGGGTCAGCGCGATGACCAGTCCGGTGCGATCCTTGCCTGCGGTGCAGTGCACGACGGTGGGAGCATCACCTGAGGCGGCGATCGCCCGGACCGCCCGGGTCAACCGCTGTCCGTGCTTCGCGATCATCTCGCGGTACACCGTCGCGAGATCGTAATTGGCGCCGTCCAGATCGATCTCGCCCTCGTACACCGGCAGGTGCAGGCCCCGGTGCCCGACGCCGTCGAGGGCGCTGGGTGCATCGGCGAGTTCCTGCTGTTCCCGCAGGTCGATGACGAGGGCAAGGCCCCGCTCCCGGAGAATGCCGCGGGCCGAGTCGTCAAGCCGGTGCAGGGCGTCCGAGCGGAAGAGCTTGTTCCACCTGGTCACCGCTCCGGGACCGGCGGCGAAACCACCGAGGTCCCGGAAGTTATAGGCGCCGTTGAGGTTTAGGCGCCGATGATTCGCCGAAGTCGGCAGAGTGCTTGTCATGATCGGGTGTCTCGTTCTGTTCATGGTGCTTATCGGATGAGTTCCTGCACGCGCTGCTGCGCGGCCGCCATGGTGGGCGTGGGGTCCTTGCCGTAGAAGACGGAGTCCTCCACCGCCTGGGCGAGGATGTCGTCGGCCTGAACGTAGCTGTTGCCGGGGTAGGACTTCCACGGCTCGAGCCGGTCGAGCTGACCGAGGTTCGGGGCGAGGAGCGGGTTGCCGTCGGCCCACGACTTCAACGACGCGGGGTCCTGGGTCAGCGAGGTCCGCAGCGGTAGGTATCCGATCTTGCTGGAGATCTCGGTGTAGGCGTGATCGCTCGTCATGAACTTGATGAACTCCCAGGACGCCCGCTGCTTCGCCGGTTCCTGCGAGAAGGTGAACAACGCCGACCCGGAATTGGTGGGCACGGCCTGACGGCCCTCGAACGCCGGCAGTGGTGCGGCCCGCAGATCCCAGCCGCCCGCCGCCGCCGACTTGAGATACATGCCCTGGACGGCCGACGTGATCAGCTGCATGGACACGTCGCCCTTGGCGAAGCTCTCCATCTGTCCGGCCGAGTCGACGTTGGCGAGTACGCCGTCGTCGAACAGCTGCCGCAGCATCGTGACCGCCGACACCGATTCGGGCGTACCGAATTCGATGGTCTTGCGGTCCTGGGACAACACGTTGCCGCCGGCGGACCGGAACAGCGCCTGCATGCACCAGTTGCCGCCCTTGACCGAGCAGGACACCGACAGCGCCGGCTTGCCCGTCGCGGCCGTGACGGCCTTGGCGGCGGCGGCCACCTTCGGCCACGTCGACAGGTCGGCGTCCGCGGGCAGCCCGGCCTTCGCCAGCGCTGTGGCGTTGTAGAACAGGATGGGCGTGGAGAACACGTACGGGATGCCGTAGGTTTCGCCATCCCAGTCGCCGAGCGTCGCCGCCCGCGGGTGGAACGGGTGCGTGCCGGCGAAGTTCGCCTGGACGGCATCCTTGCCTGCCAGGGCGTCGAGGGACTGCGCCCCGAGCTGGTTGACCGCGAAGTCGAGGGTGTCGAAGGTCAGCTGGGCGACGTCGGGCGGCGAGCCGGCCAGCATCTGGGTCTGGACGCTGCTCGCCGTGCCCGAACCCACGGTGCCGCCGCCCTGCGGCGGCTGTCCCTTGACGTGGATGTTCGGGTGCTCGACCTCGAAGTCGGCGATCAGCCCGTTGATCACGTCGGACCACAGCCCGGCCTGCGCCAGGTTGTAGGACTCGAAGACGATGTCCACCTGCTGGTTCGGGTCGAGTTCGGGCACCGGGTCGCCCCCGGAGCCGGGTCCGGCCGCGCCGCCGCCGGTGGCGCATCCGGCCAGGGTGGCCGCGGCCACGGCCGCCACCAGGACTGCCGCGAGTTTCGTTCTACGCATCACACTGCTCCTGTTACGAAAGATTCTGCGGTGGGCCGGTTCACCGCGGGGCGAACCGGCGAGTGGGGGTCTGGAGTCTCCGGGACGTCCACCCATTCGAGGCGGCGCCCGGTGGCCCGGTCGAAGAGATGCAGGTGCGCCGGGTCGGCGGTGAGGACGACGGACCGGTTCGGGCGCAACCGAATCGGGCGCGGCGCGCGCACGCACACCGTGCCGCCGCCGACCTTGCAATACGCGACCTGCTCACTGCCGAGGTTCTCGATCGAGGTCACGTCCACCGACAACCGCACCGGCAGGTCGCCGGACGGGTCGGCGATCCGCAGATGCTCGGGGCGGATGCCGAGCACAATGTCGCGGCCCTCGGTCTCCCCCGGCCACAGACTTGCGTGCACACCATCCGCGCTCGCGACGACCGTGCCGCGCACGGCGGCGACCCGCGCATCGAGCAGGTTCATCGCGGGGCTGCCGAGGAAGCCGGCGACGAATACCGACGCCGGCCGGTCGTAGACGTCCTCGGGGGTGCCGAGTTGTTCGAGGGCACCGTTGTTCAGCAGCGCGATCCGAGTCGCCATCGTCATCGCCTCGACCTGGTCGTGGGTGACGTAGACGAACGTCGCCCGGAGTCGCCGGTGGAGTTCGGTCAGTTCCCGGCGGGTCGCGGTGCGCAACTTGGCATCGAGGTTCGACAGCGGTTCGTCCATGAGGAACGCCTTGGGGTTCCGGACGATGGCGCGGCCCACCGCCACGCGCTGCCGCTGCCCGCCCGACAACTCCTTCGGCTTCCGGGTGAGCAGGTGCGCGATGTCGAGTTGCTGCGCGACGGCCTCGACGCGTTCCGCGGCCTCCGTCTTGCGGATCTTCTTCACCCGCAACGGGAACGCGAGGTTCTTCGCGACACTCAAGTGCGGGTACAGGGCGTAGTTCTGGAACACCATCGCGACGTCGCGCCTGCGTGCGGGGGCCGTCGTGATGTCCTCGTCGTCGAGGAGGATCCGGCCGCCGGTCGGTTCGAGCAGGCCCGCGAGCATCCGCAGCAGCGTGGTCTTCCCGCAACCGCTGGGCCCGAGCAGGACCAGGAAGTCGCCGTCACCGATGTCGAGGTCGATGTTGTCGACGGCGGTGACGCCTCCGAATGTTCGACTCAGATTCTCGATCCGAATCCTGCCCATGGCCTTCTCCCGATGAAATCGCGTTACCCGATCTCGAAGAGTCGGGAATCCTGGTTACAGGGGAAGTTAGCCTGGCTAAAGTAAACGTCGGCCGAACGCCGCGCCAACCGCCGGTGATGGTTGGCGCAACGCTTGCCGCAAACCCCGCCGGGGCGGTGCGCGTTATGAATCAATCAGCGGCACCGTGTGTTTGAACGCCGCGGCGGCGGCCTCGGCCGAGCCACCCCGCCGCTGGCAGACCGCGACCTGTAGCCCGATCAGGAACGCCACCTGCACCACCGTGGCCGACGCGCCCAGCCCGCCCCACGGCCCGCTGCCGCCACCGACCACCAGTCCGATGTCGGACAGCTCCACCAGCGTGGACTTCGCGTAGCTGGTCACCCCGATCACCGTGGCCCCCGCTCCCCGCGCCGCCTCGGCCGGCCGCAGCGTCACCGAGTTGAGCCCGCTGTCGCTGACCGCGAGCAGCACGTCCCGCGAGGTGAGCTGCGCAGCGGTGAGCTGCTGGATCACCGCGTCACTCGGCGCCTCCGCGGGCCGGCCGTTCGCCAGGAACCGGACTGCCACCGCCGCCGCCGACGGACCCGAGCCGCCGTTGCCGACGACCAGCACCCGCTCCGCGGTGGCCAGCGCCTGCACCGCCCGCTCGAACGCGTCCTCGTCCAGCGGCGCCAGCGCGCCCCCGAGCTCAGTGGCCAGTTCCGTGAACACGGTCCGCAGCAGTCCGGCCCCGGACCGCTCACCCGAATCCGCGTCCGCAGCAGATGCGCCCACCGCACCGAGATCGCGCAGCAGCAGCATCCGCAGGTGCTGAAACCCCTTAAACCCCAGGTTCTGGCAGGCCCGGATCACCGTCGCCGTCGACGTCCCGGCCTGTTCCGCGACGTCCGCGGCCGACCACCAGGCCACCTCCCGCGGCCGCTCCACACACACCTCGGCCACCCGGCGCTCGCTCGGCGCGAGCCTTGGCGCCACGGCGCGGATCGCGGACACAGTCGCCCCCACGGGCGGATCACTCGGTGTGGAAGTCATGACCAGTAGATAGCACAAGATGTGAATCCGACACGTAATGGTGATCGACCCCGAGCAACTGATACTCGTCGATCTGCGCCCATCGACCACTTGGTTTCCCAGGCCCCACCAGCGCCGATGCAGACGATCGAGGTGTCGGCAATTCGCGGCGCGCTCCGAGGCAGATGTCACTCGGGATCACACGCATGTGAAGGAAGGCGGCGGTCCGAGAGAGCGCATGTCTCTCCCGAACCGGATGAAGTACCGGTCCGAAGGATGGATCAGCGGTCGCACTTGTGCAATAGGAACCGCGAACCCGACATGCTGACGACCCGATGGTTCGGCACAGTGATCCGCACACACACTTGCCACACTCATCGGGGATCGACTCATCGGGGATCGACTCATCGGGGATCGACTATGACTGAACCGAGTTCGAAACGTAAGACCGTCAGCAACCCCTACCTGCATCGTTTGCAGACACGCCATTTTCTGTTGTTCGACGTACTGCCGTTCTTCGGTGTAGCGGCCGCGATAGGGTTTGCCTGGGTGCGCCCCGTGGGTGTGACGGACGTGGTCTTGCTCTTCGTGATGTGGGTGGTGACCGGACTGGGAATCACCGTCGGCTACCACCGGTTGTTCACGCACCGCACCTTCAAGGCCTCGTCCTCGGTGCAGGCCGCGTTGACGATCGCCGGTTCTATGGCCGGGCAGGGCGGGATGGTGTCCTGGGTGGCCATTCACCGGCGCCATCATGAGTGCAGCGATCGTGACGGAGACCCGCACTCGCCCAACCTCTGCGGTGACAGTTTCCTGGGCCGTGCTCGCGGCCTGGCGCATTCGCACTTGTTGTGGATGCGCCGCCACGAGTACCCGAACATCGCACACTACGCACCCGACCTGCTCAAGAATCGGTCGCTGATGAAAGTTGCTCGCCTCTATTACTACTGGGTCGCGCTCGGCCTGCTGGTCCCGGCGATCATTGGCGGGCTGGTGTATCAGAGCTGGACGGGCATCGTGAGCGGATTTCTGTGGGGCGGCCTGGTCCGCATCTTCGTTCTCGAGCACATCATCTGGGCAATCAATTCGCTTCTCCACATGTACGGCACACGTCCGTACCGGTCCCGGGAAAACAGCCGCAACGGCGGAATCTTCGCCCTGGTCTCGTTCGGTGAATCGTGGCACAACAACCATCACGCCTTCCCCGAGTCGGCGTCCTTCGGACTCGACTGGTACCGGCCCGATCCGGGCTACTGGTTGATCAGAACTCTCGCCGTACTCGGTCTGGCCCGGGACGTCGGGTTGCCCACCAAAGAGCGCATGCACGCAAAGCGCACAGCAGCGTAAGGATACGATCGAACATGACTCGCGAAGACATCGTCCAGTGGTGCCAGCAGTACCTCGCGAACCTACTCGCGGTCGCACCTGACTCCCTCGATCCGCATGCGGACTTCGACCGTCTCGGTCTGGACTCGCCGCTGGCGGTGTCGCTGCTGATCGAGATCGAGGAGCGCTACGGCGTCGACCTACCGCCGGAGGAATTGTTCGAGAACCCGACTCTGCACGCTGTCGGCGAATACGTGCACCAGCACCTTCGGCAGGACGTGGTGTAGATGGACGCGGCCACCGCCATCCGGCACCACTACGACGTCGGGAACAGCTTCTACAGTCTGTGGCTGGACAACTCGCTCACCTACTCGTGCGCGATCCGCAGTGGCACCGACGACACTCTCGAGGCGGCGCAGGATCGGAAGCTGCGATTCCACCTGGATGCGGTGCGCGCCGAGAACGCGACACGGGTGCTCGACATCGGGTGTGGGTGGGGCGCGATTCTGAAACGGCTGTCGGACCACGGTGTCGACCGCGCGGTCGGCCTCACGCTCAGCGACGAACAGGCGGCGTACGTGCGCTCACGCGCATACCCCGGCGTTGACGTGCGTCTCGAGAACTGGCGGGACTACGACCCCGCCGACCGTTTCGACGGCATTATCTCGATCGGCGCGTTCGAGCACTTCGCAACACCTGGTGATTCGATCGCCGAGAAGATTGGGGTCTATCGCGACTTCTTTACCCGGTGCCGCGGCTGGCTGCACGGCGACGGCAGGATGTCGCTGCAGACCATCGCCTACGCGAACATGTCCCGCGAGAGCGCCAATCCGTTCCTGCAGCAGGAAATCTTCCCGAACGCCGACCTGCCGACGTTCGCGGAGATCGCGTCCGCCGTCGAGGGGGTCTTCGAGGTCGAATCGGTCCACAACGGGAGGCTCGACTACGCCTGGACCTGTGAGCAGTGGGCGCGGCGACTGCGCCGGCACCGCACCGAAGCCGTCGAACTGGTCGGCGCCGATGTGGTCGCCCGCTACGAGCGGTACCTGAAATTGTCGGCTCTGGGTTTCCGGATGGGCAAGATCTGCCTGCTGCGAATTGTCCTCCGGCCCCACGGCGATAAGCATTTCGGATGAGGTTCAATCCGTTCGGTGCCGATGTCCGGCGCGACCCCTATTCGGTATACCGGCAGCTGCGCGAGGCGCCGGCGCACAAGGTGCTCGGCATGTGGGTGCTGACTCGCCACGCCGACGTGCGGGCGGTGATGCTCGACCGTTCGTTCAGCGCGGGGCTGATCCCGCAGTTGATCCGCCGGCAGGCCGACCGGCACGTGCGCGGCGCGATGGGGCCGATCGAGCGGCTGGCGACCAAGTCGCTCGTGTTCACCGACAATCCGGACCACGCGCGGCTGCGCGCGCTCGTGAACCGGGTATTCACGGCGCACGCTGTTGCCGCGCTTCGGCCCGCCATCGCCGCCGTTGCCGAGGAGCTCGTCGAGAATGCTCACCGGCATGGTGGCATGGATGCCATCGCCGATCTCGCGGCGCCGCTGCCGCTGCGGGTGATGTGCGACTGGCTGGCGTTGCCGGATGGTATGCGCGTCCAGGTCGGGCAGTGGACACACGAGATCCGGTTCCTGCTCGAGCCGGGGCTGATGACGGGCGACGACTTGACCCGCGTACGGGCCGCCGTCGAGGAGTTCGCGCAGGCCCTGGCCGGGGAGATCGCGCAGCGGCGGGCACACCCGCGCGAGGACCTGATCAGCCGGCTTCTGGCCGCGGAAACCGCGGGCGGCGACAGGTTGAGCGACGAAGAGGTGACCTTCGTGTGCATCATGTGCTTCGTCGCAGGCAACGAGACAACCCAAGCCCTCATCGGAAATGGGCTACTCGCGCTCCTGCGGAACCCGGCGCAACACCTGCGGCTGCAGGCGCGACCCGACTTCGCGAAAGGTGCCGTCACCGAAACGCTGCGCTACGACAGCCCGCTGCAACTCACGAAGCGGGTAGCCACCCGCGACGTCGACCAGATCCGTGCGGGCGATCAGGTGTTGCTGTGCTTGGGTGCCGCCAACCGTGATCCCGAGGTGTTCGCCGACCCGGATCGCTTCGACATCACCCGCAACCCCCGCGAGCACCTCGCATTCGGTCACGGCATGCACGGATGTCTCGGCGGGGCGCTCGCCGAACTGCAGGCGCAGGTCGCCCTCGAAACCCTGTATCGGCGCGCCAAGGACCTGAGACTACTGACCGACCAACATCAGTGGCAGGACCACAGCCTGATCGTGCGCGGTCTGAAGCATCTCGCGGTGGCGCTGTGAACCTCCCGCCGATTCCACCTGCCGGCGGCGCGACATCGTTCGCCCGCAGGCTGGACCGCGTCCGTCCGGGCTCTGAACCGCTGCCGATGCGGCCATCGGCAAGGGCGAACTGTGGGGCAACCCTTCCTCTATGCGACATCCACGACGTGGTCGTCGAGCTCGCCTGGCGCTCGGATGTGAATCCGGCCTCCGCCAGACCGATCGAGAGGACGGACGATGCGAGTACTTCCTGACATCCTGCAAGCCCGCGCCGCGAATCAGCCAGACGATCGTGCCTACGTCTTCCTCGACGAGCGCGGCGCGGAGGACCAGGTTCTCACCTACAGTGAGCTGTACTCCCGCGCACTCGGTGTCGCCGCGTACCTGCGCGAGCGGTGCGAACCCGGCGACCGCGCGATACTGATGTTCCCGCCCGGACTCGACTTTATCGTTGCCTACTTCGGATGCCTCTACGCTCACGTGATTGCCGTGCCGGCGAGTCCACCCCGCAACGGCCGGATCCGGGACGCCACTCGTAGCATCATCACCGACTGCGACCCGGCGATCGTGCTTACCAGCATCGACGACATCGACCCCGGCTCGGACTTTCATCCCGAGCAGTGCGACGCCGCGTCCGTCGCCTTCCTGCAGTACACGTCCGGATCGACGTCGGCCCCCAAAGGCGTGATGGTCTCGCACGGAAATCTCGCCGCGAATCAGGAGCAGATCCAGCGAGCAATGGGCCACAACGAGAAGTCGACGTTCGTCGGTTGGGCTCCGCTGTTCCACGACCAGGGCTTGATCGGCAACGTCCTGCAGCCCATGCACCTCGGTGCGACGAGCTACCTGATGTCGCCTCGGGTGTTCATTCGCAGACCGTTGCTGTGGTTGTCGGCGATCTCGAAGTACCGTGCCCACTCCAGTGGTGGGCCGAACTTCGCGTTCGATGCCTGCGTCGCACATGCACAACGCGCCGATCGTCCAGCCCTCGACCTGAGCAGCTGGAGGGTCGCATTCAACGGGGCGGAACCTATTCGGCCGGACTCGCTGCGCAGATTCGCCGAGACGTTCGCCCCGTTCGGGTTCGACCCGAACGCCCTGTACCCGTGCTACGGCCTGGCGGAGGCGACGCTGTTCGTCAGCGGTAGCCGAAAAGGTCGCGGCCCCAGATTCCTCGAGGCCGACAGCGACGAGCTCGGCCGCGGACACATCGTGCAGGGCAGGGGCCGGACACTTGTCGGGTCCGGAATTCCCGAGGCGGACATCCGAATCGTCGACCCGCAGACGCGGGCGCTGTCGGTGCCGAACCGGATCGGCGAAATTTGGGTGGCCGGCGCGCAAGTCGCGCGAGGTTACTGGAACGGGCCCAATCCGGATGCGTTCGCTGACGGATACCTACGCACGGGCGATCTCGGGGTCGTGATCGACGACGAACTGTATGTAGTCGGACGGCTCAAGGATCTGATCATCATCCGGGGCCGCAACTTCTACCCACACGATATCGAGCTGACCGCCCAGTCGGCGCATCCGGCGGTGCGCCCCGGAGGGTGCGCCGCATTCGCGGTTCCAGGCGTTGATACCGAACGGCTCGTGGTCATCGCCGAGGTCCGCGAGGAGCTGCCCGACATCGCCGGCTCGATCCGCGCGGCGATTGTCCGTGAGCACGAAATCGCCGTGACGGACCTCGTACTGAGCGCGGCCGGCCGGCTCCCGAAGACAAGCAGCGGAAAGATCATGCGAACTGAGGCCAAGACACGCTACCTGGAAGGCGGTTTCGATGTTGAACGCGACGAATCCCGAGTTTGAACAGTTCGTGAAAACGGCGGTCCTGACCATGCCCGCGGCCATGCATCTCGGCTTCCATTTCGGCCACATCGCGCCCGGCGAGGTCGAGCTCGTACAGCCGTACCGCACGGAGCTCACCGAACACAACGGTCTCTTCCAGGGCGGCGTCATCGGCGCGCTGGCGGACTTCGCCGCCGGCGCTGCCGCCGGCACGCTGCTACCCGTCGGCTGGGTGAACATGACCGCCGACTACACCGTCAAGCTGCTGGCACCGGCCGAGGGCGAGACCATCACCGCGCGCGGACACGTCCTCAAACCCGGCCGCGCGATCACCGTCGCCACGGCCGACGTCTACGCCGGCGAAACGCACTGCGCCACCGCGCTGGTCACAATGCGCAACGTTCCGCTGGCGAAGGAGTGAGGATCCCTCGAGGTGTTCGGGTCGAGATCATTGGTCGGGTGTGGACCCGCTGCGGGTCGGCTTCGGTGAGGGTGAGCGGCGCCACAGGCCATTCCTGCGATCGAAGGGTCCGGTGGACGGGGCCAGGGGGACGGGGCTGCCTCAGTTGGTACCTATGCCACGGCAGGAACCGCAGACCTCGACCATCAACGAAAAAATACAACGCGACGAACTTCTGCTCGCCGCACAATCACTCGGCGGTGCAGCCTCGACCGGCAAGAACTTTGGTACTACTCGGTACCGTACTCGACACACCCGTGGTACACGCGGTATCACGCGACCGTTAGGACGTTGCACCGGATGAGCGAAGCACCACCTGTCGACCAGCAGGGCGCACTCCCGCTGCCCGCGGTACGACTGCCACCTGCACCACGCATCCCGAAGGCCGTGCAGAGTATTGCCTTCACGCTCTCCCGACGACGAACGATGGAGAACATCGCCCGCCGCTACGGCAAGGCCTTCACCCTCAACCTGCCGCTATTCGGCGGAACCGTGGTGATCGCCGATCCGGGGCTTGCCAAGCAAATCTTCACCGCCAACCCCACCGTCGTCGGCAACATCCAGCCCAACCTGAGCAGGGTGCTAGGTCCAGGCTCGGTATTCGCTCTCGACGGTGCGGATCACCGCAAGCGCCGACGGCTGCTGACCCCACCGTTCCACGGCAAGAGCATCAAGAACTACGAGCAGATCATCGAGGAAGAGACGCTGCACGAGACGGTCGACTGGCCGGAGGGCAAAGAGTTCGAAACCCTCGAGCCGATGATGCGGATCACCCTCAACGTCATCTTGCGCGCAGTGTTCGGGGCCGACGGAGCGGAATTGGACGAACTGCGACGGCTCATACCGCCATGGGTCACGCTGAGTTCACGACTGGCAGTGCTTTCCACACGGAAGCGCACCTACGGTCGCTACACCCCCTGGGGTCAGGCCGCCGAGAAGCGGCGTCAATACGACGCCATCATCGACAAGTTGATCAACAACGCCGAATCCGACCCGATCCTCGATGACCGCACAGATGTTCTCGCGATGATGTTGCGCAGCACCTACGAGGACGGTTCGGTCATGTCGCGCCAGGACATCGGCGACGAGCTGCTCACGTTGCTGGCCGCCGGCCACGAAACCACAGCATCCACCCTGGCGTGGGCCTTCGAGCGGCTGAGTCGGCACCCGGAGGCGCTCACCGCGCTGGCCTCCGAGGCGGACACAGACGACAGCGAACTGCGCCAAGCGGCCATTCTCGAGGTGCAGCGGACTGCCACCGTTATCGACTTCGCCGGCCGGCACGTGTACGCGCCCGTGTTCGAGATCGGCGAATGGGTAATCCCACAGGGGTACTCGATAATGGTCAGCATTTCGGCGATACATAAGGATGCAGCAGCATTTCCTGACCCCAGAAAGTTCGATCCCCAACGGTTCGTCGGCGTCCGACCCCACACGAACGCCTGGATACCGTTCGGCGGCGGGACCCGACGCTGTGTGGGGGCGACATTCGCCAACATGGAGATGGATGTGGTGCTCCGAACGATACTGCGGCATTTCGACATCGAGACCACAACGGCGCCAGGTGAGAAGTGGCACTCACGCGGGGTCGCGTTCACGCCGAAGAACGGCGGCCGCATCGTGGTGCACCGGCGCAACACCTGAATCCCCGTCAGATCCGCACTTACCTCGATCGATCTTGCGCGCATCGTAATAGGTAGAGGGAGGCCATTCGCGAAATCTCCTCGGACTACGGCGGCGGTCGGTGGGACGGCATTGGTGCTCGACCAGATCACGCCGGGTACGCCGAAGCCCGACAAAACTGGGGAGGCAGCGGTGTCGACCACCCCGGCCGGCTCTGCGATTGAAACGGCGCACCGGATCCCGTGGCGAAGCCGGCACCGCTGCACCGCGGCGCCGAGCCTCAAAGAAGCCGCCGTCCTCGTAGGCTGTGATCGTGGGCGGGTGTATCCGGTACCAACCGGATACACGACAGGACGGGCAGGGTCTGGTTCACGCAGTGCTCATGAGCGCTGCTCGGTACGTGCGCGCGCAGTTCACCCGGAGTTATGGCACCCCGCTAGCGTTTCGGTTACGAGCTACTGGGGAGTGACTGTGGAATTCAGACATCTCGTCTCGTTCATCACTATTGCCGAAGATCTGCATTTCGGAAGGGCTGCGGCGCGGTTGCATCTGACCCAACCGTCGCTGAGCGCGCACCTGCAGAAGTTGGAGAAGTCCCTCGGGGTGCGGTTGGTCGCGCGCACGTCACACGAGGTGAAGCTCACAGCCTCGGGCCGGGAATTCGAGGTCCAGGCCCGGTTGATCATCGCGCAGATGGACAAGGCCGCCCAGATCGCCCGGGCGACCGCGGACGGTCGTTCCGGCACGTTGAATATCGGCTACAACATGCCGGCGAGCCGACACGTGCTGCCGTCCGCACTGGCGCGGATGAGCACCGCCCATCCCGACGTCGTAGTGTCCTTGTGGGAGAAACGTACTGGGCCACAACTCGACGGCCTCGCGGACGGTTGCCTCGACATCGCCCTTGTCTACGGTCATCCGCGCACCGCGGAATTCCGATACCGGCGCGTCCTGCGGAACATCCCGCTGGTGGCCGTCGTGGGGGAGGGGCACAGCTGGGCGGGACGGCCCGGTGTACCGTTCGCTGAACTCGCCGCCCAACCGTGTGTCATGTTCGCCCGCGAGCAGTGCCCGGCGATGTACGACTCGATCTTCGGTGCCGCATCGGACAGCAGGATCTCCCTCAACGTCGTTCAGATGGCGGATGATCCGGGCGCAACGGCACACATGGTGTCGGTCAAGTCTCTGGTGGGATTCGCGTCCTTGCCCCGGGCCTCCTCGGGAGGCCTCCTCGCGATGGGCACCAGTTCGGTGGCGGTGAAGCTGTTCGACCCGATTCCCACGATCGACTTGTATGCGGTGTGGCGGGCCGAGGAAACCAATCCTGCGGTGTGTTCCTTTCTCGATTGTATCGACCATTTCGACGAATCGTCGAGAATGAAGAACGGGCTTGTCGCTATTTGATTTCGGCGATAGAAATATACGTTCGGGCATTAGTTAAAAGTTCATTGCCTACCCGTGACGGTTGCCGAACAATTATCTCCATGAACTCTGTGTCGTTTTCTGGAAATGGTGTCGAACTGCCCGACGAATCGGGACTGTATTCGGTGGTGCGTGGCGCCACTGCCGATGCACCCGACCGGATCGCCCTGTGCGCGGGAGCAGACGGTGAGCAACTCACCTGTGCTCGGCTCGACGCCCGCATCCGGGCGCTGGCATCGGTGTTCGTCGAACGCGGTGTCCAGGTGGGTGATCGGGTCGCGGTCCTCGGGCGGACCGGCGTCGAGTGGGCGCTGGTGGATCTCGCTGCCCTCGCCATCGGTGCGGTGGTGGTGCCGGTGTACCCGACGTCGTCCGACACGCAGATCGCGCACATCCTCACCGACTCCGGTGCCACCTACTTCGCTGCGGAAACCGAGCACGACGCGGCGCGGCTGACCGAGGCCGGCGCGACGACGGTGTGGGGGTTCACCGAAGTCGCCACCTGGTCCCACGGTGACGAGGGCGACGAGCTCGACGCCCGGACCGCTGCCGTCCGGGCGGACGATCACGCCATGATCGTCTACACCAGCGGTACAACAGGTTCCGCCAAGGGATGCATTCTCACCCACCGCAACATGTTCGCCTCGGCCGCCAACACCGTCCTTCACACCGGCGACATGTTCGGCGGGGACGAGCGCGGGCAGGCCGTGACCGTTCACGCGCTTCCACTCGCGCACGTGTTCGGTCAGACGATCCTGTTCGCCTGCCTGATCGGCGGCACCCGCACGCACCTGCTGCCGGCCATCCCCGAACTGGTGCCGGTGCTGCCCCGAGTGCGGCCGACGTTCCTCGCCCTCGTGCCCTACGCGCTCGAGAAGATCCGCAAGGCTGCCCGCGGTCTACTGCCCACCGGCGGCGAAAAGGCGGCGGTCGAAAGGGGGATCGCCATCCTGCGCGGCCAGACCGACTCCGGGCAGCCCGTGGGCCCGGTCGTCGACCTGCTCGGCGGCCGGCTCACCCACGTCATCTCCGGCGGTGCCTCCCTCGACACCACGACGGCCGGGTTCTTCGCGGCCTGCGGCCTGCACATCCTCAACTGCTACGGGATGACCGAAACCGCCACCGCCGTCACCGTCAACGAGCCGGTCACCAACCGGCTCGAGACCGTGGGTCGTCCGATTCCCGGGACGACGGTCGCGATCGCCGACGACGGCGAGGTCCTGATCCAGGGCGCCAACGTGACCCCCGGATACTGGGGCGCTGCCGCCGACAAGACCCCGATCGACCGCGACGGCTGGTTGCACACCGGTGACATCGGGGAACTCGATACCGACGGCTATCTCCGGATCACCGGACGACGCAAGGAAATCCTCGTCACCAGCGGCGGAAAGAACGTCGCCCCCACCCCCCTCGAAGACCGGCTCCGGCTGCACCCCTTGGTGAGCAACTGCATCGTCCTCGGTGAGGGCCGCGCCTACATTTGCGCCCTGCTCACCCTCGACGCCGACCGCTGGGCGGCCTGGCGGCAGGACACCGGCGCCGCGGCCGACCGGGACGATGCCTGTCTTCGAGACGAGTTGCAGGGCGCCGTCGACGACGCCAACAGCCTCGTCTCCCGGGCCGAGTCGATCCGTGAATTCCGGGTCGTCGACGGCGACTTCACCGTCGAGGCCGGACTGTTGACCTCGTCGCTGAAACTGCGACGAACTGAAATCGAAAACACGTACCTCACCGAGGTTAATGACATGTACGCGGCGAGAGTGTGAATTCGAGGCCACGGTAGGTCGAATTTCCGGTGAAGACATTCGAATTGTTTTTCCGCCGATAGTCACCGACGATCGCCCGATCATTCACCCGCTCCGGGAATAGAGGAACGGTACGAGCCGAAGAATACTCGTTCCCAGACATGGTGACCGCGAAACGCGAAAACAGGAGAACCGTGAAAATGTATGACGTCATTGTTGTCGGCGCCCGGGTAGCCGGCTCACCGCTGGCGATGCTCCTCGCCCGTAAGGGATACCGGGTGCTCGCGGTGGACCGCGCCAGCTTCCCCAGCGACACCGTCTCCACCCACTACATCCACCAGGCTGGCCTCTCGCGCCTGAAGGACTGGGGGCTGCTGGACGAGGTCGTCGCCACCGGCTGCCCACCGATCCGGCACCTGAACTTCTCCTACACCGACATCGCCCTCGACGGCTTCGCCGACCCCATCGACGGCATCGATGCCGTGTACTGCCCGCGCCGCACCGTTCTGGACAAGATCCTCATCGAGGCCGCCGCTGAGGCCGGAGTCGAGGTGATCGAACGGTTCAAGGTCACCGACCTGGTCGAACACGACGGCCGCGTCGTCGGCATCCGCGGCACCGAGGGCGATGGGACGGCACTGGAATTCCGCGCTCCGATCGTCGTCGGCGCGGACGGGGCGAACTCGATTGTCGCATCGAAGGTCGGCGCCGACACCTACCGCGGGGCACCGGGCGGATGCTTCGTCTACTACTCCTACTACTCGGGCATCGACTGGGGCATGCACCACCGCACCGGATTCGGCCGCCAGCAGTTCGCGTCCTGGCCCACCAACGACGACCTGAGCCTGGTCGCCGTCATGCGGCCCCGCAGCCGGTTCCGGGACTTTCGGGCCGACCCCGACGCCGGCGTCAACGAGATCATCGACGCCATCGACCCGAAGTACGGAGAAGACCTGCGAGACCACGGAACCCGTGAAGAACAATTCCGGCCCATGCTGTACCCGGACAACTACTACCGGCAGTCCTTCGGCCCGGGCTGGGCATTGGTCGGCGACGCCGGCTACCACAAGGACCCCTTCACCGGCTGGGGCATCACCGACGCCTTCAAGTACGCCGAGCTGCTCTCGGAGCGGATCGACGACGGACTCAGTGGCCGTCGCCCGATGGAGGAGGCCCTCGCCGACTACCAGCGCACCCGCGACGAACAGAGCGCCGGCACCTACGAGTTGACCCTGAGTATCTCCGAACTCACCCTGACGCCCTACTACGACTCGGTGTTTCGGGCCGCCGCCAAGAGCCCGGCCTACACCAAGAAGTTCTTCGGCCTCATCGCCGGCGGCATCCCGGGCGAGGAGTTCTTTGCACCGCAGAACCTCGCCGACCTGTACGCCGAGGTCGACCTGCCCGAATCCGACCGACACCTGACCCCGGCATGAGCGGCCACGCCCTGACCGTGCTCGGCGACAGCTTCGTCGAGGGCCGCGGCGACCCGGCCCCGCACGGCGGCTACCGCGGCTGGGCGCCGCGGCTGGCCACTCAGCTGGGCCTGCGCGCCACCAAGGTGCACAACTTCGGCACTCACGGCGCCACCACCACCGATGTCGTGCACACCCAACTGACCCCGGCCCTGACCACGAAGGCACCACTCATCGGGGTCGTCGTCGGTGTCAACGACCTCGTCAGCGACTACGACGAGGCGCGTTTCGTGCGCAATCTGCGCACCATCTTCACCGCCCTCGCCGACACCGGCGCGACCGTGCTCACGGCCACCTACCCCGACATCCCCGCCCGCCTCCCGGTCCCGGACAACTTCAAGACCCTGCTGCGCACCCGCTTCACCGAAGCCAACCACGCACTCGCCGGCGTCACCGCACACACCGGCACTCTGCTGCTCGACCTCGCCACGACACCCGAGTGGGGCCGCGACGAGCTGTGGACCGACGACGGGCTGCACCCGAGCCCCACCGGCCACCGCCACTTCGCGGCCGCCGCAGCCGAGCTGATCGCGCACACCACCGCCACCACCATCGCCGCCTGAGCGGCCCGCCCGCACCTCGAGAGGACCCCTCGTGACCGCCGCAACCCCCGATCGGCTCGACGACCGACGACTGGCACGGAACCCGATCGCCATCGTCGGCATGTCCGGACTGTTCCCCAAAGCCCGCAACCACCGCGAATACTGGCAGAACATCGTCGACGGCATCGACTGCACCGAGGACGTCCCCGAGTCCCGCTGGAGCCTGGACGACTACTACGACGAGGACCGCACCGCACCGGACAAGACGTACTCGAGGCGCGGCGCCTTCCTCCCCGACATCGACTTCGACCCCCTCGAATTCGGGTTGCCCCCGAATCAACTCGAAGTCACCAGCACCATGCAGACCCTGAGCCTCGGCGTCGCTCGCGACCTGCTCACCGACGCCGGCGCCCCGGACTCGACCTGGTACGACCCGGCACGGACAGGCGTCGTGCTCGGCACGACCGGACCGGTGCCGCTGATGCATCCGCTCGCCGCGCGCCTGTCGACCCCGGTACTCAAACAAGTTGCCCGCAGCTGCGGACTGTCGGACACCGACGCGGGCACGCTCGCCGACAAGTTCGTCACCGCGTTCGCACCGTGGGAAGAGAACTCGTTCCCCGGACTGCTCGCGAACGTTGTCGCCGGCCGAATCGCCAACCGATTCGGGCTCGGCGGCATCAACTGCACCGTCGACGCCGCCTGCGCCGCCTCACTGGCCGCGATGCGCACCGCGATCGCCGAGCTGCTCGACGGCCGCGCCGACACCATGATCACCGGCGGAGTGGACACCGAAAACTCAATCTTCATCTACATGTGCTTCAGCAAGGTCGGGGCACTGTCCCCGACCGGGCGGATCAGCCCCTTCTCCGACCAGGCCAACGGCACCATCCTCGGCGAGGGCATCAGCATGCTCGCGCTGCGCCGCCTCGACGACGCCGAGCGCGACGGCAACCGCATCTACGCCGTCATCAAAGGCCTCGGCTCCTCCAGCGACGGCCGCTCCAAGAGCATCTACGCCCCCCGCGCCGAAGGCCAACGCGTCGCACTCGACCGCGCCTACACGGACGCGGACTGCTCACCGGCGTCGGTCGAACTGTTCGAGGCGCACGCCACCGGCACCGCGGTCGGCGACCGCACCGAACTCACCGCCCTCGGCGGCCTGCTCACCGACGCCAGCGACGAACCCCGCTTCGCCGCCCTCGGCAGCGTCAAGTCCCAGATCGGGCACACCAAGGGTGCCGCCGGCACCGCCAGCGTCATGAAACTCGCCCTCGGCCTATACCACCGCGTGCTCCCCGGCACCATCAACGTCGACAAACCCAACCCGGCCATCGACACCGCGGCCGCACCGTACTACGTCAACACCCGCACCCGGCCCTGGATCCGCGATCCCGAGCGCCCCGTCCGCCGCGCCGCCGCCTCGGCAATGGGATTCGGCGGCACCAACTTCCACATCGTCCTCGAAGAACACGCCACCCCGATCGCGGACCGGCGCACCCTGCACACCGCCCCGACCGCCCACCTGTGGCACGCACCCGACGTCACCGCCCTCATCGACCTCGTCCGCACCCAGCCCTCCCAGGACGGCGGCCAGATCCCCACCGATCACGTCCGGATCGGGTTCGTCTCCCTCGACGAGGACAACGAGACCCATCTGCGCGAACTCGCCGCCGACCAACTCGCGAACAACCCCGATGCCACGGCCTGGAACCACCCCGAGGGCATCTCCTACCGCGCCTCCGCACAACCCGACCTGCGTATCGGTGCCCTCTTCGCTGGCCAGGGCAGCCAGTACGTCGACATGGGAACCGCCGCAGCACTTGCCAATCCGCTGATCGCGGACACCTTCGACCGTGCCAACGCAGCATTCGCCGGCGAACCCCAGCGCCTCGGGGCGATCGTGTTCCCCCCGCCGGTCTTCGACGAGGCCGACCGCGACACCCAGGAAACCCTGCTGCGCCGCACCGAATTCGCGCAGCCGGCCATCGGCGCGCTGTCCGCCGGACAATTCCGCGCCCTCACCGAGCTGGGCTTCACCGCCGACGGCTACCTCGGACACAGCTTCGGGGAGCTGACTGCCCTGTGGGCGGCCGGGTCCCTGACCACCGACGACTTCTTCACCCTGGCCCGCGCCCGCGGCCGGGCCATGGCACCGCAGCCCGGCGCCGAGACCGGCACGATGCTCGCCGTCGCCGCCACCCGCGACGACGTCGACGCCCTGATCGCCGGCCTTGACGACGTGTGGGTGTGCAACCACAACGCCCCCGATCAGATCGTCGTCGGCGGCGGTACCGAGGCGGTCGCCGCGTTGGCCCGCACCTGCGCCGACCGCGGCGTCGCCACCCGCGAGCTGCCGGTGTCGGCGGCCTTCCACACCCCGTACGTCGGGCATGCCGTCGCCGCCTTCGCACCCGCCGTCGCGGCGGTGCGGATCGGTGAACCGGCCGCACCGGTGTACGCGAATTCACCCGGCGCCCACTACGGGGCGGACGTCGACACCAACCGCGCGACCCTGGTCGGGCAGCTCCTGCGACCGGTCGAGTTCGTCACCGCACTCGAAAACATGAAGCAGGACGGGTGCACGGTCTTCGTCGAATTCGGCCCCAAGCAGGTCCTGACCTCCCTGGTGCGCCGCACCCTTGGCGATGATGTCGTCGCCATCGCCACCGACGGCGGACCGCTCGGCGACAGCGACCTCAGCCTCAAGCGGGCCGCGGTCCAGCTCGCGGTGCTCGGGCTGGCCCTCGACGGCATCAACCGCTACCGCGACGTACCCCCAGCGCCGGTCGAGCGTCGCGGGATGAGCGTGAGCTTGTCTGCCCCGGAATACACCCCCGAACAGCGGCGCCGCGCCTACGCCGACGCACTCGCGGACGGCTACCGGGTCTCACCGGTCACCACGCCGGCCACATCGATCCCGGAACCGACCGCCACGCATTCCGCTCCGCTTCCGATCCCGTCGGCGCCGCCCGCCGTCGCCGCGACCCCCCTGCCCATCCGAGCAACGGAGAACACCGTGTCGCATCCCGCGGGGCAGTCCACCGGCCTCGACACCGCCCTGTCGCAGCACGTGGCAACCCACAACGACTACCTCGACGGCCAACTCGAACTCGCCCGGGAACTGGCCCGCGCCCTGAACGCCGCTCAGCTCGACGACGGCATGGTTCGCGCCGTCGAGGCCGTCAAGGATCACGGGGTGGCCATCAGCCACACCCACGCCCGCGCCACTGAAATCCTGGGCCACCTGGCCGAACTCGACACCCCCGCCACCGCCGGCACCACCGCTGCGGTGTCCTCCCGGACGGACCTGCCGGCGTTGCCGCCGCGCCCCGCACCGCAGCTGACGCCGACTCCCACGTCGGCCGCTGCCCCCGCACCCACCCCGATCCCGGCCCCGGTTTCCGCGCCCACCCCGGCCCCGCCGGCACCGAGCACACCGGCGACCCTCACCGCACCGATCGCCGCCGACACACCCGCCTCCTCCGCAGCCGTCGACGCCGCCGTGCTGCGGACCGCGCTGCAGGAAGTGGTGGCGGACAAGACCGGTTACCCGGTGGAGATGGTGGATCCGTCGATGGACCTCGAGGCGGATCTGGGGG